>NZ_JBFALJ010000035.1:0-95015 GCF_040660195.1 Streptomyces sp. NPDC050147 | reverse complement strand
TCTCCGCCAGATCCAGTACCGCAGCAACCTCATCGACGGATGCCTCGCCGAAACCGGCCTCATCTTGACGACATCACGCCAACAAGGTCAGTAACAGCACGAGGGAACCGAGGCGGCCCACGTATGCCTCCAAGACAACGACGACAGATGTGAGACCAAAACTGATCCCCGCTCGTGAGCTCGTTCAACAGATGAGCTGTTCGAGCTTGTGCGAGTCTGCCTATACGCAGGTCAGCGACGCGCACTGGAACCGGAGGGACCCGCATGACGCCACCGCCCGTGCCGCCCCGCACCGTCGAAACACCCACATTCATGGCGGAGTTGCGCCGCCTCAAGGCCTGGTCGGGCCTCAGCTACCGGGAGTTGGAGCGCGCGGCTGCCGCGGCGGGTGAGGTGCTGCCGTATTCGACGGCCGCGACGATGCTGCGCCGGGACCGCCTGCCCCGTGAGACCGTCCTCGTCGCCTTTGTCGTCGCGTGCGGGCTCGACGCCGACGAGACCCGGCGGTGGGTGGCCGCTCGCCGGGAACTCGCGATGGGCGCACAGTCATCTGCTCCGCCCGTCACACCTGTCGCCCCCGTCACGCCCGCTACACCTGCCGCAGAGGCGCCCGTGCAGCGACGCCGTCCGCGCTTGCGGCTTGCGGTCGTCGGCGCGGCGACGGCCGTCGCAGTCCTCGTCGGCGCGGGCGCGGCGGCGCTCGGCACCACGACCGTGCAGGAAGAGCAGGTGGAGGTGAGTATCCAGCAGCCCTGAGATCTGCGCTGTCTGCGCTGTCCGCGCTCAGAGGTGCTCGCAGCCCTACCACTTCAGGCGCCCTCCGAGAACGAACTACAGTTCCTGCTTCCAGGCGCGACGCGCCTGCTGAGCGGAGCCCCGGGCCGGATGCAGCGGCGCCGGACACCACCGCACACGCCACCGCCCGGACGCCACCGAGGGAAAGCAGAGCCCATGACCGTCAGTCTCACCATGTACGACACCCCGCGACCGCGTAAGAGCACGCAAGCTACCGGACTAGCGGTGCCGCCCCTGTATCCCATCCACATCGCGGCTCCGGGAGAGCAGCCCCACGTACTGGCGCACGTGGAACGCGAACTCCCGCCGGGCGGCATCCCCGCGTACCGCGGCAACCGCAAGAAGGGGGTCCGTTCCTTCCTCCTGTGGGACGACGAGCAACGTGCAAGGATGCTGGCCCGCCTGGTCACGCAGTCCACCGAGGGGCACCGTGTGACCTACCAGGTGCTTGACGCCTACGGGCAGATCATCGGCACCATTACGCGGCGGAAGGCGTTCAGGGGCGGCGGGTTGCGTGTCCGCTGGACGGTGTCGCAGGTCGGCGGGCCGGAAGCCGTGGGCTACAAGGGACGGCTCTTTTGGTGGGCCTTCTGTTGGCTGTTGGCTCCTCTGCTTCCTTTCGCCCTCGTCGCCGCCGTGCTGGATAACGGCGACCTCCCGCGCGCGCCACGGCGCGTGAGATGGCGTGCGGACGGCCGAATGGCTTTGGAGCACAAACCGTCGTCCAACGCGGTACTGCTCCATGCTCCAGGCCTTGATCCCCGGGTCGGCGCCGCGCTCACGGCGCTGCTGGCGTCATTCAGGGGCTGGTATCGGACGTCATGGGACGACCAGAAGAAATAGAAGGTCGGTTTCTGCTGGTGTCCCGTCCCGGAGTATGCAGTTGCTTTGGCTTCGCCGGGTCACACCAGGAGACGGTGGCCTCACTGGTGAGGCGGCAGGTCATGAGGTCGGCCATGGCCAGGTCAATCATGGCTTCGGAGCGGTCGGGCAAGGTGTCGTAGTCGTGGACCAGACGGCGGTGGAGCATCAGCCGGCCCGGCGGCGAGGCGCACCCGGTGCCGGCCTTCCATGCCGAGCGCGATGAGCTGGTCGTGGATGTCGGCGATGTCGCGGCAGTAGGTGACGTCAGGCAGTCCGTTCGCCCACGGGTGGGAGATCCGCTTGGTGTCGAGGACGTACACGAGCGAGCCGTGGTGGAGCATCTGGCAGACAGATGCAGCGCAGGGTCACTGACTTGCCGCCGCCTGTGGAGCGTCGACCAGGATGTGCGGGGTTTCAGCATCGAGGTCGACGGAGACCGGATGGTGCCGACACCGACGACGATGCCTTCCTCGTAACGATCACGGCCTGACAGCGTTGCAGGGGGCGGCCAGTGCCTGCCGAGCCGCCCCCTGCCTCCGGGTCAGTCGGCGGGGAAGAACTGCACCAGATAGCGTTCCACTCCGACGACCGGCTCCTCCGACTCCCGCAGCTCCGCAATCTCGGCACGCCCCGTGCAGTGCGCCCGCACCCGCCACAGGCCCTTCCTGCCGAGCTCGATCAGGTCATCGGTGCGTCCCAACGACGGCGTCCACACGGCGACATCACCGCTTACCGACTCAAACTCCGCTTCCCCCTGCACATCCCACGCGGCGTCATCCTCGGCGGGCGGAGTCCGGTCCCTGACCTGCACCGTCACCGCCGCGGTATGCGTGTGGCCGGCACTGCAGAGATCAACGCGACCGGGAAACGCGTTCACGAACACATCGGCATCAAAGGCATCGGGAAATGCAACTGGCAGGTCAGCGTCCCAGGACTCCTGAAACGAGAACGCGAAGGAGTCTACGAACACATCCAGTCGCTGCTCCTGGACCAGCTCAACCACGAGGTCACTCCCACCGCGAACGCCCTGGACAAGGACCACGATCGTATCGCCGCGAACTCGCCTGAGGGCCCGCGCCAAGCCGACTCGCCAGTCCTGACCGCACAGATGTCCCCGGCCCTACGCAGCGACTCAGCCAGGGCCCAGGTGTCGACGAGGTACGCCTTCTCGCCGAGCATGAGCGGGGCATCCACGGGGCCTGATGTACGGGCCCCGCCAGAACACGCGGTGCTCCTGCGTTTTGGGCTACCACTGGCGGACCTTGTGCATGCCCACCGGCCACCGGTGATACATACTCCGCGTGCCTTCCGGCTGTGGCCGGAGGCGGGGCTGAGCAGGCACACCTTGGACGGTGTGCCGGAGCAGGGGTGGGCGGAGCGGCTCGAGGCGCGCAATGCGGCGTTCGCCGAGCTGTTGTTCTCCTTCGGGGTGCGGTTGACGGAGGCAGCCTCACTGCTGTCCGTCGAGATGCCGCAGCCCGCGCTGGGGGCGGGCCGGTTCTGCCCGGGGCGGCTAGAGCGGGCGGTGACCAAGCCGAAGCGGGCTTGGACCTTCTATGTGGCGGCTGCGGGAGTCTCCGCGGTCGCGGGGGGGGCCGATCAACGCTCACGGCGATGTGCGGGTAAGAGAAGCGCAGCGCCAACAGCAGGGGTCCGTCGACGAGGTCGGCGAACAGCTCCACGAACTGCCCCGCGCCGCTGGTCCCCCCGCAGGCCATAGCACCGCGTTCTCCGTACGGACGCGGACGGCGAGCCATGGCGCGTTGGCGATGGTGAAGAGCATCGCAGTAATCCATGCGGTGTGGACGAGGGGCAGGGCGATGCCTTCGAACAGGACGATGAGGTAGTTGGGGTGCCGCATCCAACGGTAGGGCCCGGTGGTGACCAGTGGTAGCCCGGGCACGACGATGACGCGGGTGTTCCATCGGGGGCCGAGCGCCCTCATGCACCAGGCGCGGCCTGCCTGCACGAGGATGAGGACGGCCAGCGCCGGCCAGCCGATGAGAGGGACGAAGGCGCGGGCGGTGAGGGCGATCTCTGCAACGGTCCCAACGAGCAGGCAGACGTGAAGGATGATCATGACGGGATGGTGGCGTTGCCCGTACTCGATGCCGCCGCGGTCGATGGCCCATCGCGCGTTGCGACGGGCTGTTGTCAGTTCGACCAGGCGCACGATGGCCATCGCGGTCACGAGAACGAACAGACTTACGGGGATCGTCACCCAGCCCAGGGACATGTCGGATCGCCCTTCTCACTCCCGGACGGCGGAATCTTCGTCTTAAGCGGTCGCGAGTCGGTTGAGGCGTTCGGCCAGGGCGCGGTATCTGCCGGCACGGTCCGCTGATTCCTCCATGTGCGCGGCGATCTCCTCCTGGGCGTGCTGGCCGACCGGTGCAAGTCCGGGGGTGTCGAGGGCGCCGAGCATACGGACGAAGGGAAGGGCGATGTCCTTGTAGTAGATCTCCGGTGAGAGGATGCCCGACCTGGCCAGGGAGCTGATCAGCCGGCCGAAGCCGGGTGCGGCGTGGCCGGGAGGGCGGAATGTCTTGAGGACTTTGGCCACAGCCTGAAGCGTTCGGTCGGGGTGCATACGCATACACGCCTGGAGGGTGGTCCGGTAGAAGAGCATGTGCCGGTTCTCGTCGTGGGCGATGCGCTGCATCAGAGCCCCGCACACCGGCTCGTCGCACAGTCGGCGGATTCCCTGGTAGCTGACGCGGGTGCCGAGTTCCTGGAGGGTGACGTAGACCAGAGAGGCGATGAGGTCGCCGCGGTAGTCGATCTCGTAGCCGTGCTGCACATGCGCGGCGCGGGCGTCCTCCAAAAGCACCGGATCGGCACTGCGGGTGACCACGAGGTAGTCACGGATGGCGGTGCCGTGCCTGGCCTCCTCCATGGTCCATCGATTGACCCAGACACCCCAAGGGCCGTCGAGCGACAGCATTTCCCCGATCACCCGGTGGTAACTGGGCAGGTTTTCCTCGGTGAGCAGAGTGTAGAGAAGGCCGTCCCGAGCGGCCGCCTTCAGTTTCTGCTGGGAGGAGTCCCATGGCTCCCCTTCGAGGAGACCGTCGTAGTCACGGCCCTGACTCCACGGGACGTACTGGTGCGGGTACCAGTCGACGGTCGTCCGGAAATGTGTGTCGAGAGCCTCGGCGACCACCGGTTCGAGGTCGATCAGGATGCGTACGTCTGCGGGGATGGCGGGCACGGTCCGTGACATCTTTCTTGTCGGGCGGTCGGCAGGTTTCGGTGCCGGCGGGCGGCCCCTACCAGCGGAGGAGGACCAGTTCGATGGCGAACCCCGGCCCCATGGCGGCGACCAGGCCGGGTGCGTTCGCGGGGGGCGGTGTTTCCATGGCCGCGTGCAGGATGTCCAGTACGGAGACGGACGAGAGGTTGCCCCGCTCGGCCACGGAGCGCCGGGTGAGGTCCAAGGCGCCAGGCTGCAGGTCCAGGGCCTGCTGTACACCGGTGAAGACCTTCGGTCCGCCGCCGTGGATGATCCAGCTCGCGATCTGGTGCGGCGACAGTGCGTGCCGCGCGAGGAGCCCTTGGACGGCCGTGGGCAAGTGCTTCTCCGTGAGCGTAGGGACCTCGGGCGACAGCAGGATCCGGAAGCCGTGGGAGCCGATGTCCCAGCCGAGGACGTCTTCGGTGCCGGGGACCAGCAGGCTGTGGGTGTCCAACAGCTCAGGCCCGGCGCGGCAGCCGCCCCGCTTGCCTCCGAAGGCCACGACGGCGGCCGCACCGTCCCCGAAGAGGCTGCCGGCGACGATGTTCGCCACGGAGCCGTCCGCGCGCTGGTGCGCCAGTGTGCACAGTTCCACGGCGAGCAGGACGGCCACTTGGTCGGGGTGGGCCAGTAGGTAGTCATGGAGCCGTGCCAGACCTGCGGCGCCTCCGGCGCAGCCGTTGCCGAACAGCGGAATACGTTTGACGTCCGGCCGTAGCCCGACCCGGTGGGCGAGCCGAGCCTCCAGCGACGGCACGGTAAGACCGGTGACGGTGGTGCTGATCACCGCGTCGACCTCCTCGGGCCGGACGCCCGCGGTGCGCAGCGCGCCGATCAGCGCCTGTTCCCCCAGCTCCATAGCGGTGTCGAGCCAGATGCGGTTCTGCTCGGTGAAGTCCTCCCGGCGGGCGAGATCGACGAGCTTGTCCAACGGCAGGGACAGCGAGCGGGTCTCCACACCCGAGCTGGCATGGATCTTACGGAGTACCAGAGCGCCCATCTCGGACTCCAGCAGCGTCGTGCGGGCCAGGGCGGCCAGGATCTCTTCCTGCCGGTATTGATACGGCGGGAAGGCCGTCTGGATCGCCACCACCCGTGGGGCGGCGGCCCCTGACTGCCGGGCGCGGTCATCTGTCGCCTGAGGCATCGGCATCAGCTTCCGCCTTTCTTCACAGGTGTAGTGATCAACAACGGGGACCTGATGCGGGCCGGAACCCACCAGTTCGCCGGACCAAGGGCCGCCATGACGGCGGGCACCAGAACTCCCCGCACCAGGACGGCGTCCACGAGCGCGCCGAGTGCGACGCCGATGCCGATGAACTTGAGCAGGGCGACGTGGGAGGTGGCCATGGCCGCGGTCGAAATCGCCACGGCTGCCGCAGCGGACGTCATCAGCCGGCCGGTGCGGGCGACGCCCTCGATGATCGAGGTGCGGTTGTCTCCGCAGCGGTCGTACTCCTCCCGGATACGGCCGAGCAGGAAGACCTCGTAGTCCACCGACAGGGCGAGCGCGATGAACAGGACGAACAGCAGCGTCGAGGCGTCCAGCGTTCCCGTCGCCGTGAAGTTGCCAAGTACTGCGCCGCCGTGGCCGTCCTGGAAGAGAATGACGAGCGCGCCGAGGCTCGCCCCGAGGCTGGCGGCGGCCACGATCAGAGCTTTCAGGGGGGCGACCAGGGTACGGGTGAAGGCGCTGAGGAGGGCCAGGAGCCCCACAGCCAGCAGAAACAGGCACCACGGGAGGGCGCCGAGGACGGCGTCCGCCGTGTCGACGACCTCCGCGGCCCGCCCGCCCACCGCCACGCTTCCCGGGGCGGGGGTTTGTCGTACCTTGCGCACCGCGGTGTCCGCCTCCGGCGTGCCGGGGGCGGCGGACGTGGCCGCCAGCAGCACGAGGGCCTCACCGGACGGAGCCACACGCACCACGCGGACACCAGTGATGCCCGGGACACGGGCGAGTCGGTCGCTGTAAGCCGGTGTACCGTCCGTGGCCCGCGGTCCGGTGACGACCACGGTGAGGATCCGCTCCGGTGGCGCGGTGAACTCGGCGCGTACACGCTCGGCCGCGGCGGCAGCCGGGGCCGACGAAGGCAGCGTGCGTTCGTCCACGACGCCGAGCTGTGCGTGGGTGAAGGGCAGGGCCAACAAGGCCAGCAGCAGCACCGCCAGGCCGCCCGCCAGGAGGGGCCGTGCGGTGACCGTGGACGCTGTGCGATGCCAGAAGCGACTCACGTCCCCGGTATGGGCACGCCGCCACCGCGCCAGCGGGTCCCACGCCTGGGCCCGGGGGCCGAGCAGCCGCAGACAGGCGGGCAGCACGGTCAGGGCGACAAGCGCCGCCAGCACGGTGACGATCATGCCCGCCAGGGACAGCGCGCGCAGCATCGGCACCGGCACCACCAAGGCGGTGGCGAGGCATACGGTGACGGCGGTGGCGGAGAATGCGACTGAACGGCCGCTGGAGCGGCGGGCGGCCGCCAGCGCAGTGTGAAGGTCCGCGCCCCGCGAGGTCTCCTCCCGTACGCGGGCCAGAACGAAGAGGCTGTAGTCGACGGCCAGGCCGAAACCGATCGCCGAGGCGGCGTTCACCGCGACCCGTGACACGTCGGCCACCTGCGCCAGCAGGCCCAGGACGGGGATGGTGCAGCCGATGGCCAGCGCGGCCACGACCACGGGCAGCAGCGCGGACACCACGGACCCGTAGGCGAAGACCAGGACGACGAAGACCACCGGCGCGGCCAGCAGTTCGGCCCGGCTCAGGTCGCGCTCGATGGTCTCGTCGATCTCCCGGTTGGCCCACACCTCGCCGCTGGGCTCCACCCGCATCCCCGGGACAGCCGAGCGGGCCGCCGCCACCACACCTGGCGCCACCTGTTTACGTTCCTTGTCCGTCCCCTTCAGCCGTACGGCGACCAGCTGGGTCCGTCCGTCCTTGGAGCGCAGCCATGTGTCACCGGTGGTCTGTGCCGACCACACGGTCTTGACGTCGCGCTGCCCGGCCAGCTTCTCCACCACCGCTGTGGTGCCGTCCCGGACGCCGGCCTCGCGTTCACCGCCGGTGCGCTGTGAAACGGCCAGGAGCAGATCGGGCGTGGGCACGCCGAGCCGCTCTGCCTGCCGTCCGGCACGCGTCGCCTCCGTGTCCGTCGCGACCGCTCCGCCCGTGCTCAGCGCCGAGAAGGCAACCGGGGCCAGTGCCCCCGCGCACACCGCCGCCAGCAGGGCGCTCACCACCACCAGCCAGGCCCGGCGCCGCACCGCATCCACCCGTGTGCCTCCGTCCCGCATCCGCCGGAGACGGCGTCCAGTTCCCACTAGGAAGCCGTGAACAGCAGCACGGCGTTCTGGCCGCCGAAGCCGAAGGAGCAACTGATCCCCGCCTCCTCACGCGTGGAGCGAGGATGTCCGGCGACGATGTCCAGCTTGTGGTCTCCGTCCTGGCCCTCGAAGTTCGCCACCGGAGGGACGGCCGCATGGCGCAACGCGAGAACCGTGTACGCCGCCTGGATCGCCCCGGCCGCCCCCAGCGCGTGCCCGATCACGCCCTTGGACGCGGTGACCGGCGGCCCGTCGTCACCGAAGACGCGGACGAGGGCTCGTGCCTCGGCCGCGTCGTTCAGCGGGGTGGAGGTGCCGTGCGCGTTGACGTGACCGACGTCCCCCGGCCCGCACCCGGCGTCCGCCAGAGCGGTGCGGATGGCGTGGACCGCGCCGTCGCCCTGCGGATGCGGGGCGACAGGATGGTGCGCGTCGGCGCCTGCACCGTAACCTCGCAGCAGTGCCAGGACGGGAGCCCGGCGGGCCCGAGCCGCGCATGCGCGTTCGAGGACGAGGATGCCGGCGCCCTCGCCCAGGACGAAGCCGTCACGTTGCGCGTCGAACGGCCGGCTGGCCAGAGCCGGTTCGGCCCTGCGCCGGGACAGTGCCCGCATCCGCGTGAAGCACGTGGCCGTCATGCGCGAGCGAGCCGACTCGCTGCCGCCCGCCAGCACGATGTCGCAGGTACCGGATCGCAGCAGGTCCCGGGCCACTCCGATCGCGGTGGCGCCCGACGCGCAGGCGCTGGCGGTGGTGAAGTTGGGGCCGCGCGCGCCCAGGTCGATGGCGACCTCGCCCGCGGCCATGCTCGGAACGCTGCGCGGGAGCGCGAGCGGCGAGACCCGCTCCGGCCGCCCGGCGCCGAGGTGACCGAACTCAGTAACGTACGCACTCAGGCTGTTCGATCCCACGCCCAGCACGACACCGACCCGCTCCGCTTCCCAGGTACGACGATCGAGGCCCGCGTCCGCGACGGCCCGCCGGGCGGCGACGAGAGCGAACTGGATGAAGCGGTCCACGCGCCGCGCCGACGCCCGGCCGAGCTCCGTCTCGCCCTCGAAGTCCGTCACCCGGCAAGAGAAGTCGACCGGCAGTTCCGCCAGTCCGGGATCGGTCGCGGCCAGCGAGCGCCCCCGGCACAAGGCCGCCCAGTTCGCCTCCGCCGTATGGCCGGCCGGAGTTACCAGCCCCAGCCCGGTGACCGCGATCTCAGCGCGCATGCTCGAACGCCCGAGCCGCCTCGCCCAGGGTGGATGACGGGCGCAGGTCCAGAGTGTTCTCGGGGAGGACGATCCCGTACTCCTCCTCCGCCGCCACCACCAACTCGAACAGCGACAGCGAGTCCAGGCCGAGACTCTCGAACGTCGTCCTGCCGGAGAACTCACCGGCATCCGCCTTCACATCGAGGTGGCCGGTCAGCAGGGCCACCAACTCCTCGGGAAGGTCCAACTCCGTCGCGCCTTCCGCCGCCTGCCTCATGCCTGGGTCTCCTGTTTGCTCGCTGCGAGAGGCCCTGCGGCGCTGCCCGCGTCTATCCGTCCAAAGGCCACGCGCGCAGGAGACTTGCGTCTCAAGCCACTCCACGTGCCGACCGAGCCGGTCCTGCACCTGTCGTCCGGCCGCACCCAGCTTTAGCTGCGCGCCGCTGTGTAAACACCAACGAGGGGTGTAGGGAACGATCTGTCACTCATTAGCGCCCTTAAAGAGAGCATCTGATCAGCGTTCACAGCGCTATGCCAGACCTGTCCGCTTCGAGGCGCCTACCTCAACTGCGGGATGGTCGTCCCGCACCGCAAACGCCCCCAACGGGCCCTGCTGACGGGCGAAGCGGACGACAACGCCGCCCACCGCAAGGTCCGCGCCCGCGTGAAGCACGTCATCGGACGCATGAAGAACTACAAGATCCTCCGCGACTCGCGGCAACGGCCTCCATCACGCCGTCCAAGCCGTCGCCCACATGCCCAACCTCGCCCTCGCCTCATGACCAGAAGACTGCGGTCACGGGCCCCGACCTGCCCGAACACGGCCTTGTGCAACACCCTTCAGGCACGGAACGACAGCTGCCCGCGCTTGTCCACATGGATGGCCCGGTCAAACCGCTTAACACGCTGGACGCCGTCAGTACAGCTCATCGAGATGTCCTGGCAGAAGTAGCCGGTATTCTTACCAGGCTCCGCCGTGAAGACTTTCGGCAGCCGATCGCACCGCGGATCGACCGGCGCCAGAGGGCCTTCTGTCGTCCCGTTCTTCCCCCGCTCCCAGGCAAACAGGTCGTAGACCGACTGGGCGGTGTGCACGGTCTTCAACGGCCGGGCCGTGTAGACGAAGTCCTGGCTGAATACGCCGACGCTGCCCGACGTCATCCCCTTGCTGGTCACCAGCCACGGCACGGTCATTCCCTCGAATCCAACGGTGCAGCGGACCGTCTCGCCGCGTGGCTGCACGACCTCCCGGTCGCACTCGCCGTCGTCGGTCTTACCGATGACGCCCGCCATGTCCAGGGTCTCCCGCCGCAGGTGGTTGAGCACCTTCTCGACGGGCTCCGCCTTGAGATCCGGCAGTGGGAGCGCTTCCTCCAGCTTGGAATCGGCGATACCGGGGTGCCGTTGGCTCGGCTCGATCTCCACCGGCCGCTTCTCACCCTTGGCCGACGAGAGCTTCGGCTTCGCATTGCAGCCGCTCGGCTCGTCGGCGCAGCCGGCAGCCAGGGCCATCACGGCTACCACGGCTACCACGGCAGGGATCATGAGATGCCTCATCTCATTGTCCTATCCGCTCTGGCCGGATGGCACACCCGTCACGGGAGAGTGGGAGGAAGGGCCTCCCGTGGCACACGGCCACACCTCACTCACGAGGCTGCGCTGCGCATGGAGTTCGGCGGCCCAAGATCGCACAGGCCCAACCAGATGGTGAGTCGGGTTTTGTCGCGGGGTCGGCGTAAGAGTGCAGACACCGTCCCCGCGCTGGCGCTCCAGCCGGCCGCGCGAGATGGTCTGTGCTAAGCCCGCCGCCTCGCCCCTCGGTGCAGCCACCCAAGAACGCCAACCGACGCAGCAGGAACCCTGGATGTCTCCGACGTTGCTTTCACAACGAGGTTGCGGGGGCCGCTGTTTCGGCGGTGCGGTGTTCGGCGTTGATGCGCTGGGCTTCCTCGAGCTGGTCCTCAAGGATGACGATGCGGCAGGCGGCTTCGATGGGGGTGCCCTGGTCTACGAGTTCGCGGGCGCGGATCGAGACGGCCGAAAAAAGTCGTCTGCTGTCATTGCACCTCTGTGTGCCACACGTTGAGGGGCCCGGGTGCCGTACTGGCACCCGGGCCCCGAAGGAACTGCTACACCATCTGCCGGCCCTGATGCTGTGCCGGCCTTCTGTTTCCGCTGACCCGACCTGAAAGCCGTCGGGGTTGCGGGGATCGCGGATGCGTGACCGGAGACCACCTCACTGTCGATGTCCTGCGGTACCCGGACTCCGTGACTCGGCCCGGGCGATCCTGATGGCGCTCGGCTCCTCCGTTCTTCCCTCTTGAGCAACTACCTGCCAAACGGGAACTGCGTATTGCTGGTACTGCTGGGTGATGCGTATTGCTGGTGACCTGACTAAGCGTCACTCTTCGGCAGCCAGCCCCGTCACCTCTCCTGCGTCTGCTCTGGCTTAGAACCCCACTGCCGAACCTCCCGGTGCGCGCGCCCGCAGCCAACGCCTTCACCGAGGTACCGCTCATTTACCTGCACTGCTGGATACTGCGACTTCCACATGCGGGTACTACGGTCCTGCTCACGGTGGCCCCTGCTTACTGCGGGCCACCCGGCCCGGTGGTCAGTCCCGTCGCCGTCCTGCAACTGCTCTGGCTTCGAAACTCCACCACCGCACCGCCCTGCAACTGCAACTGCACTTGCGGATACTGCTGCCCGGCAGTTCATCTCTGCCGGGCCCTGCCGATCTCGGCTACGAGAGAAACCATAACCACACCGCCATCCAATGTCTACTCCCGCCAGTACACATTTCCATGCGTTCAGCAGTGAGCTAATCGGCCTCACTGGCTCCCCCTCCTGGCCACAACCGGCAGCCGGGACCCACTCCAAGCGACCGGTCCGGGCTACGGCGACGCTCCCCCGCTTGCCGCGCCCTCAGAAGGCGGTGAGGGTGCGGCGTTGCTCTTCCTCGCGGCCGACCTGCCGGGCGAGGACGTCCATCGACGTGGGGAGCACCAGCACGCGCATCGCTCTATCGCGCGAGTTGCACCGTGATGGGCATGTTCGGGCAGCGGGTGGCGTTCTCGGCCAGGGCGGCTTCTTCGCTGGGGTTGATGGCCGGCTTCCAGCGGGTCTTGGTGGCGACCCACTGGCTGACGTACGCGCACCGATTGCCTTCGGCCGGCGGCGTCCAGGTCGAGGGGTCCTGGTCGGCCTTGCTGCGGTTGGACTTCGCCGTGACGCGATCAACGCCCGCTCGTCACGAGGTCGTTGGCGTACGCCTGGCGCTCTCCTTGCCAGGCCGATGATCGCCCATCAGGCGGTAGCGTCAGTCCATGACTTGGCGGGGACCGACATATCGGATCGTGGACGGGGAGAGAATCGATGGGGCCTGGTGCCACGTGTGGCGGCGGTATCAACCAGGCAGTGAGTGCTACCTCGACGACCTGATCGTCTTCGCGGACGGAGCGATCACCTGCGGAGAACGTACGGACCTGGCCGGCCTCGAGCACATGCTGGCAACGGGCCGATTGGCAGTGACCAATCCTGAGACTCCACCGCTTCCCGATGAACCATCGAAGTGGGCCTCCCGTCACGGCGAACCGCTGACACCAGAGGGATTTCTTCTGGAAGTCGCTGACCGCATCGAAGCACTCAATGACCGAACAACTGCCGGGCAAAGTTGCCGGGATGCGATCCGACGCTTTCAGCAGGAACCTGCCGAGTCCAACCGAGAGCTCCTCCGAGCGGCATATCTGGCGGTTCCACCACATCTCCGGATCTATGTCCTTGGAGACATGGATCGTCAGGACCGTCCCTTGCGGATCCTGCTCACGAACCTTGGTGAGGCCGTCGACGGTGATGGCCCAGTAGTGACAGCGGAGATGCACCAGGACGTCCTGGACTACTTCAGCCGCGGAGATCAGGGAGTCCAGAGCGAGCAGGAGCGGCGAGCCGTCCAGCATGCCGACGATCCTTCAGAACCCGGCCGACCGGCTCTCATCTCGCATGAAACCGTCTACCCGCAGGGGTGGCCCGAGCAGCCGGGCCTGTTCATGCTCCGCAACGACTTCCCTGCTCAGATCGTGCTCGCCGGCGAGTCCTATGCGTCCGTACTGCATGGATACTGGGCGCTGTCGGCGGCGGACGCTTCTGACAGAAGCAGAATCCGGGATGCGGCCTCCGCCAAGGAAGCACATGACCTGGGTGGCCGGGCAACGCACCGGAGTGACTGGCCCAACGTTCGGCTCGCGGTCATGGCAGAGCTCCTTCGTGCGAAGTTCATTCAGCATCCCGAACTCGCCCAGGTCCTCGTTTCCACAGGGGACGCCAGGATCAGCTACACCGGCTTCTCGGACTCGCCCTTCTGGAGAGACGTCCCCGATGATCGGGGACGGAACTGGGTGGGGCGGTTGCTCGAGCTGACCCGCTCCGAGCTCGTTGCCCAGCAGTTGCTCATGACCGAGGACTCCAGGGCGCTGAACTAGGAAGAGCTGCTGAGCTTGTCGTTCGGAGGAGCCCGTCGCGCCGGCGCGTCTTGACGGTGCCCAGCGGCAGCGAGAGCCGTTCGGCGATCTGTCGGGACGTCATGCCCGCCTGCGCGACAGCCTAGACGTGCCCGCGTAGATCGTTGAGCTCCTGCGGCGTTTGCCGCAGGAGCTCATTCTCCGCGCACGACGGGCTACTTGCGCCCCGTCTGCGCGGGGCCGGAGTCCGCGGTGCGCGGGCCCGGCGCGCGGGGCCCGGCTTGCGTCCCGCGGCTGATGACGCCGGGCCACCAGGCGGCCGCACCCATGTCCCGCACCAGAGCCGGGACCAGGAAGGAGCGCACGACCAGGGTGTCGAGCAGGACGCCGAAGGCAACGATGAAGGCGATCTGGAAAAGGAAGGCGAGGGGGATGACGCCGAGCGCCGCGAACGTCGCCGCCAGCACGACGCCCGCGGAGGTGATCACGCCGCCGGTGGCGGTCAGGCCCCGCAGCACCCCTTCGCGGGCGCCGTGGCGCAGGGATTCCTCACGGACCCTGGACATCAGGAAGATGTTGTAGTCGACACCGAGGGCGACCAGGAACACGAAGTGGTCATCGGAGCCGCCACGGACTACGCGCTGCTACTGACCGCCCGCTTCCGTGAGGAACTCGCGACCGGCGAGGACCGCTTCGCCGCAATGCGGTCAGCGCTGCGTCGATCGGCTGGTCCGGTCGAACCCGGCGACCACCATCGGGCTCCCGTCCGGTGCCAGCCGGTGCAGTTGATTCGGTGCTCAGCACGTCAGAGGGGTCCTGAGAGTCGTAGAACACCTCGATCGAACGCCCCTCGACCGCCCGGGGCAGCGGCGGCGAGGTGGGCAGCTCCGCCGTGACAGGGCTGGCGCCACCAGTCGGGCGGAGATTGCCTGAGTTCCCAACTTGCTCAGAGACCGCACCCGCCGCCCCGGCACAGCCGCCTGGCTTCCACCACCACAAGGGGACAGCCCCCCGGCCTCTCCCCCACCGCCACCCAGCGCCCGGGGCGCCTGCGGCGCTCCCTCATGTCACGCCGAGTCCCGTTGAGCCCCTCCCCCACCAGATCGTCGCCGCCCTCGCGCAGCGCCGCCTGGCCACCACCGGGCAGCTACGTTCCCTGGCCCACACAGCCCGCAGAGTCGGTCAAACCCGGCGCCGACATGACTAGGGCGCGGGTACGGCGCAAAAGCCGTCACGTTCCCCGACCAGAGTTCAGGAGCGCACAGCCCTTGATCAGCCCGTCAGGACATCCGTCCGAGTACTTCGCCGAGTATCGCCACTCCTTCGCTGATGTCGGTCGGCGGGCTCGCGGCGTAGCCCAGGACCAGTCCCGGTTGACGGGGGCGCTGGCAGTGCCAGGACAAGGGGTGCACTTTCACATCGCGCGCGAGTGCCGCACCTGCGACGTCCGTGTCGGCGAACCCGGCCTCGAAGGTGATCGTCAGGTGCAGGCCCGCTGCGGCACCGTGCACGACCGCGCCTGGCAGGTGAGCAGCGACGGCTTTGACCATGGCGTCCCGGCGGCGGCGGTGGTGCCTGCGTAGATGGCGCAGCTGACGTTCCAGCGCGCCAGATTCCATGATCTGAGCCAGGACGAGTTGTGGCAGGGCGGCGTTACCTAGGTCGGCGAACCGCTTGGCATCCAGGAGCGCGTCACGGTACTTCGGCGGGGCGAGAACCCACCCGATGCGCAGGGCCGGGGCGAGGAGCTTTGACACACTCCCGGCGTAGAAGACGTTATTCGCGAGCACGGACCGCAGGGCCGGCACAGGCGGCCGGTCGTAGCGGTGCTCGGCGTCGTAGTCATCCTCGATGATCAGTCCGCCGCTTTCGCTTGCCCAGTGCATCAGTTCGCTGCGACGGCTGCCGCGAAGGACGACACCGGTGGGGAACTGGTGTGCAGGCGTCAGGAAAATGGCCGCTGCGCCCGTGGCACGCAGTTCATCGACACGCACCCCTTCTGAGTCGACCGCGACGGGCGGGGTGTCCAACTGACAGTTGTGCAAGTGCTGACGGGCCCCCAGGGAGCCGGGGTCCTCTATGGCTACCGCGGAGATGCCGTCACTGTGCAGCACCTGCCCTACGAGGGTGAGCGTCTGGGCGGTTCCGGCGACGATGAGGACTTCGCCGGGGTCCGCCCGGATACCGCGATTACGGGCGATCCAGTTCGCGACGGCCACGCGGAGTGCCGGCGTACCCCGTGGGTCTCCGTACCCGAGGTCGGATGCCGCAAGGCGATCCAGGACGCGGCGTTCTTCGCGCAGCCACGCCGCTCGTGGGAACGCGGCGAGATCGGGAAGTCCTGGGGAGAAGTCGATCCGGGCCCGAGCCGTGCGCATCACGTCGAAGACGTCTGCATTGGGCGCGGCGGTGAACACTGAGCAAGGTGACGGCGGACTGGCGAGCGTAGGGAGTTTGGCTGCTGTCGTCATCGCGGGTGCGCCGACGACGATCGTTCCGCTGCGCCCTCGTCCGGCAAGATACCCGTCCTCGACCAGGCGTTGGTAGGCCTCGGTGACCACGCCACGCGATACACCCAGTTCGCCGGCCAGGACCCGTGTGGCCGGCAGCCTGCTTCCCACCGGCAGACGCCTGTCCGCCAGCGCGAGCCGGATCTGCTGGGCCAGCCACTCGGACTTCCCGCCGCTCGGCGCCTCGTCGATGGCCAGATGAAGGAAGTCGGTCCCAGACATTATGGACCGGTGAGGAGTGCCCTCATTGGATCTGTTCACCAGTCCATAGTGGCAGCAGGGTGGGCCCATGAACACAAACACGACACCTTCTCCCCCTGTCCCGGCGGCCGACTACGTACACGGCTACTCACAGCGTGAGGGCCGTCGGCTGGGCGACCAGGCGGACACACTGGCGCAGCTGCTGCACGCCGGAACCACCTACCCCGCAGGCAGTCGAGTGCTGGAGCTCGGCTGCGGGGTCGGCGCCCAGACAGTTCATCTGCTCCGTTCCAGCCCCGGGGCGCACATCGTCGCGGTCGACCAGTCCGAGGAGTCGCTCGCGCAGGCCCGCACCCACGTCGCCGGCATCGCGCCCGAGGCGCAAGTGGAGTGGCACCACGCAGACGTGTTCGCCCTTCCCTTCGCTGACGCGGAATTCGACCACGCTTTCGTGTGCTTCGTCCTGGAACACCTGACGGACCCTCAGCGAGCGTTGGCCGGAGTACGGCGCGTGCTGCGGCCCGGGGGCACCATCACCCTGATCGAGGGGGACCACGGATCGGTGGTCTTCCACCCTGACAGCGCGTATGCCCGGGCAGTGATCGATTGCCAGATCCGCCTCCAGGCGGCAGCCGGAGGCAATGCGCTGCTCGGCCGGCGACTACAGCCGTTGCTGGCCGGCGCCGGATACGACAGCGTTGAAGTCCGCCCCTGCACGGTCTATGCCGACCGGACCCAGCCGGGGTGGGTCAACGGCTTCACCCGCAACACCTTCATCGCGATGGTCGAATCCGTTCGGGACGACGCGCTGGCCGCCGCCCTGATCACTCCGGCTGACTGGGACCAGGGGATCGCAGACCTGCACCGGACCGCCCACGACGGAACCTTCCACTACACGTTCTTCAAAGCCGTCGCCGTGAACCTGTCCGCAGGTCCTGCAAGGTCCCGTCGGCTGCCGTAAGCGAGAGTCGCTGCGGCCGAAAGCGAGGAGGCCGCGCGGTTCCACTACGCACAGAGCAAGATCGGTATTGCACCGGACAACATCCTCGTCGACCGCGAGGTCGTCGCGGTCATCGAGGAACAGCAGTGGATCCGCGAACGCTTCCCGCGGAGAGTGGCTCCGCCGGCAGATCGACTACCGCTTCACCGGTTCCTTCCGCGGCTACCGGACCTACCGACTCGACACGCTCAACATCGTCCACGGCCCGGCACAGCCCGACCTGTTCCTCGGCGCCCCCACCCACCACGTCGATGGACTCTCCAGCCTGCGCTGAGACCACGTGGCAGCGATCTCATCAACGTCCTGCCGTGCAATAACGCCACATCAGAAACTAGAACCCGTTGAGAACCGGCGGGAGTGGGCAAGACGCATATCGCCGTCGCCCGGCGGTCGCAGCCTGCCGGGCCGGATTCTCCATCTACTTCACCACCCTCGACGACATGATCCGACACCTCAAAGCGGCGGAAGACACAGGCCGGCTGACCAACAAGCTCCCCAGGACCGCATGCGACCAAGGGCAACCCAGCTCGTGTCGATCTAACCGATTTGCTTGACCTCAAGTCGCGTTGAGGGAAGAGGCTGGCGCAGCGGTGTTCGCCCAGTGCGGGCAGTGCGCCATCCGTCACCGGCTGAGGAGTTTCGATGACCAGGAAGACATCCCGTACGGCAGTGGGCGGCCACCCCGACATCAGGCGTCCCGACTCCGCTCTGGTCCGCATCCATGAGTGGGCTGCGGAGGGAAAGCAAGAGCAAAGCGCGAAGGCTGCCGAGCTGTTCGAGACGTGGGACGGGGAGCCGTGGCCGGATGCGCTGCTGTCCCGAAGCCTCTTTGTGGATGCCGGCCATGGCGCTCTCCTCGGTTACGAGCAGTGGGCAGATGCGGACGCCGTCCCGGACGACGCCGAGGCGAGGACGTTCTACCGCCGTCTGAGCGTGATCACCGATGGGGAGAAGCGGGTTCCCGGTGTCATCGCGTTCGCCGAGATCGATGTCGACGGCACAGAGACAGCCCAGGTCATGCTGGACACCGTCACCCAGGCACTGGCGGCGGACCCGGAGCCGCATCACCCGTGGGGGATCTCGGCCAACTTTCACGTCAGCACGGACGGGCGTCGGGTGGTCAACCTGTCCGAGTGGACGTCTCAAGAGCACCACCAGGAGGGCTTCGCCGACACCACCCGCTCGAGCCGCCCAGCCTGGCTGAGGCTCAGGAGCCTGCCGGGAGTGCGCCCGATCGGAGTGCGACGTTTCCGCCTGCACACGCATGCCCTCTGACTTGTAGAGGTCCATGCACAACGTGTCAGCCCGTTTGTCGAGGCCGTATAGGCGACGCCGCCAACCGTAGAGCCACCTCCAGTGCTGACGGTTGCGGGTCTCGTACTTGACCCGATGGGGACGCCGGGCGCCTCGCAGCGGGGATTGGCGGCGGCAGCGCGGTTCCCGTGGGCCCTGGCCGTGCCGGGGATGCGTCACCGGCCGGACGGTTTTTTCCTGGACGTCGCTTTGAGCGCGGTGTGCACCGAGGAACGCGAGGGGTACACCGCGCGCTTGGAGGTGTTCTTGGAGCACCACCGCGCCCGCCTGGAGGAGCTGCTGCGCGCGTACGGTCCGGGCAGCAGGCCCGCCCCTCGCACGGCCGGTACGCACTGATCGGGCAACCCGAGACCCTGGTCATCCTGGAGCGGACGGAGACCAATTCGTTCGGTCTGCACGGCCACGGGAAACTCGTCCGGCAGAGTTGCTTTGTCAAGGCGTAGGTCGACGGCGACGACGCGGGCGTGGAGAAGCGCTACGGTCTCCATGCCCACGCCGCGTGCGGCCCCGGTGACGAGCGCGGTCTTCCCGGCGAGCTCGGTGGATTCGGATGCTTGGGCGGACGCGGTAGCAGGTGTCGTGGTGTGGTCCCTGGCGGAGATGCGTGTGCGGACAGGCGCCGGTGCGGGCTGCCTGAAGCTGTGCAGTGCGTGAACGGGGCAGGTGGGCCGAGCCGTTGACGCGCTCTCGGGGTGCGGCGTTCGAGGCAGGCCGTCGTGGTCGTCGCGCGGCTGGGCTGTTCAGTGCGCGGTGAGGCCGCCGTCGACCACCAGCTCCGAGCCCGTGACGAACGAGGAGTCGTCGCAGGCGAGGAAGAGGATCGCGGGTGCGACCTCGTCGGCGTGGCCGGCCCGGCGCATGGGGGTACGTTGGATGTCCGGCTGCTGGTCACCCTCATCGTCCAGGAGGTCCTGGATCATCGGCGGGGCGATCACCCCGGGATGCACCGAGTTGACCCGTACTCCTTGCCGGGCGTACTCGACCGCGGCGGTCTTGCTCAGCAGGCGTACGGCCCCCTTGGATGCTTGGTAGGCCGCGGCCGCGCCGCTTCCCACCAGGCCGAGCACGGACGAGGTATTGATCACCGACGCGTTGCCGCTTGCGCGCAGGAGCGGCATCGCCGCCTTCATGCCGAGCCAGGTGCCTTTCTGGTTCACGTTGATGACGCGGTCCCACACCTCTTCCCGCGTGTCCTCGATACCAGGCCAGTCCAGGATGCCGGCGAGGTTCACGAGCACGTCCAGCGTGGCGAACCGGTCGCGCACGAGAGTGATCACGTCGTCCCACTCCTGGGCGGAGGAGACGTCGAGGCGGGCGGAGACGACCTCCGCGCCGCGTGCCTCCAGCCGCTCGGCCAGATCTCGCAGCGGGCCTTCGGCGACATCGGTGATCACCAGTCGGGCGCCTTCGCGGGCGAAGAGTTCGGCGGTCGCTGTGCCGAGGCCGCCGGTCGCGCCCGTGATCAGCGCGACCTTGCCGTCAAGTCGTTGTCCTGTCATGGATATGGTCCTTGCTTCTCGTTGATGCTGGCTGACTGCTGTGTGGGGTCTTATGGGTCCGCCGACGGCGGATGCGCCTTCCGGTGACCAGGCGCCGCGGCCCGGCCTCCTCCTCTACGACTTCCGCTCCCGGTGGAGCACGAGGTGCTCGTGATGGAGCACTCCGTCCCGGATGTCGCCCGTGGCGGTGAAGCCGGTGTCGTCGACGTAGTCCAGGTGGCGGCCGGTCACCGTGTACCGGCCGGTGTACGCGCAGTGCCGCTCGCCGCGGGCCTCCACATAACGGCCGTCCGGCAGCAGCTCCTGACGGATGTGACCATCCGCGGTCACCCACATCCCGACCACGTCGACGCGGTCGCCCTCAACGTCCCCGGCCATGGCGGACTCCTCTCCTCAAACGGTGCGGTTCTCTCCGCTCCACCGAGTCTGGGCAGGTCAGCGGCGACCAACCAGGACGCTTGCTGCCTGGACGTGCCACACCCAGGCAGCGCAGCGGGCCGCCGCCTAGCCTGAACACATGGACGACAACCACCTGGGAGACTTCCTGCGAGCACGCCGCGCCGGCCTGCAGCCGCAGGACGTCGGCATGACGAGCTACGGAACCCGCAGAGTCGCCGGACTACGCCGCGAAGAGGTCGCCGTCCTGGCCGGAGTGAACGCCGACTACTACACCCGCCTCGAACAGGGCCGCGAACACAACCCCTCGGCCCAGGTGGTCGACGCGCTCAGCCGCGCGCTACACCTCGACGAGGACGCCCGCGCACACCTGTACCGGCTGGCCGGGGCCACGCCAAGCGAAAGGCCCTCCGCCCACCTCGCAGAGCGAGTCAGCCCGTCCCTACGACAGCTGATGGACGGCTACCCGAACACTCCAGCATTCGTCATGAACCGAACCCTGGACCTCCTCGCCGTCAACGCGTTGGCCGAGGCCCTCTACTCGCCGTTCGCGCCGGCGGACAATCTGGCCCGCATGACCTTCCTCGACCCCGCAGGCCCCAACTTCTACACGGACTGGGACCGGGCGGCGCAAGCCACCGTCGCCAACCTCCGCGAGGCGACCGGCTTCGACCCGGACAACCCACGACTGCGGGAACTCGTGAGCACTCTCACCGAGTGCAGCGTGGACTTCACGCGCCTCTGGCAGTCCCACACGGTGCGAGGCAAAACACGGGGCGCCAAACACTTCCTCCACCCGGACGTCGGCCCGCTCACTCTCACCCATCAAGCATTCGACGTACGCGAGACGCCCGGCCAACAACTCGTCATCTACCACGCCGAACCAGGCAGCCCCAGCGCCCAGTCCCTCAATCTGCTCGGCTCCATCCACGCCACACGGCGCCAGCCACACCGCTGACCAGCCGACGAAGCGTGCGATAGGTCGTCTTCGCCTCCGGGGTTTTCGTTGGTGGTCAGCGTCGTTACGTCGGGGCGCAGGACATCGGTGGCTCGGATGACATCGAGCACGGTTTTGCAGCAAGCTGAAGGGCTCATTGCCCTTGGAAAGCGCGCCCGTTCGCACACCGGCCGAACAGCGCGCGGAAAATCTCACCCGGACTGGCGTCCCTGGCCGGGCCAGGCTCAGCGCCAGTTGGGGGTGGCTTCGCCGGTGAGGCGGCGGGCCATGAGGTCGGTCATCGCGAGTCGCATTATCGCTGCGGAGCGGTGCGGGTGTCTCTCGTAGTCGGGGCGAGTCTGCGGTGGTGCATGAGCCAGCCGATGCTGCGCTCGATGGTTCAGCGGCGTACCTCGACTTCGACACCTGGGGACTGCTGCTGACCGTGCTGGTCACCGCGGCCTGCGTGTCCGACACCGCGGCCGGTTCGACCACTTCATCTGCCGGGGTGGAGAGAGAAAGCTCAGCCCCTTCTCTCTCCTCCTCCCCCGAACCACTGAACAGCGCGCCCACCCACTGACACACGACTCGCCACCGGAGCAGGCGCGCGGCAGCTGTCTTACGCGAGTGCCGGCTCGCGCGCCTGGGCGGCGGAGACGAGCCCGGCCAGGGAGGCGCGGGTTTCCGACAGCGCGGAGATCCGCTCGTCCAGGCCCCGGAGGTGTTCCTGGAGGGTCTCCAACCGGCATCCGGCAACCGTTCCGTCCTGGCGGACACAGGGCAGCAAGTCGCGGATGACCCGGGTGGGCAGGCCTGCGTCCAGCAGTGCACGGATGCGGCGGACCACGGCGGGGGCGTTGTCGTCGTAGCGGCGGTGGCCGCCGGCGAGACGGTGGGACTCCAGGAGGCTCTGCTCCTCGTAGTAGCGCAGCAGCCGGACGGAGGTGCCCGTCGCGGCGGCGAGCTCACCGATCTTCATGTGGTGCTCCTCACAACCTCTTGAACCTCACATCAGTGTGAGATCTTAGCGTGAGAGCCATGACGAACACAGATCGCCCCATCGCCCTCTACGGTTTCCTCCGCCCCAGGCCGGAGCGTGCGGACGAGGTCCGGCGCATCCTCTCCTCCTTCGTGGAACCCACCCGCCAAGAGCCCGGCAACCTGCAGTACCACCTCCACGAGCACGAGGACGGCCGCTTCTTCCTGTACGAGGTCTGGCGCTCTCAGGAAGACCTGGACCGGCACAACGCGACGCCCCCACTGCGCGCCTTCCTGGAAAACCTGTCGGTCTTCCTGGAGGACGCCCCGGAGGGCTACTTCGACACCATGCTCAGCCCGTACCCGCAGGCCGAACCGGTCCCCGCCTGAGGGGATGCCCCGGCGGGTCGCCGACGTATGACTACGGCTGGGGTGACCGCGTACCGCTCCGCGGGCGCCACGGTGGTGTCGACAGCGTGGTCCAGGCGCGCAGCCCCCACTCCAGTGGGCCGTAGGCGTGGTGTCGCAGCCACCATCTGCTTGCCACCGCCTGTGCCGCGAACAAGGTCAAGGCGATCGCCACGACTCCGATGGGTGGGACTCGGCCGATCAGTGCGGCCCCGAAGCCGGTGAACAGCAGGGCGCAGGCCAGGGACTGGCCGAGGTAGTTGGTCAGCGACATGCGTCCCGCCGGCGCGAGCACGGTGACCACGCTCTGGCCGCGGCGGCTTCGGACAAGGCGGAGCACGGTCGCCGCGTAGGCGGCGGCCAGCAGCGGAGCGGTGATCACGTCGAGGCCCATGGCGAAGAGCTGGTATGCGGATTCGGGGTGGTTCAAGCTCGCGTCCGCGTACACGATGCCACCCGGCAGTCCGACCGCGAAGCCCGTCAACTGGAGCCGCCGCAGCAGCCGCTGGTGCCGGTCGGTGTCCGCGAGGGCCCGTCGGCGCCCGGCCGCCAGGCCCAGCAGGAAGGCGGCGAGCGCGGATGGCGCCTGGAAGAAGACCAACAGGAAGGCGACGTCCGGCAGTTCCTTGAGGTGGGCCTCCATGATCGATGCCGGTCCGCCGCGCAGCGCCTCGGTCGCCTGGGCCGCGGCGGATGCCGTGGACTGAGGGATCGTGCCGCCCCCGCCCGCGTGGCCGACGGCAAGCGCGAGGAGCACGTACACGACGGCGGTCACCGCGAGGAGTGCCACAGCGATCCATGCCGCGGTGCGGGGCTGGATGCGGCGCAGTGCCAGCAGGATCAGGCCGAGGACGGCGTACAAGGTGAGTATGTCGCCAGGGAAGAGGAAGACGGCGTGCACGACGCCGATCACGAACAGCCCGGCCAGGCGCCTCAGGAAGCGTGGCGTGAAGCGGGCGCCGCGTCGTTCGGCCGAGTCGATATGCAGCGTGAAGCTGTAGCCGAACAGGAACGAGAACAGCAGGAAGAACTTCGCCTCGAAGAAGACCGCCACCAGCCATCGGACGGCTTCGCTCACTGGGCCTCCGAGGCCCGGGTCCTCCAGACCTGTGCCGTGATAGGCGGACGCCATGTAGGTGATGTTGACCATCAGGATGCCGAGCAGCGCGAAGCCGCGCAGCGCGTCCACCTGTGCCAGCCGGGCGCCGCCGCTCTGGCGCCGCTCCCCTGGCGTGGGTGTGGGGAGGGGGTGTGGGGGGCTCTCGTTGCGCGGTCGGACGATCACGTCACTCCCAGTACAAGGCGGCGACCTGCTGTTCGGCTCCTTCGGGGATGCCTCGACGCAGACGAGGGGCGCCCCTGCCACTCCGGTCCACCGTCTCCCGCGGTATGTCCACGCTGCTGCTCCCTCTCTTCGGCTGCGAGCTCTCGAAGGCGTTCGGCCGCAAGCTCGGCAGCGCGCTCGGCCCGCCGGAGAAGGGCCGGGCGTTCCTTGCCGCCCATCTGCACCACGACCGCGGCATCACCGCTCTCGACGGGGCGGGCCGCGTCATCGGCGTCGCCGGCTACGATCTCGCGGGCCGCGCTCTGAACGGCGGCTCGGCACGTGACGTGCTGTCAAAGTACGGCCCACTGCGAGGTCCGCTCCGGCTTGCCCTGCTCGTTCTGCTCACCCGGAAGCCCGCCGAGGGTGAACTCGTGATGGACGGCATCTGCGTGGCGGCGGCGCACCGCGGCGCCGGCATCGGAGCGCTGCTGTTGCGCGAGATCGCCGCCGTGGGTGCCGAGAACGCCTGTCGCCGGATCCGGCTCGACGTCATCGACGTCAACCCGCGCGCCAAGGCCCTCTACGAACGCCACGGGTTCAGCGCCGTGCGCACCCAACAGACGCCGTTTCTGCGGAGGTTGATGGGATTCGGTGCCGTCACCACCATGCACCGTGCCGTCACCCCCGACGACCTGACCGGAGGAAGCCCCCGATGAACCACGCGCGGCCGGACCACGCACAGCGTCCCGAGATTCCCACGCGGCTGCTCGTGCACGCCCTGGTCCGCGAGGACGGCACCGTCGACGCCGGTGAGCTCTACGCCGTCGCCGGGCTCCTCGGCATGACCGACCAGCAGGTCCGGCTGTGCGTCAAACGCCTCGTCACCGAAGGCCGGTTCACCCAGGAAGGGCGAGGGCGCAAGGCCGTACTGCGTGCGGTGCCCGATGCCGCGACCGGCGCCGTCGCACCCGATACCGACCATGTCCGCTACGCCTACCGGCAGGACCGCGGGCTCGCGCCCTGGGACGGCACGTGGCACCTGTTCGCCTTCGCCATCCCGGAGGCACGCCGCACCGACCGCGACGCCCTGCGGGAAGCCCTGCTGCACCTGGGCGCGGCGCCCGTCCAGGGCGGCCTGTACGTCGCCGCCAACCCCATCGCGGAACTGGTCGAGGCCCAGGCCCGCCATCTCGGCGTACTCGACTCCGTCACCTTCCTCACCAGTACCGACCTGCGCATCGGGGACGTCACCGAGCCCCGCCAACTGGCCGCCAACATCTGGCCGTTGGAAGAGATCGCCGATCGGTACGAACGCCTCGCCGACTTCGCCACAACGTGCGCCGAACGACTGGCTCACGGAACAGGCGTGTCCGGGGTCGAGGGGCTCACCCTGGCCGTGGAACTGGCCGCGGGGTTCAGCCGAGCCATGACCCCCGACCCGCTGCTGCCTCCGGAACTATTGCCCCGGCCCTGGCCCGGCAGTCGTGCCCGCCGGCTCACCCAGGAATGCTGGGCCACTCTGCGTACCCTCCCCGCGGCTCAGGACGCCCCTACGTCCCTGCCTCGCCTGTTCCGCCTCTACAGCGACGCCATCACCGCACCCGACGGACAGTGACGCGCCCGGATCGCACCCCACTGCTCAAGTCCGTCAGGTCCGGTGCTCAAGACCGTCAGGTCCGGCGCGCCTTCTCTGCGGTCGTGGGGAGTTCCAGGCGTCGCCCGTGGAAGCGTTGGCGCAGGAGACGGTCGTGCGTCACCACGACCAGCGTGCCGGTGTAGCGGGCCAGGGCTGCCTCGATCTCTTCCACCAAGGCGGGAGCCAAGTGGTTCGTCGGCTCGTCGAGAAGGAGCAGGTCGAGTGGGCCTGCCGTCACGAGCCGGGCCAGTTCGAGCTTGCGGCGCTGCCCGACGGACAGCTTCCGTACGGGAACAGCGAGGTCGGCGGCGTGGAACAGGCCCAGCGCAAGGAGTGCTTCGGCGTGCTCGTCGGGCTGCCCCGCCCTGTCGGCTGCGAACGCCGCGAGGAGCGTGCGGGCATCGAAGGCGGCGTCGGGCGCGCTCTGCTGGCGCAGGAATCCGACCCGGCATGGTCGGCGCAGGACACCGGCGTCAGGCGTCAATTCCCCTGCCAGCAACTGGAGGAGGGTGCTCTTGCCCGCACCGTTGGGCCCGGTGACGAGGAGCCGGTCGCCGGGGGCGAGTTCCAGGAACAGAACACGCAACCGCCCCCCAACCAGGACGTCTTCCAGGTGCACCGCCGTCGAGGTCTCGTCGGCGGTCGGCGCGCCTTCGACGCGGCCCGTGAACCGCAGTGGCTGCGGAGGAGGCGGAACGGGGTGCTCCGTGAGCCGCTGCAACCGCTCGCGTGCGTTGCGGATGCGACTCTGGGCGCCGTGCGCCCGCGAGCGCGCGCGAAACGCACCGGCGCCACTGAACGCCCACGGCCCCTTGCGGGGGATCCCGGCCAGCATCCCGATACTGGCGTCGGCGAGGCGTTCTTGGCGGGCGATCTCGTTGCGCCATTGCTCGTGCTCCCACGCCCATCGGGCGCGGGCCGCCGCCTTGGCGGCGAGGAAGCCGGCGTATCCATTGCCGTGGCTCCGTACCGTGTGCTGATCCTGGTCGACCTCCAGGATGGTGCCGGTGACGCGTTCCAGGAACGCCCGGTCGTGCGTGGCCACGATGACCGTGCCCCGATGACGGTGCAGATGCCCTTCGAGCCAGGCCACGGCCTCGTCGTCCAGGTCATTGGTCGGCTCGTCGAGCAGCAGCAGTTCAGGGGCCGAGGCGAGAGTCGCGGCGAGCGCGAGCCGGGAGCGCTGCCCTCCGGAGAGGGTGCTCAGCACACGCTCCCGGTCCAGTGGCGCGCGCTCGCCGAGCCTGCGCAGCGTCACCTCGACCCGGCGATCCGCTCCGTGCCCGCCCCGCGCGTCGAACTCGGCCACCAGCGCGGCGTAGCGCTCGAGCTCAGCAGGTCCGGCCGCGCCCAGTGTGGCCTCGGTGGCACGAATACGGCGCTCCAGGGCGCGCAGTTTGCTCAGTACGTGATCCACGGCATCGCCCACGCGCGCCGAGCCTGGCAGATCGAGCGTCTGGCCGAGGTGGCCGATCCCGCCCGGCGCCACGACGGTCAGGCTGCCGTTGTCGACCGGCTCCTGTCCTGCCAGCAGCCGCAGGAGGGTGGACTTCCCGGAGCCGTTGTCCCCGACGATCCCGACCTTCTCGCCCGGCCGGACGGTAAAGGACACGCGGTCCAGCACCACGCGGTCGCCGTAGCGCTTGGTCACCTCGGCAAGAGCGATTTGGGACGTGATGAGAGGAGAGGCGGTGGCGGTGGTGTCGGCGGAAGCACAGTGCAAGAGCAGTCCTTTGCTGGGCGAACAGGTTCATGCGTACGGCAAGCAGGAGGAGCACCAGTTGCCGACCGATGAGCAAGAACCTAGACGATACGATCCGTCTCGTCAAGCTGTTGCCCGCGGTGCCAGCACCGCCAGCAGGTGCTCCGAGCGCCGGGCCGGTGACGCCGGCTGCGTCTCTTTAGTGCGGTGGCGGTGGCGGTGGCGGTGGCGGCCCTATCGGTCCAGGAGTGATTGCAGCAGGGCCGTGTACTGGGCGCCCGTGTCGAACGGCGCGTAGCGGGGTGGGGCATCCGCGCTGGTGCACTGCTCCAAGGGCGCGACGACGGTGCTATGGGCGGGGCGGTGTTTGTACTGGATGGAGATTCGATCGGTGGTCACCGCGCCGACGCGGTGCGTCGCCGCACGGTAGATGCCGTTCGTGGCCCGCTCCAGGTAGTCCCCGAGGAAGACGAACACCGCGTCAGGGACCGGAGGAACGGAGATCCAGGTGCCGTCCTCGTCCTGCACCTGCAGGCCCGGTTCGTCCTGGAGTACGACGGTGAAGTAGGCGTGGTCGATGTGCGGTGACATCGCATAGTCGACGTTGTTGGCGATGTCGGCGCCGTGTCCGGGCCGGTAGAAGTTGAGGCCGAGGCGGTGCATGGGCGAGGCCTGACAGGAGCCGGTGAGCGCACCGCCCAGGGAGAGGTCCTTGGCGCATGCCGCGAGGAGTTGGTTCCCCAGGAGCACCAGGCTTTCGAAGAGCGCGGAGCAGTTCGCGAAGGGGCCGTGGAAAAAGCCGGACGACGGCTCCACGGCAAGGGTGTGGGTGGTCCTCCCGATCCGGTACTGCTCGCAGGCCTCGCCACCCGCGTGCAGGGTGCTCTTCTCCTGCCCCACCCCTCGGTAGCCCAGGAACTGCGAGCGGGCACTGGCGAGTTCAGGGTGGCTTCGCCGGTGAGTCTCCGGGGCATGAGGTCGATCATCGCGAGGCGGATCATCGCCTCGGAGCGGTGCGGGTGTCGCTCGTAGTCGCGGGCGAGTCTGCGGTGGAGCATGAGACACCCCCGCCCCTAGACGGGAAATGCCCAGCACTGAGCCTTCTGCAACTCCCTTTGGACGATGCTTCCTTTGGTGATGTGCGGCGGAACGAGGCATCGGTAACGGGCGAGAGAGTGATCGCTGGCCTTGCAGTAGCGAAACGGGGTAGCAGCACTGCATGAAGCTGCAACCGCGTTTCACGCTGGCCGCGACCACTCTTGATGCACCAGACGCCCACGAGTTGGTGCAGTTCTATCAGGGCCTGCTCGGGTGGCCGATGCGGAAGGAGGAACCCGGCTGGGTTGAGATCGCTCCGCCCGATGGCAGTGCCGGGCTGTCATTTCAGACAGAGCCGCTCTTCACCCGCCCGCGGTGGCCTTCCACACGGTCCGAGCAGCAGATGATGCTGCATCTGGACATCGAGGTGAACGATCTTTCATCAGCCGTCGAGCATGCTCTTGCCCTGGGGGCCACGGTGACGGACTTCCAGCCTCAAGATGATGTACGCGTCCTGTGCGACCCGGCGGGCCACCCGTTCTGCCTCTTCGTGCCAACCGGATCGAGCGACTGACATGCTGGCTCAGGTGGTGAGCCTGCGGTCGCCGATGAGGGCTGCGGCGATGGCGACGAAGGCAAGGAAGGCCCGTTGACCGAACTAACTAGCAACTTCTCGCAGGTCAGCGGACGTTCTGCTAGCTTCCTGCCGTGCCCGATGAGAGTTCTGAAAGAGACCTGCGCGGCTTTGTGCTGCCCGAGTTAGGCCAGCTACTCGAGACCGGAGATCGTTGGGAGCCGTTCAGGTTGCTAGATCGGTTCGGGAAGCCGGTCGAGCCGACCAGGCTGTATCTGAGGGAGCTCGCAGCTCGTGACAGTTCACCGCTGACCCCCCGCTCGTACGGCATGGATCTTTTGCGTTGGTTCAGGTTTCTGTGGGCCCTCGATGTTGCGTGGGACCGCGCAACCCGTAACGAAGCGCGAGATTTCATGTGGTGGATGAAGATCGCGGATAAGCCGGTCCGGCCTCATTGGCGACGCGGACGGGATGGCTTGTCCGACGTCCTCCCCGTGCAGACGGGCAGACTCGCGCCGGGGACTCCGAACCCAGTGACGGGGAAACCGACGGTCGGAGTGAAGTACGCATCGAGCACTCGTGCTCACTGCGAGACGGTGCTGCGGCAGTTCTACAACTTCCACTTGGACAGCAGCACGGGTTCTCTACTGATCAACCCATTTCCGCTGGTCCGCCCTGGTCGACTCACGCAGGGCCGCCAGTCAGGCCGGGATGGCAAGCACAGAGATCAGCGGGCGGGTCTCTACCGGCCGAAGGTTCCTGAGCGGATTCCACGACGCATTCCCGATGAGATGTACACCGAAGTCTTCGCTGGTCTTCGTTCTCATCGCGACCGTGCCCTGCTGGCATTTTGGGTAGCCACCGGCGCCCGTGCCGAGGAACTCCTTTCCGCCACGCAAGGCGGCGCGATCGTGGGCCAACAGATCATTGGCGTGGTCCGCAAGGGAAGCCGGGACTATCAGGAGCTTCCCGCCAGCCCGGATGCATTTGTCTGGTTGAGGCTCTACCAGGAGGAATCTTGGAAAAAGGGAGTCCCTCGGGGCCGGTCGCAACCGCTGTAGTGGACCCTGCGGCGCCCATGGCGACCACTGGAGTACGACGCGGCACGCATGATGTTCAACCGCGCTAATGAACTCCTGGGCGCTAACTGGACGTTGCACGACCTTCGGCACACCGCTACGTATCTGATGCTCGACGATGCGGGCCTGGCACCGGTCTACGTGCAGAAGATCCTCGGTCACAGGTACCTGTCGACCCTCGACATCTACAACCGTCCCACCAGAGAGGACGTCATCTCCGCGGGGCTTGCCCACCACGCCCGCCAAGAACGACGGCGCACCGAGCTTCCTCCTTCCGCAGCGGAGCCGTCCTACAACCCCGCGTCACTGTCCGTTCTCTTCGGCCGGGATCTGTCATGACCCACGCTGCGGCGCAGGCTCTCTCAAGCTACGTTCCTCCGGATACGAGCTTGTCGGGTGCCGAGTCACGCACCTTGATGAACCGTTTCCCACATCGGGAGAGGCCGCGTGCATGGCCGGCTACGGTGGCCTCGCGCGAGGAGGTCCTCCAGCGATTAACGCGCCCGCCGCTTCGCCTTGCGGGCGAATATGCTCGGGCCAACCGGATGTTCGGAACACGCCTATTGCTGGACTGGCTCGCGACCTTCCCCGGCGAGACCTGGCAGCAGCGTTGGCAGGCAAGCCCTGCACAAGGCCAGCGGATCACGGACCAGACCTGGAAGAGTGCCTACGTGACGTGGGCCGGTGCGCAAGGCCGGGCGTCGCGGCACCAGACAATGTTGGTAGGGCTCCTGACGCTCCTTTGTGCAGACGTTCTGAGACCCGACCCTGCGTTCCTCATCGGGTATCGGTCGCGGCATCTTCGCCCGGCTATGGAGGTGGCTCGCGACCCCGAAGGCTTTGCGCGGCTGCGGGCGTCGCTACCAGCGAGCGCCGTCTCTTCAGAACAAGGCCCATCGGCGCTGAAGACCATCGCGGAGATCATGGCCTGCATGGGCGGTGGCATTGAGGACATCTTCGTTGGCGACCTGCTGCTCTGGCACGCCACGAACCCGACCAACAGCAATCGGCGGATCGAACTCGCCTATACATGGCTGCGTGACTTGGGTCAGTTCCCTTCGGACTCACCGCATACGTTTTTCCGGATCTCACACCGCACCGGGCAGCTGGCACCTGCCGAACTGGTAGACCGTTACAACCTGCAGTGAGCCTCTTCCAACCTGATGACTGTGCATGGTCGTTGGTGGCGGAGGGTTGTACGGAACGACGAAGCTCCTGGTAGACGGGTTCACGACCAAGATCACCCTGTCCGCCAGGAGCTTCGCGTGCTTGTCTACCCGTCCGCCATTGATCTGTCCAGCCGCACTTTGCGCTTCCTGAGCAGGCAACTTGCCGCACGGAGAGGCAAGGTCGGTACCCGGTGGCGACGTCTTTCCACCGGGCGGCAGGCCCTGCTCGCCCCGGCCCATCTGCGGTGCGGTGACACCTACGCCCGGCTCGCCACAGGGTTCAACATCGGCATCGCCACGGCCTACCGCTACATACGAGAGGCCATCGATGTACTCGCCGCTCTCGCCCCCACGCTGACCGAGGCCATGGCAACCGCGCGACGCAAAGCCTTCGTCATCCTGGACGGCACCTTGCTGCCGATCGACCGGATCGCCGCCGACCGCCCGTACTACTCGGGGAAACATAAACGTCACGGCATGAACGTGCAGGTGCTGACCGACCCCTTTGGCCGTCTCATCTGGGCATCTCCGGCCCTGCCCGGTTCCACCCACGATCTGCCGGCGCTCGCGCTCACGGACTCGTCGCGGCCCTGGCAGACGCCGACCTGGAGTGCTGGGCCGATCGCGCCTACCAGGGCGCCGGCCGCCACATCCGCGTCCCGATCCGAGGCCGGAAGTTCAAGCGATGGCAGCGACGTCACAACACCACCCACGCCAAGATCCGGTGCGTCGGCGAACAGGCCATGGCCACCCTGAAGTGCTGGCGCATCCTCCGGAAGATCCGATGCAGCACCACACGGATCACCAGCCTCGTGCGAGCGATACTCGCCCTTCACCTCGCTACTTCAGCATGAGGTTGGAAAAGGCTCACTGCGGTGGCCGCACCGCCAGAGCCTTCGTGACGAGCTTCATCCACGCGGAGGATCTATACCACCCCGACTCAGGCCACGGGCCACGCTCTACAAGCGGCGGGCCAGCAGGTGGGTGTCGAGGAAGCCCCGCTCAGCCGCTGGGTCGTGGAGCAACCGAGCCACCGTGACGAGTCCGGCCCCGGCCAGCAATTCGGCAAACTGCTCCGCCGGCCAGCTATAGGCGGGCGCTACCTTGTGGTCGAAGCTGACCGGCTCCGGCCCTTTGGTCCCGAAGAAGGACACCAGGAGCAGGCCCCTTGGCGCCAGGACACGCACCTGCTCAGCAAGCAGCGCGGGCAATTCTGCAGGTGGGGTATGGATCATCGAGTAGTGGGCCAGCACTCCGCCGAGCGCGCCGTCCTCGACCGGCAGGGCCTCCATTCGCGCTTCGTCGAACCGCAGCGCCGGATGGGCCCGCCGGGCGTGGGCGACCATAGCCGGGGAGAGGTCGAGCCCGAAGGCGTCCAACCCCAAATCGTGCAGCATGGCCGTCAGATGACCGGGCCCGCACCCGACGTCGGCTGCCCGCAGGTTCCCCGTGCCACGCACGAGCTCGGCGAAGGTGCCGATCATGCTCCGCGCGAACGGCTGTGTCTCCAACCGATTAGCGAACATCGATGCATACAGCTCGACGACCCCGTCGTAGGCCGCCCTGGTCTCGTCCTGGTGTTTTAACACGGGAAGGAAACTAACACCCGCGCCGTTCGCAGCCGTTCTCCGGCCTCCTGCCAGCCCTTCCTCTCGGGGCTGATCGTCCCCGTTACCTGGTCACGGGACGCCCCGGTAGTTCGGAGAAGTGCTCGGCCTTGCGTTCATAGCGGCGGTGCAGGCGTCGGCATCCGGTCAGCCAACACACCGTCCTTTCGACGACCCTGTGGTGGCGGCGATCAGTGGCCCCCTTTTACGGCCCTGAGGCTGACGGAGTCGATCGCGCACCGAAGTCACCATCCCTGTCGGCGGCGCCCTCAACCCGGGCTCCGGCACGAACTGGGAGAGTACCGACGGCGAGGAGAGCGTGAATGGTGGCGCGCTTGGCGCGAGTGCGTTCGGCGAAGGTGCCCGGTCGGCTCTCCGGCAAGTTCAGTGCGTTGAGCTGAGCTTGACGCTGGCGTCGCGGTCCGGCGATCGGGCCTTGGCGCTGGCGCAACTCATCCAGCGGTCGGGACATCGCGGGGCCGTCCGGGCTCAGGTGTCGTCGCGGTTGAGGGTGTTGGCGATGCGTTCGGCGAGAGCGTGGCGTAGTTGAGGGGGCAGCCGTTCGGTTGCGAGGGCGTCGTACAGCCACAGACCATCCGCGGCAAGGCGGGCGATGAACTGATCGAGCGCGTCAGGGTCGTCGCCGTCGGTGGCGGTCAGGGGTGGGGCCCATCGTTCCATGACCGCGTCCCAAGGGGCCGCGTGCCCGGGAGTTGTAGAGCCTTCGAGTATGAAGAGGAGCTCGGCCCGGGTGGCGCTCTGGGTGGCGACGCGGGTGTAGGCGGCAAGCCGCTCGGTGGGGGTCGCTTCGTCCGCCGGCTTTCCCGCCGCCGCGGCGATATCCGCCTCCCATTGGTCGGCGAGGTGCTGGTGGATGGCCTGGACGAGGTCTTCGCGGGAGGCGAAGTGGTAGAGGAGTCCCCCCTTGGTCAGGCCCGCCTCGGCGGCGACGGAGTCGAAGGTGTTCTCTCCCAGGAGGTTGTGGACGGGTAAGCCAGGTCTCGGCTGAGGGATTTTGAAGGGGTGTGACCCAGATACGCCAGAAACCCGCCATAACTTGATCTTGGCCTGCTGAGTGCCTGACGCTGTCGGGGATCTTGGCGATGACGGTCGGCGATGCCTTCGCCATCTCCGTCTCCAAGATCCCCGACCTCGCCACCCGCGATCAGCTCTGCGTCTCCTCGCGGCGTTCCACAGCGGCCGCACCGGGTATGACGAGCAGCTTGCCGGTGGTGCGCCGAGCCTCCAGATCGCTGTGGGCCTGGGCGGCCTCGGACAACGCGTAACGGCCCGTTACGGTGATCTCAAGCGCCTTGGAGCGCACCCACTCGAACACATCGGCGGCCCGTCGGAGCAGTTCGGACCGATCGGCGATGAAGTCCCCGAGGCTGGGCCGGATCAGGGTCAGCGAACCGCCCTGGGCGAGCCGCATCGGATCAAACGGCGGCACGGCACCACTTGCCGCGCCGAAGAGCACGAGACGGCCGCGGGTGCGCAGGCTGGCGAGGCTCGCATCGAAGGTGTGCGCGCCGACGCCGTCGAAGACAACCGGCAGTCCCTGACCGCCGTTGAGCCGCCTCACCTCGGCTGCGAGATCGTCGACCGCGGAGGAAAGGATCACCTCGGCGGCCCCGGCACGCTTCGCCAGCTCGGCCTTCGCCGTGGTCGACGTCGTGCCGATCACCCTGCCGCCGAGATGGGTGATGAGCTGGGTCAAAAGCAGCCCCATGCCACCAGCGGCCGCATGCACGAGCACCGTGTCGCCCCCCTGAACCGGGTAGGCGTCCTTGACGAGATAGTGCGCGGTCATGCCTTGGAGGAGCACGGCGGCGGCTGTCTCGAAGCCGATATCGTCGGGCAGCGGCACCAGCCGGGAGGAGTCCACGACGGCCCGCTCGGCATACGTGCCGGGAATCTCCACCCAACCGACCCGGTCCCCGACTGCGACGTCAGCGACGCCGGGTCCAACTTCGATGACCGTGCCGGCGCCCTCAGCGCCCGGGGTGAAGGGCAGCGGGAGGCTGTACCGGCCTTCGCGGTGGTAGACGTCTAGGAAGTTGACCCCGGATGCGGCGACCTCCACGATCGCCTCGCCCGGACCCGGCCGCGGCTGGTCCACCTTGGCCTCCTGCAGCATCTCGGGACCGCCCACTTCGTACACCTGAATCGCTCGCATGTTCCTCCAATTAACGGCTCATCCCCACCAACCCCGTTGATGGCGATCCGATTCCCGGCACTTCGCCCGGCCCCACGCAAGGTGGCGCTGACCGTTGACTACGCTGCCCAGGTGAGGCGGAAAGCCCCTGAGAATGCCGTCACCTACGGACATCGGCCGGTGGGCAGCGCGATGGGGGTGCCTCGCTGCCTGAGTACGTCGTTTTCAAGGGTGAGTTGGCGGACGGCTTCTCCGTACAGGTGCAGGGTCCTGCGTAGGTCGGCGTTCTTTTGCCGCAGGCGCCTCAGGTTGTTCTGGCCGTCTCCGGTGTCCTGGGACGGGATTTCCGGCTGGCTGGCAGGCGTCGCGCGGGGTTGGAAGTAGCCGGTGATCAGGTCTTGGTGGTGACGGTAGAAGGTGGCGTGGGTGACGTCGAGGCGCCGCTCGACCGCAGTGACCGTGGCCCGGCGGACGGCGTCCGCCACTTCGGCGAGAACGGCCTCCATCGCGGCGCGGACGGCGTCCGCGTCGGGCATCGCGAGTTTCATGTGGGCTCCGGGGTGTGTCCGGTGAGGAATTCGGCGAATTCCTGGCGCTGCTGCTGGAGGCGGTGGCGGATGTAGGGGGCGAGACGGTCGCCTTGGGCCAGGGTCTGGTCGAGCTCGGCGAGGTGCCGGGCGTGGGCGTCGCGGTTGCCCGAGGTGAGGGCGCTGTTGCGGCAGGCGAGCGACCGGCAGTCCCCGAGTGCGCCATAGACGAGACGAGACGTGACGGGCGTCGCGGCCACGTGCCGCAGCGGCCGCTCAGAGATGGCCGTCCAAGAACTGCCGTACCTCGGCGATGGTCATGGGTCCCGTGCCGTGCGCCACCGCCGCCCCCTCCTTCAGCAGGACGTACGACGGGGCTCCGGTGATCCCGTATCGCTCGGTTGCGGCCGGACAACGCGTGATGTCGGTGCGGACAGCCGTCAGGCGGCCCGTGTAGTCGTCGGCGATGCCACCCACGACCAGGTCCATCACCCGGCAGGGCTCGATTGCCTTGGGCCATGTCCCGGTGAAGTATGCGAGGACCGGAACTCCGCTCATCCCGAGGATGAAATCGAACTCCGCGTCCTCGCGGGGTTGGTGAATGCGCTTCGCCATGGAAGCTCCTGACCTCAACGTTCCGTCATTCCATCCCCATCATCCCTCGCGCGATGTGCCAGCCCGGCCCGGTCGGTCGTCCGGCTGGCCTGCCGGAAGGGAGGCACAGGGAGGCACGGGGCTGTCGCAGAACCATGGCGGTTCCCGGCGCGAGCGGCCCGGCCTTCCGCCCCTGGTGTCCCGGCCTGGCCGCCCTGCCGGTCACGGAGTTGCAGCCCGCGGCGCCCGTGAGTCAGCTCGTACCAGGACAGCGTTCTCCACGACGACATGGAGGGCCGCATGAGCCAGCGGATGGCACCGAGAACGAAACACGACTCCTGGACCGCTCGCGGACGCGGTCGTCGATGGTCAACATACGCGTCAGCTGCCCCGAAGCCCGACCGCCAGCGTCAGTTCAAGGATCCGGTGTGGCGATGCGAGATCCGGAAACAGCTCCCGCAGCTGCGACATCCGGTACCGGACTGTCTGGGGATGGACGAACAACGCCGCCGCCACCTCCTCCCGCCTGCCCTGGTGCAGCAGCCACGCCCGCAAGGTCTCCTCCAGCCGCCGTGCGGTCGCGACCGGCAAGGTCCGCAACGGTGCGAGGGCTCGGGTACGCAAGTCTGCGAGCGCGTCGGCGTCGGCGCTCAGCACCAGCTCGGGCAGGTGGTCCTCGGTGTCGCGAATATCAGAGGAGAGGGAGCGGGCGCGTACGGCTCGTGCGTACGAGGCGGACGCTCGAATCCATGGCCGGGCCGGGCCGACCACGGCGGTGCGGTCGGTCAGCTGCCGCAAGAGATGTGATCGGTCGGCGTCGGGGACGAGCAGCGCACCGGTGGCGTCCGGCAGATCGTCGAGGACGAGGGTGCTCGGGTCGAGCGCGCGGTAGGCAGGCCGGGCCTGGGCGGCGGGCAGCAGGACCGCGGTCAGCGAAACCGGAGGCTGCCATCCGGCCCGTTGAGCAGAGGCAAGGAGCACGTCCGGGCTCGCGCCGGCGAGGAGGTCGCGGGCCAGATGTTCCAGGTGGCGCTCGTGCGCCCTGCCCCGGGCGGCCAGTTCGTCGGCGTGGCCCGCGGCGCTCGCGGCGGAGAGCTCGTCGATGTAGGCGAAGGTCAGCTCGGCGAACTTGGCGACCTCTGCGGCGGGCAGACCTGCGGGTACGGCACCCGCTGCCAGGCATCGCCAGGCCACGCGGGCGCCGACGCGGTAGGCGCTGAGCAGGGCGTCCATCGAACGGCCGTCGCGCACCTCGCCGCGGCCCAGCTCGTAGGCTGCGTCACCGGCGTCGCCGCCTGTGGCGTGCCCGCTCGCGAGGTCCAGGTAGTGCCCCAGGGCGGTGCGGACGGCTCGGCGGATGGTGGCGCCCATGCTGCCCGAAAGGGCGTTGGCGTAGGAAGGCACCTCGTCGATGATCGCCTGGACGACCTCGTCGGCGGTGGTCCTCAGCGCGGCCCGCAGTGCGGTGACCGTCGTCTCGTCCAGGGCCAGTTCGCTGGCCCTCTGGATTGCATGGCTCATGTTTTTGTTCCCTGCGAACAATTCAACCTACCAGATTCACATCCTGCGGTCAGGACTTTACGCCTTGAGGCACAGCAAGCTGGAGTCATGACAAGTGCAGCCCTCCGCAGCAGGGCGTGGAAACTGCTGGAGACGGTCACGACGCCGCTGCTGCCGTCGGACTACCTCGACCTGGTCAGCCCGCTACGTGCGGGCGCCGACCTGCGCGGGCGCATCGAGGCCGTGCACCCCGAGACGGCTGACGCCGCGACCGTCGTGATCAGGCCGGGACGGGGCTGGCGCGGCCACACAGCCGGTCAGTACGTACGGATCGGGGTCGACGTCGACGGGGTGCGCCTGTGGCGTGCCTACTCCCTCACCTCGCCGACAAACCGCCGGGACGGCCGCATCACGATCACTGTGAAGGCGATCCCGGACGGCAAGGTCAGCAACCACCTGGTCCGCAGGGTGAAAACGGGCACGCTGATCCATCTCGACCAGCCGACCGGTGACTTCGTGCTGCCGCAGGCCAAGCCCGCCAAGGTGCTCTACCTGACGGCCGGCAGCGGCATCACGCCCGTGATGGGCATGCTGCGCGACACCGAGTTCGACGACGTCGACATGGTCCACTGCGCGCCGCAGCCGCACGACGTGATCTTCCGCGACGAACTGCACGACCTGGTCGCGGACAAGAAGCTGCGGCTCACCGAGGTGCACACCGACACCGACGGCATGCTCGACATCACCCGTCTCGACGAACTCGTGCCCGACTGGGCCGAGCGCGAGACCTGGGCTTGCGGGCCCGCGGGCCTGCTCGACGCCGCCGAAAAGCACTGGAGCGAGCACGGCGTCCCAGAGCGCCTGCACACCGAACGCTTCCGCCCCAGCATCGTCGTCGCCGGCGACGGCGGCGAGGTCACGTTCAGCGCCACCGGCAAGACCGTCGACGCGGACGGTGCCACGCCGTTGCTGGACATCGGCGAGGAGGCCGGCGTACTCATGCCCTCCGGGTGCCGCATGGGCATCTGCTTCGGCTGCGTCACGCCGCTCAAAGCGGGCGCCGTCCGCGACCTGCGCACCGGCGAGATCACCGAAGCCGAGCCGGGCGTCCTCATCCAGACCTGCGTGTCCGCCGCGGCGGGCCCCTGCGACATCGAACGGTAGGAGCACTTTGACCGCCATCGACCCCACCGCCCACCTGACCGCGGAGCAGATCGAGGAGCTAGGCCGCGAACTGGACGCGATCCGCGACGAGGTGATCGCCGACCGCGGCGAGAAAGACGCCGCCTACATCCGTAAGGTCATCGCGGCGCAGCGCAAGCTCGAGCTGGTCAGCAGGGGCGTACTGCTGTTCTCGATCTTCCCGCCCGCGTGGCTGCTCGGCACCGCCGGGCTCTCCGTGGCGAAGATCATGGACAACATGGAGATCGGCCACAACATCCTGCACGGCCAGTGGGACTGGATGCGGGACCCGAAGATTCACTCCACCACCTGGGAGTGGGATCACGTCTCGCCGTCCGAGCAGTGGAAGCACTCGCACAACGAGCTGCACCACACGTACACCAACGTGATCGGCAAGGACAACGACCTCGGCTACGGCATCATGCGCGTCGATGAGGACCAGAAGTGGCACCCGTTGTACCTCGGCCAGCCGCTGTGGAACTTCATCAACGCCTGCTTCTTCGAGTACGGCATCGCGGCGTACGACCTGGAGCTCGGCAAGAACCTCGACAAGGCGCGCCGCAAGAACCCGGAGTTCCGCGCGCGGGCCAAGGCCGTGGGCCGCAAGATCCGCAAGCAGGTGCTGAAGGACTACGTGATCCACCCGCTCCTTTCGGGCCCGTCCTTCCTCCCCACGCTCGGCGCCACGTTCACCGCAAACCTGGTCCGCAACCTCTGGACCCACTCGGTGATCATGTGCGGGCACTTTCCCGAGGGCGTACAGGTCTTCGAACGCCGGTCGATCAAGGGCGAGACGCGCGGCCAGTGGTACCTGCGCCAGATGATGGGTTCGGCGAACATCAGCGGCAGCAAGGCCATGCACTTCATGACCGGCAACCTGTCGCACCAGATCGAGCACCACCTGTTCCCGGACCTGCCGAGCAACCGGTACGCCGAGGTCGCGGTGAAGGTGCGCGCGCTGTTCGAAAAGTACGAGCTGGAGTACGTCACCGGCCCGCTGCCCAAGCAGGTGTTCTCCGCGTGGCACAAGGTCTTCCGGCTCTCGCTGCCGAACAAGAAGCCCAAGGTCAAAACGCCGCAGCGCGAGCAGGAGCTCGTCGCCGCCTGATTCCCGGCATTGGTTCCGATCTCCCGGCCGCCCTACCGGCGGCACCGCCGGGTTCGGCTCGGTGAGATTCGTTGCGGACGGTGGGCGGCCGCCGCATCAGACCGTACGACACAGGACCCGGGCAGCCCGGCGCCCGGCTGCGCTGCCTGGAGGTGCGCCAGATGATCAACGGCATGGTCCGCGGCCGGCGACATCGACTGGCTGGTCCAGAGCGACTCCACCATCGTCCGCGCCCACCAGCACGCCGCCGCCACGGGCCGAAAATGGGGACCGTGCGGGCGGACGAACCGGACGGTCATGCCCTCGGCCGACGAAGCGGCGGTCTCTCTCGCCTCGTTCCTGCTCTGGGAAACAACCGTTCGAAGACGGACTCTAGAGCGGCCGATTGCAGAGGAAGCAGCCGTCCCAGAGCGGGAGCGCGCTGAGAATGCGGTGGCGCACGCACGAGGCCATCGCGGCCTCGTCCGGGCCGGGGAAGCCGCGTGCGGCGCTGCTGTCGGCGGGCGGGGTGCAGGACGCCACCATGGTCGTGAAGCGGTGCAGGTAGTCATGCACGCGGGGCGGGTGGTAGCCCAGCTCGCTCCAGCGATGTCCGCTCGCCGCGAGTGCTGTGGCACGCAGCACGAAGTCCTTCGCGCGGGCGCGTTCCCGCTCCGTCGCACCCCAGTCGAACTCCGCCAGGTCGAACCCGACGGCGCCGCGCCCCATGACGTTCTGGTCCTGCAGGGTCAGCAGCGCCGCGAAGCGGAAGTCCCAGTCCTCGGAGGCGAGATCGGACACGGCGAGCATCAGCACGTCGATGAACACCTCGGTGGCGCCGTTGGACAGGTCCAGGTCGTGACTACCGCCGGAGAAGACGTTGCTCACCGACCTATGATGCGACCCCGGCCCTCCACCTGCTTGGAGAAGACGCATGACGGATGCGAACACCGGCAAAGTGGTCGTGAACAGGGTGATGTCCCTCGATGGGTACATCGCCGGTCCCGGCCACACGATGGACTGGATCTTCGAGCACATGACCTCGGCGACATTCCCGGAGGTCATGGCGGCCACGGGCGCCATGCTCATCGGCCGGGGCACGTACGAGGTCGGCAAGCGCATGTCCGACGAGAACACCGACTACGACGGCGGGGCGCAGTTCGTCCTCACCCACCGTCCGCCCGACGAGCCGGACCCCAACGTCACCTTCCTCACCTGCGACATCGAGGAAGCCGTGGCCACGGCGCGCCGCGCCGCCGACGCCAAGAACCTGGAGATCCTCGGCGCCGACGTGGCCGCCCAGTGCCTGCAGCGCGGCCTCGTCGACGAGATCCTGGTGTACGTGCTGCCGGTGCTGCTCGGCGACGGCGTCCGCTTCGCTCCGCCAGGCCTCGACCGGATCGGCCTGGAACCGTTCAGCAACATCCAGTCGGGCGGGGTCACCATGCTGCGCTTCCACGTGCGCAAGTAGGCACGGTCGCAACTACTGGCCTCCTGTCAGGCCCTCGCCACCGGCCCACGAGCAACCTGACCCGGCCGTCAACCCACACCACCGCCCGATTTGACGAACCACTGGTAGCTGGTGGGGGATGTGACATCCCCTCTGCTGCGCTCTGCGCAAGAAGGTCTGCGAGCTGGAAGAGGAACGGAGGGCCGTTCCCTGCCACGTGGTCGTCGAAGACCCGCCTCAACCGGGGTCCGCGGACAGCGCCTCTTCGGGCGTCAGCCCATTGCCGCGCCGATATGCGCTCCGATAGACGTCCTCGTCCAGGTGCTCCCGTACCACCCGCGTGATCCGGTCGACGTCACCGCCGGTTCGGCAGCGGCGATGTCGGAGACGGCCATGGAGTTCGGTATCGCGCTGGGCATCGCCGGCCTGGGCAGTGTCGTCACCGCCGTCTACCGGGACGAGATCGGCGAGGCCCTGCCGCAGGATCTTCCGGCGTCGGTCGCGAGCACGGTGCGCGACACGCTCGCCGGTACCGACGCCGTCTCCGACGTGGTGGGCCCTCAGGTCCTGGAGCAGGCCCGGGAGGCGTTCACCAACGGGCTGAACCTCGCGAGCGGTGTCGCAGGCGTGATTGTGGCGGTAATGGCCGTCGCCGCGATGGTGCTGCTGCGCCACGTCCCGGCGGGCGGTGCCGACGAAGAGGAGGCCGGTGAGGCCGCTGAGGCCGCACCGGCGGCGGAACCGGCGACTGCCGGGGACAGCCGCTGAGACGCGGCTCGACGAGGGGTGTGAGGCGGTCCGGCCGTCCGATCCGACCGGGACCGCCCCGCGCGTGTGCCCACGCGCGCGGGGCCGAGGTCGGGCGCTGGCCGACCAAGCGGGCGAACGACTCGCTTCGAAGCTGCCGCTACCGACTCCGGTCAGCGGGACGACCATGCTGTCCCTGGCCATCAGCCAGCCCGACCCGCCTGCGGAGACGCCTCGGGTGCTAAGGCTCGACGAGTTCGCCCTGAGCAAAGGGGACCTGACGGGCGTCGCGCGCGTTGGACGCTTCGACCAGGGCTGCGATTCTCCGGGACGACTAGGGGAACCCCACCCGACGCACCCCAGCGACGACCGCATCATCCAGGGCCGGGAGCTGCCATCGTCCTGGACGGCGTCAACCGTCGGGCGGGGCTACGTCGAGCTGCCGCCGTGGACGCGCCCTCCGGCGCCAGTGGAGGCCGGGCGCGGGACGTGGGCGTCGCGTGCCAGGGGCGGCGCCCACAGCCCGGTCTCTGCGACGCAGCGAAGGAGTTATGGGGTAGCGGGGCCATGCCTGAACCTGGTGACAGACCCGCATCGGATGTAGATTCGATTGCTCACACACTTCGCATCATGCCGCTGCGCCAACGGGGGTTGGGCTCACGATGACGCACCACACGGGCTCACTTGGCCGCTATGAAGTACGGCTGCTGCTGTGGCTCCACGAGCAGTGCGGCCGACAGATCGATGTACCTGTGCCGACCGGCGAGTTCGGACTGCAGCAGAACAAGCCCGCACTGGGTGTCGCCGCTCTCATCGAAGTGCTCCAAGAGAGAGGGCTCGTGCGGATCCAGGAGGACGGGGAGCGGCCGCCGCCGGACACGGAACTCACCATGGCGGGGCTTGCACAGGCAGATCAACTGGTCGCACAGCTGGGGGACCCGGTCGCGATCAAGCGGTACACCGAGAACGCCCTGATCGCGTGGGCATACGAGGAGAACCGCTCCGGGCGCCACCCGCGCCTCAAGGAGTTCTTCATCGCTGAACAGGCCTGGTTCCACGGTCGGGTGCTCAGTCAGGGCGACGTCGAAGGCAGCGCACGCTATCTGCGGAGGGTCGGGCTGCTCACGCTCGCGGGGGAGGCGATCGAGGCCCGAGCCGGGCTGACCGAGCGCGGGCGGCACTGCGCCACCGAAGGCGGCAGCGACGTATCGGCGTACGTGGCGCGGGAACCGGCCCCGGGCCACATCACGTTCGGCGGCCCGATCACGGGCAACGTCAACGTCCTGTACGGAAACATCGAGACGGTAAACCAAGAGACCGGCCTCAACCTGGACCCCGAGCAGATCGCCCACCTCATCCGGGCGGACCGGGACTTGCGCAGCGACGAGGACCCCGCGGGGCCGAGTCCTCAGACCCGTACCCTCGCCGCCCGCATCCGTGACCAGCTGTCAGCAGCCCCCAACTCCAGAGCGGCACAAGCTCTGTTACAGACCATAGGACCGACCCTGACGAGACTGCTCGGCGGCTGAGAGCCACGGAGTGGAGAGGACGAGCGTGAGCAGACTGTACGGGCGGGACGTCCTCCTCGACGACCTGGTGCCACGCCTGGTGGGGTGCCGCCGCAAACACGAGCACGAGGACGTCGAGCAGGTACACCGGGACGACCCGCCCGCGCTGCTCCTCACCGGGCCGCACGGCAGTGGCCGCACCGCGGTCCTCGACAAGCTGTACCGCTCGTATCGCACCCGTATTCCGGTGGCTCAGGTGGACTGCGCGCAGGCGCGCGAATCTGCCTCCGGCGAGGCCCTCGTCGCCAACACCTCGCCGGGCGCCGACTTCCTGATCGACGCCGCCCGCGGACTCTGCGCCCCGGTCGCCGGTGAGCGGAAGCGGCTGCAGTTGCCGCGCCTGTGGACCGGGCTCGTGGCCGTTTGCGCCTGGCGGTTCGGCGACGCGAAGGAGCAGGAGGCCGCCCAGGGCCGGGTGCGGCGGCTGCTCACCGGGTGCGGCCTCGCCGATGAGAGCACTACCGCCGCGGGCAGCTGGGTGCGGGACGTGAACGCCGGCCTGCCCAATGTCCTCGACCGGGAGGAGCTCAAACCGGTCGTGGACGCCTCGGTGGAGCTGTTCACCGGGCGGTATCTGACGAAGAAGGGGCAGGCGGACGGCGTACTGTCCTTCTACGCGGAACGGCCCGGGGTCCGCCGTGGGGAGGCGCCCCTGTTCGCGCTCTCCCGCGCCTTCCACCAGGGCGACGACCTGCGACGGGTGGCCGAGGCCAGCCTTGCCGCGGCGCTCCTGGAGGATCTGCGGGCCCGCTATGGCACCCGCTGGATGCGCTTCAACCGGCCGCCACGCCCACTGCTCCTGCTCGACAACGTGCAGTCCACGCCGGGCACCCTCCTGCTGAACCAACTCCTCACCCACCGGGCGAAGGGCGCCCGTGATCCACTGATCGTGGTGGCCGCCGCGCGCGGCAGCGCCCGTCATCGCTCGCGGCCTGATGCGACGGAACGCAACCTGGAGCAGGTCGCGGGCGGGGCGGCCGACTGGCGACGACCGGAGACCGGGACCCCGTCGGCCGGGCTCATCACGGTCGAACTGCCGCCGCTCGAGCGTGACGACATCGTGGCCATGCTGAGTGACGCCGCCCCGTCGCTGCGGGGTGAACTGCCTCGTGTGGTGCGCCGGTTCACCCAAGGGTCGCCCCTGGGATGCGGGCTCCTGACCGAGGCGGTGCAAGCCCATCCGCACAGCGCGGCCACGCCGGGGCTCGATGTGGGCGCGCTGCAACTGGACGGGCAGTCGGTGACCCGGCAGATCGCGGCGCGACTCGTACCCGACCCGGAACTGCGCCGCAATCTGACCCTGTTCTCCGTTGCCCAGGACAACGCCGCAGCACGCGCCCTGGCCGCCGAGTACCTGTCCACCGCCCCGGATCGCATGGCCGTGGAAACCGCCCGGGGCCATCTGCGCGCCGAGTACGGTGCGCAGGCGCCGCGGCCATTCGTCACCGACCCGTTCCTGCGGGCTGTCCTCGTGCTCGAACTGCGCCGCCGGCGGGCGCAATCCACGCCGTCGGCCCCGACCTGGTACGGCCTCCATCAGCTGCTCCACGACTACCACGCCAGCGCCCGGCAACCCATCGACGCCCTGCACCACGCGCTCGCGGGCGGCGACGCCGGGCATGTGGTGACGCGCCTTTACGAGCGGTTCACGTCGCCGGACACCGCGGAGCAGTGGCTGCGCGATCTGTGGCACGTGGCTTCGGCACCGCATCCACCGCCCCGTGCCGCCTGGACGGAGGATTGCTGGGACAAGGCCAGCGGGAAGAGCGGCACGCAGTCGGCCGAGGACGACGTGTTGCGCTCCATACGCCGTCTGCTGCATGCGGTGTGGCTGGCCGCCGATCCGCTGACCTCGCCGGACGAGAAGCTGTGCGACCGGATCCGGTTCGACCTCGAGCTTCTGTCGGGCCGGCATGCCACGGGTGCCGGCACGCTCTTCGACGCCGCCCAGGAGTGGCACGACGACCTGCGCGAGCTACGCACCCCATCCTCTGCCTTACCGGTGCTCGGCTCTGAAGGGAGCCAAGGTGAGCTTCACTGACATTTTCGTCCGCCCCTTCGTCAGAGGGCGCGAGCTCAGGCGCGGGGAGCGGATCCTGGGCCGGTGGATCGCGGGGTTCGTGGCCCTGGCCCTGCTGGGGGCCACGGCAGGAATTGTCGTGCCGATCCTCACCAAGAGCGACTGCCAGGACGGGCTCGTGGAGAAGGAAGGCGAGTGCGTCGGCCTCGTGGACGCGACGGCACAGGTTCCGGTCTTCAAGCCGGGCGAGGACGGACCCGGCAAGGAATTCGCCCGGCTGGTCAAGCGCATCGCCGAGGAGAACGAGCGGGTACGCGACGTCTGGGAGAGCCCCAAGGGCGACGCCGACAAGAAGCCGTACGTGAAAGTCGCCCTGCTGCTCCCTTTCAACACCTCCAAGTCCGGGGCGATGACCGCCCCGCTCGTCGAGCGCAGCCTGGCGGGCGCCTATGCCGCGCAGCGCAACGCCAACCGCGCCAGCAGCGGCGTCAACTTCCAGATGCTGCTCGGTAACATCGGCACCGACCTGGACCTGTGGCAGCCCGCCGTGGACGCGGCAGCGAAGCTCAGCGGCGGCGGGAAACAGTCGGAGGACGACTCGCCGCTGGTGGGCGTGATGGGGCTGCCCAACAGCGAGCAGGACACGCAGGACGCGGCGAGCGCCCTGTCCGCCAAGAACATCCCGGCGGTCAGCGGCGTCCTCAGCTCCCCCACCATCGAGGCCAGGACCTTTTTCAAGACGGCCCCCAACAACCGCAACTCCGTGATGGCTCTTGCCCGTTACCTCAAGGACGAGCCGGGCAACGGCAAGGGCTTCCTCGTCTGGGACTCGCGCGCCCAGGACGACTACGTCACCAACACCAAGGCGGAGCTCCTCAAGCGCTTCGGCACGAAGTACGAGCTCACGGTCCGGGACAAGTCGTACGTCGGCACCATGGGCCCTTACGAGGGAGCACCCGCCACCATGGCGCCCGCCGCCTCGAGCCTGTGCGAGTCGGGCGCGGACACGGTGTTCGTGGCGGGCCGGGACTGGGACCTGCCCGAGCTGGTGGAGGCCATCGCCAAGGACGGCGACTGCCAGGCCCGCAAGGACAAGAACAAGACGCCCATCCGGATCCTCCGTGTCTCCACCGGGCTCACCTCGCGGCTCACCAGCGAGGACATGCGCAAGGCGATGGCGGAAGCCAACGTCGTCACGCTCAACGCGGCGCCCACGGACAACCCTTCGTGGAGCCTTGGCCAAGGCGCTCCCGGGCAGTTCCAGACATTCGCCACCACCATCGCCAAGGAGGCGGACATCAAAGGGACCGACCTCGACGACGGCTACGCGATCATGCATTACGACGCCTTCCAGGTCCTGATCGAGGCCGTCACCCAGTTCACGGATGACGAGGACAACAAAGGCCAGCTGCCCTCCAAGTACGACGTCAACAGCAACATCAGCAACATGAAGGTGGGGACCGACGGCGACTGCGGAGACTGCGTGCGGGGCGCCGGCGGCGAATTCGGGTACACCTCGGGGAACGGCAACTGGCCCGTCTGCAAGCCCGTTCCGGTCATCGAGTACCCGCGGGCGAAGGGCTACAGCCCACCGAAGGCGTTCCGGACCAGTCCGGGCAAGGGTGGCTCCTGCCCGGGGTGAGGTGCGTGGGCGACGGTCTCGCCGGGCGCAAGTCTGTGTCACCCACCGAGCGGTGTGCGGCGTGCGACGGCGGGCCGGCAGTTGCGGCGGCGGGCGTCCGTGTACGCGCGGCTGGACAAGCCTTTCCGAACATCCACCCGTCGTGCTGCCCGGCTGTCGGCGACGCTTGCCTTTCGAAGACCGCCGACAGCGTCGGCATGCGATGTCCGCGCCCCGCCCCAGACCGGCAACACAGCATGGTGCCCATGCTTTCGTACTTGAGTTCCCACATGGAGGCGGCCCCCCACGGGGCGCACGTGGCGGGGCTCGTGTCTCATTTGCGGCGTTGTGGCCCCAGGGTGTCCGTGAGACATTAGCCGCTTTACGGCACTTGGGTGCCGGACCGCACAGGCTGGGTCACGTCGCGTAGGGGAGACCGTATGAGGCTGTGCAGAAGTGTCGCTGGAGCAACTGCTGTTGTCCTCGGCCTGGCCGGGCTCGCAGCGTGCGGCGGGTCGGACGGCGGGCAGGGCGGGGACGGGATGACCATCGCCGTCCGTGACGATGTTCCCGGTATCGGGCTCAAGGGCCCGGACGGCACTTACCGCGGCTTCGACATCGACGTGGCCACCTATGTCGCCCGGCAGTTGGGGACTCCGGCGGATCGCATCAGGTGGCAGCCGACCGTGCCGGCCGAGCGCGAGAATCTGTTGGTGCGCGGTGATGTGGAGCTGGTCGTCGCCAGCTATTCGATCACCGAGCAGCGTAAGCGCAAGATCGCGTTCGCGGGACCGTACTTCCTCGCGCACCAGGATCTGCTGGTCCGCGCCGACGACACGAGCATCAAGGAAGCCAGTGACCTGAACTCCAGGAAGCTCTGCTCGGTGACCGGCTCCACCTCTGCGCAGAACGTCAAGACCAAGCTCGCACCCCGAGCCGATCTGCAGGAGTTCAGTTCTCCCACCGAGTGTCTGACGGGCCTGGAGAACAAGGCGGTGGACGCGCTGACCAACGACGACGCGGTCTTGGCCGGGTTCGCCGCGCAGCGCGAGCACCGCGGCAAGTTCAAGCTGACGGGCCTGCGGCTCAGCGACGAACGCTATGGCATCGGCGTCGCGAAGAGCGACACCGCGTTGCGAGACAAGGTCAACAAGGCGTTGCGGAAGATGGTCTCCGACGGCGCCTGGGAGCGGGCTGTGCGCAAGCACTTCGGTCCGGCCAGATTCAACTACGAGCCCGCGCCGAAGATCACCGAGACCGGCTGAGCCCCTGGTGCTCCCCGCCGCAGAGTCGCCCCGCACCACCGCGTTGTTGCCCGACTTCCTCGATCTGGAACGCTACAACCTGTTCGGCGCGTTCGGGGTGACGTTGCAACTCGCGCTCTTCTCGGCCGTCGGCGCACTGGTGTGGGGCACGGTCCTCGCCGCTCTGCGGGTCAGCCCCGTGCCCGTGATGCGCGCTGCTGCCGCCGTGTACGTCCACGTCGTGCGCAATACACCACTGACCGTGATCATCGTGGGCACGTCGCTGGGCCTGCACCAGACCATGGGCGTCACGCTGGGCGGCGGCACCGCCAAGGAGAGCGGATTTCGCCTTGCGGTGCTCGGCCTGGCCGGCTACACGGCAGCCTTCGTCTGCGAAACGCTGCGCGCCGGCATCAACAGCGTGCCCGCCGGGGAGGCCGAGGCGGCCCGCTCCCTCGGGCTGAGCTTCCGCCAAGTCCTGGCGCACGTGGTACTGCCGCAGGCGTTTCGCACGGTGGTGAACCCACTGGCCACCGTGCTGATGTCGCTGACCAAGAACACCACGGTGGCCGCCGCCATCGGGGTCAGCGAGGCCGCGCTGCTGATGAAGGAGATGATGGAGAACGAGAGCCATGCCGTCTTCGCCGTCTTCTCGGTCTTCGCCTTCGGATTCCTCTGTCTCACCCTGCCCCTGGGCCTCCTGCTCGGTCGGGTGAGCCGCAAGGTGGCTGTCAGACGGTGAACGAGCTCTCCGTCCTGTATGACGCCCCCGGACCGCGCGCCCGGCGGCGCCACCGCCTGTGCTCCGTCCTCTTTCTCCTCGTTCTCCTGGGAGCGGGCTGGTGGGTGCTTCGAGGGATGGCCGAGAAGAATCAACTGGCCGCCGAAAAGTGGAGCCCGTTCGCCGACGACCCCCGGGTGTGGACAGAATTTCTGCTGCCCGGCCTCGCGCACACCGCGCAGGCCGCGTCGTTGGCCCTGGTCCTGGCGCTGCCGCTCGGTGCGCTCCTTGGCATCGCCCGCCTCTCCGACCATGCCCTGACGCGCCGCTGTGCGGGGACTGTCATCGACTGCTGCCGCGCCGTTCCGGTGCTGATGCTCATGCTGCTCGCCAACGAGGTGTACGCGCGCTTCAGCAACGTCGAGCCTCAACAGCGGCCGCTGTACGCGGTGGTGAGCGGGCTCGTCGTATTCAACTCCGCGGTACTCGCCGAGATCGTCAGGGCAGGGATTCTGGCCCTGCCCCGCGGCCAGAGCGACGCCGCGCACGCCATCGGAATGCGCAAGGGCCAGGTCATGAGGTCCGTGCTGCTGCCCCAAGCCGTGACCGCGATGCTCCCCGCCCTCACCACACAACTCGTGGTCATCGTCAAAGACACCGCTCTGGGCGGCGAGATGCTGGCCTTCGGGGAACTCCTCCAGCAGGTACGGCTGATCTCCGCGAACTACGGAGCCAACACCATCGCGTCCCTCACCGTCGTCGCCCTGCTCTTCGTCGCCCTCAACGTCCTGCTCACCTCGCTCGCAGTACGCATCGAGCGACACGTGAGGCGCGGCAGGAAGGGCACCGGCGCTGTCGTGGTGAACGCCGCACAGACAAGCACACCCACATGACCCCCCGCAGGGAACGCGACGCTTACTGAGTCTTCTGGTCTGGCTGTGGATCTCCGACCTGGCGATCCTGCTGGGCCTGGAGGTCGACGCGGAGTCCATAAGGCAGCGTGCCATCGGCGGTGGGCATCCGCCGGAGGCCGAGCCGTGCACCCAGCCCCGGGACATTCGGAAATGGGACGCGGAAGACCGGCGCCGTCTGGACGAAACCTGAACCGCCGCAGGGCCGCGTCGGAGCTGGCATCGCCGGGCATAGCCGGTGATCTTTGGGATACTTGCAGGATATGAGTTTGCTGGCAGGGATTCGTAAGACAGACCAGAGCCTGGCCAAGCAGCTTGCTGCCAGTGCCTCCCCCGGCCTTCACCGGACGCTGTCCGCAGTGGAGGAGACGGCGGAGGGGACCAAGCTGTGGTGCGGCGCGGCCGCCACGATGGCCTGGCTGGGCGGCTGGCGCGGGCGCAAGGCCGCCGTCGCGGGCATGGCCGCTGTGGCGGTGGCGCAACTGGTCTCCAACGGCGTGTGCAAACAGCTGGCCGATCGCCCCCGGCCCCCCAAGGAGTGGTTCCCGCACGACGAGGCCGAGGACCGTCCCGACTCGTCCTCCTTTCCCTCCGGGCACACTGCCGCCGCGGTCGCCTTCACCGCCGCCGTCGCCCCGGCATGGCCGCTGGCCGGTGCCCTGTGTGCGGTACCGGCGGCCATGTTGGCCATCGAACGCGTGCAAAGCGGCGCCCACTACCCCAGCGACGTGGCCGCCGGTGCCGCGATCGGCCTGGCCAGCGCCTGGCTCACTCACCGCACCCCGCGCCTGATCCTGCGCCACTGGCTCTAGCGGCCGCCCCTCGATGCGCTCCCGTACGCGCCGACCGGTACGAGGTCGCGGCGTTGGTACGGACCCGGGTGGCGGTGGAGCGTTCGGCGGTCCTGGCCTGGCGGGTGGACTTCACGCGCTGCTCGCCGGTGGTGCCGGTGGTGCTGGCGATGCCGGTAGTGCCGGGACGGCCGCACAGCCCCCGGGCTGTCATCGTGTCGATGACATCTAGGGTTGTCATCCATTGGATGACGTGTTACAATCGTGTTAGTGAAGCGCATTGGCAGCAACAGTCTGAATCTGCTGGAGGTGTTTTCACGATGTTGATGCGCACCGACCCCTTCCGTGAGCTGGACCGGCTGGCGCAGCAGCTGACGGGCCCGGGCACCTGGTCGAAGCCGTCGGCGATGCCGATGGACGCCTACCGCGAGGACAACGAGTACGTGGTGGCCTTTGACATCCCCGGCGTCACCGCGGACGCGATCGACATCGACGTCGAGCGGAACATGCTCACCGTCAAGGCCGAGCGTCGGCCTGTGGCCAAGGCCGACGACGTGCAGATGGAGCTGTCCGAGCGGCCGCTGGGCATCTTCTCCCGCCAGATCGTGCTCGCCGACACCCTTGACACCGAGCACATCCAGGCCGACTACGACGCGGGCGTGCTCACCCTGCGCATCCCGATCACCGAGCGCGCCAGGCCCCGCAAGATCTCCATCGGCGTCGGCTCCGGGCGCAAGGAGATCTCCGGCTGACACCGGCCTGGCTGGTGCGGAGGACAGGCACCTGCTCTCCCCCTTCCTCGTCCTCCGCACCTCCGTGGACAGAACGAAGAGGGGTGGCTGATGACTCTGCGACACGAAGCGTTCCTCGAGCGCGTGAAGGAGCGCGGCGAGTACGGCACTCCGGAGGAAGCCGATCGTGCGGCCCGCGTGGTGCTCGCCCTGCTCGGCGCGCACCTGGTCGGCGAAGTCCGCGCCCAGCTCGCGGCACGCCTGCCTGAGAGCTTCGCCCTGATCCTGCTCAACCCCCTGCAGAGCGCCGAGCCGCTGCCCCCAGAGCGGTTCGTCCGCGCGACCGCCGCCTGGATCGAGGGCGCCACCGAGCGGACCGCGACCTGGGACGTCAGCGCCGTGCTGTCCACCGTCGCCGACACGGCAGGCGAGGACCTGACGGGGCAGATCCTGCTCCAACTCCCCGCTGGCTACGACCTCCTCTTCGGCCGCCCTCTGCCCGCCTGAGCAAGATCGGGCGTGCCGCACCCGGCACCCAGGCATAGGAAAGCTCGTCGCCAGCCGCAGGCGAGTGATGCCACGTCCGACGACGTGCGGCGCGGCCTCAGCAGGCGGCATGCCGGGCGACCACGTCGATGCCGGGGCGGGCATATCGCTCCAAGGAGCGGGCGGAGGCGTGCCGAAAGCGGGTGTGTCCCTCGGCATCGTGGATGGGGGCGGTGCGCCGGCAGCGATGCAGCGTCCCTCCGTCCACGGTGATGCAACCGTCGCAGGAGAAGATTCGGGGCACGCCTACTTCACGGTTGGGGGAAGGTGTCGACAGGAGTGCCTGTTGAGACTCATGTCGGTTCTGGGCGCGGCGGATAGATCAGGTGTCCGTCTTGGACTTGCACGTCCTGGTTCAGGACCGCGGGCTTCGCGCTCGTGGGTGACATGATGTGCACGACCTCCGTTCCCTCGACGAGAAGTGCATCGGTGATCAGCCGGCGGTGGCAGCGCCACGGCACCGCCTCACTGCACATGATCGCCGGCCGTTCGTGTTCGGCCAGTTCGATCAATTCGTTTAGCCCTTTCCGGAAGTCAGCGGTCGCCATGTAGTCGGCGTAGTCCCGGAAGGCTTTGACCCGCCAGGCACCGTTCACGCTCGGGACGCCCTTGGGGGTGTGACGTCGGCCCCCAAGCTTCGGAATCCACCGATATCCGATATCAGAGGGAAGTGCATCGACGATGCCGAATGTGGCGGCGGATGCGTCGCGGCCGGCTGCGCGGCTCTGACAGTAGGGCGGTCAGCTGCGGAAGGGACCTGTGACTTCGTAGGTGATGCCGCCGGACGAGCTGCCGCTCGTACCCCGCTGGCTGGAGAAGTACAGGCGCTTGCCATCCGGCGAGAAGGCCGGGCCGCAGATCTCCGAGGAGGACTGGCCGGCGATCCGCAGGAACGTCGCGACCACGTCGTCCGGCGTGATGATGCAGATCTCCATGTTCCCGCCGTCCTCCGCGACGTACAGGTCGCCGGAGGATGAGCCGGTGACGTTGTCGACGCCGGTCAGCGGGGCTCCGCCACCGACGACCAGGGAGTCGTCGTAGGCCAGCTCATAGGTGCCGGCGGCCACGTTGAGCTGCCAGACGCGGCCATCGCCCTTGGTGGTGAACCAGACGGTGTCGTTGGCGTAGTGGCAGCCCTCTCCGCCGTTGAACAACTTGGCGCCGGAGACTTGGTCGCGGGTCGGGGTGGGCGAGCCGTCCGGGTCGGGCACGGTGGCCCAGGTGAAGCTGCCGGAGGTGGCCGATCCGGCCTTGAGGACCTGGAGCGTGCCCGCCGACAAGTTGCCCCACGTGGACGGAACGAACCGATAGAAGCAGCCGTCCGACGCGTCCTCCGTCAGGTAGATCACCTTGCGGACCGGGTCGGCGGCTGCCGCCTCATGGTTGAAGCGGCCCATGGCATCGCGGCGCACGGCGGTTTTCACGCCCCACGGGTCGGTCTCGTAGACGTAGCCGGTGCTGACCTCCTCGCAGGACAGCCAGGTGTTCCAGGGGGTCGCTCCGCCGGCGCAGTTGCGGTTGGTGTTGGAAAGGATCCGGTACGAGCCGGTGATCGAGCCTGTCGAGTTGAACTTGATCGCGCCCGCTCCGCCGGTGGAGGAGATCTCCGAGTTGGAGACGTAGATCCACCCCGCGCCGTCGGCGAAACAGGCACCGCCGTCGGGGGCGTTGTGCCAGGTGTAGGTGGTGGAGCCCACCTTCTGGCCGGACCGGGCGATCACCCGGCTGGTGAAGCCGCTGGGCAGCTGGATGCCGTTGGAGTCCGCCGTGCCGAGCGCTCCGTACGGGCCGGGGCCTTTCTGTGCCGGCGCCGCGTAGGCCGCGCCCTGCATGAGCGTGTAGCCGAATGCCGCTGCTGTGCCGCCGACGACTGCTCCACGCAGGAAACTACGACGTTCCACTTGATCACTCCAGGGGTTCGTGGCCGTCCCTGCCGCACCGGTCGGGCGGCGGGGTCGCGAGGGGCGCTCCCGGAACCTAAGAGTCCCGGATTGACGGTGCATCAACAACCGATGAAGTGGAAGCGTCTGCTGTCGGCCTGTTGCGTCGCATCCTTGGCCAGAACCTGCCGCCTCGCCTGTGGGCGACGGTCTGCGGCTGGCGCGCGAAGGGGGCCAGCGCTTGATCGAGCCGCTGGTGAGCGGCGTCGACTTGCACGGAGTCCAGACGCGGGTAGCGGCGCAGGAACTCTTCCGGGTGATGCTCACTTCGAACGACACTGCGGCCGGGAGCTGTCGCCCCATCGAGTGCGCGCCGACCGTCCACACCCCAGGTCGCCCTCGCCCTGGAGAAGCACCCCTGAAGAGGTTCAGTGAGCGAGGGCGCGCGTCCGTGGGTGCGTATGCCCTCTGTGTGGTTGCCGTCGGTCTGGTTGCCGTCGCAGCCGACCGTGCGCGCCCAATGGCCGCTTCTCGCGTGGGTCACCTTCAAGGCCCGCTGGAAGCTCGCTCGCCATAGACCCCAGCGAGGAGGCCACCCTCGCCGGGAATACCGCACCGCTGCTCCAACACGCCGGTCACGGTGCAGCTCGCGCGGCAACCGAATCCGCTCAGGCCGGCACGGTGGTCTCGGCGGATGACCGCCCAGGCGGCCTGGCCATCCTGGAGAGCAGGCGTGGATCTACAGCATCACAGTCGCTGCCGCGCCTCGGCGCAACCATCTCGCTCGAGTGGTAGAAACCGACTGCCCTCCCCCCGCGGGACCTGACCAGCGCCACTGCCCGGGCGGGCCACCGCAGGCCAACTCCCAGCACGGACCGCGGACCACGCCACCTCACAGCGCCTCTGCCCGCCTACGGCGACGGGCCCGAGCAAGACGCCGGCGGTGCACGGCTTGCGCGGGAGAGCGGTGGCGCGGCCTGGGGCCCTCACGCGAGGAAGGTCACTGCGGGGAAGGCCGGAGAGGGCCCTTCGAGCAGACGCCTGCGGCGGTGGCGCAGATGCTGGTCGAAGAACGCGAGCGGATACGCCTGCTGGATTCTCACCGCCTGATGGGGATCGAGGGTGCCGATCACGTCCTGCAACTGGGACTCGCTCCACCCCAGCACCTTCGCCACCTGTGGGAACAGCGCCTCGTTGTCGCCGTAGGAGACGTGGGCGGCGCCTTGGGCCTGAATGTCCAGCCGCCAGCCCCGCAGGTGCGACCAGAACGCGGCGGCCTCGGGATCGGTTGCCCGGGTGAACACGGCGGACATCATCATGAACGGCCGGTCCAAGTCGCCGGTCAGCGGCGGTTTCATCTGCATCGGGCCGTCCAGGCTCAGCCCGGCCCGGATGCGCTTGTCCGCGAGCGTGGCACAGGCGGTGGCCGTCCCGCCCTTCGACCAGCCGAACGCGCCCACGCGCCGCGTGTCGAGGGAACCGAGCAGCCCGGCCGGCAGCTCCTTGCGGTCGGCATCGGGATTGCGGCCGGCGGCGAGCTGCTCGACGCAGTCCAGGACGAAGCGCAGGTCAGCGGCGAAGTCCCCGGGCAACGTAGGCGCCTGGCGGTCGTCCAGCGGAACAGCGATGCGGCCATCAGGGAACTCGGTGTAGGTGTCGTACTGGTGGGCCACCGTCACCACCGCGTAGCCGTGGCTGGCGAGCTCCTGGACCATGATCGTGTGGTCGCCCTGGTGGCTGTGCGCTCCGTGCGAGAACACCACGACGGGCAGGCCTCGGGCCGTGCGTCGCACCGGAGCACCCACCCGGCCGGCCGTCAGCGGTCCCCGGTCAGCCAGCTCGCTCAACCCCGCGTCGGTGAGGAACACGCGAAACGCGCCGGCTGGCATCCAAGGCGCCACCGGATACTGCTGGGCGTCCCGGGCGGGGTACCAGACAGTGGCCATCAGCTCACGGAAGCGCCCGGGGCCCGCGATGACGTCCGGACGCGACCGGTCGATGAGGTGCAGCTGGATGGTGCCCACCGAGTGCGGCCCGCTCGGTGCGGGCAGCCTGAACCGCTCCACCGCGCGGGTGTCCGCGTCCGGATCGGCGGCCCGTGCGGGGCCGGCCACGGCGGCCAGCGGTACGGCGGTACCGGCAGCCAGCGCGGCTGTCATCATGCTGCGGCGCGTCATGCCTTTGAGGCTGTTGAACGGCGTGGTGGTCATGGGTCCTCCCCCTGGTGACGGGCCGTCAATCGTGCCGCGCAGGTCGACTCGCGGACACAGAAGTGACGCTGTCACGTACCCCTCCCCCGCGGCATCGGTCCACCGACCAACCGCTCACGCTCGCATCAACCCACGGGATTACACCCCGGGGCTGACAGAGCCGGCGCCGCCGGGCCGGCCGCCAGACCATCGCGCACACTCGGGCCCGCGGCCATGCTCAGGCCGGCGGCCGAGGTTGCGGTGGGTGACAGCGCCGCGGACCCGGCTTTATCCCACCGCCCCACGGAGACGCGGCCTTGTCCCCCCGCACCACGGAGACGCCAACCCGCATACGGATGGATCCGGCCCCCGCTCACCAGACCGCTCCCGCGTACACGGCCGACGACGGCGACGGCGACAGCGACAGCAGCGGCGACGGCGACGGCGACGGCGAGATCAGGGTGATGTCGGAGCTGATCCTCAAGCAGGTGTGATCCGCTGGTCGGTGGGCCGGACCGGGGACAGGGCCGGGGCCAGCCAGCGGGTGAGGAAGGTGCGCAGCCCCTCTTCGTCGTGCGGCGGCTGGCCGGGGTGCTGCAGCAGGGACGCAAGAAGGCGCATGATGATCTCGGCGAGGCCCCTGAGGTCTTCTTCCTTCATGCCGGCGGTGGTCCAGTCGACGGGAAATCGCCGCAGCATCCTGGCGCCGTAGGCGATGGTCTGTTGCGTAGTGGTGCCGCGGCCGAAGGCGGTGGTGTCGTCGAGTTGCAGCAGCAGGCTCAGGCGAGGCTCGGCGGGGATGGTCCGGACACAGAAAACCATGCCTTCGACCACGGCCTCGGCCGGGTCGGTGATGCCCTGCAGGTGCGCGATCATCAGGTCGACGAACGACTCGGCGCCCTGGGCCGCCACTTCGCCGATGATGTCGCTGATGCGGCCGAAGTGGCGGTAGACGGTCTGGCGGGTGACGCCGAGCTCGACGGCGACGTCGGACAGGGTGGTTTTCGTGGCGCCGTGCCGGTCGATGCAGCGGGCGGTCGCGTCGACGATGCGCTGGCGGGCCTCCGCGTCCGATGCGGGAGGCCTGCCTCCCCAGCCGTGGTGCCCCATGGCCCTAGGATCGCACAGGCTGACCTGTCCTTTGAGGTGTGGTCGCGTGCAGTACGGCCGCGATGAGCCCGACTGCGGCGATCATGCACAGCCCGGTGTACCAGAGGCTGCCGACAGGGGTGCCCTGCTCGGTGATGCCGTCGGCCGCCGCGAGGTAGGCCGGCAAGGCGATCAGCCACAGAATGAGGTGGACGCCGAGATACAGCGCCGGATAGATCCGCGCGAACTGCAGTGACGCCACGGGTAGTTGGCCTGCCCGGGGCGCGCGCCAGGCGTCCGCGAGAAGCCCCAGGCCCACGATCCAGACCAGTACCAGTTCGGTGGTGAGGATGGTCTGCTGGATGCCGAGCTGGTCCCCGCCGCGAAAGAGGTTGCTCGGCACGCCCGCGACCGCCATCGCCAGAGGGGTCAGAGCGCCGGCCACAAGGGCGCGCAGGCTGATCTGCCGACCGGTGAGCGGGCCCCGCCCTGGCTTCGCGCCGACCAGCCGGACCACGAGGTAGGTCATCGCGCCGAACGACACCGAGGCGAACAGGAACATGCTGTTCATCGGGACCGAGGCGAGCGCGGGAGCGTTGATCATCTCGTTGTCGGGGTTCCAGGCCCACCATTTCAGCTGGGGCCCGAGCTGATCGAAGATCTCGTAGAACGCCTGGCAGGTGAACGCGACCGCCAGGGAGCCGGCCAGGGGCCCGCGCCGTGTGAAGACGCCGAGGGCGCGGATCACCTCGTAGGCGAGCTGGGACAGCGCCGGATAGAAGGCCACGATGTAGAGCGGCAGCCGGTCGTACATGAACTGCACGGTGAACACGTTGTGGGAGAAGATGAGCCCGACGTGCTCCTGCAGGCCGAACCAGCCCGGGAAGTAGAGCGGCGGCTCGATGACCGCCAGGTAGACGATCGAGGCGAACCACAGCGAGATGTTGACCGGGTCGCCGTCGCGGCGCCACCGCCGCCACGCGTGGATCAGGGCGAACACCGCGCCGCCGATGACGAGCAGCTCGAGGAACGGCATGGTGGCGTTCTCGAGGCCGAAGGGGTTGCGGAAGTCCACGATGGGATCGGCGTGGTGACAGGAGTGGCCAAGCCTTTCCGCCAGGCGCTCGGCCGCCGCGTCGCATGAGTAGCCCATTGCTTGCTCCTCGGGTCAGTGGTCGACGAGGCCGGTCGCGGCCGGCGGCTTGGTGCCGGTCCGGGTGCGGTTGCTGAAGTCGGTTCCGGGTGGGTCCTGTTGATCGTCGAACCCGCCGGGTATGACCGTGCGTCCGAGCCGCTGACGCACCTTGTAGCGCACGATGCCGAACCAGAACCGCGGGTCGGTGGCCATCTGTCGGAGCGACGTGTCCAGGTTGAAGACCTGGGCGAACGTCCGCTCGACATAGGCGTCCTCGCGGCTGGCGGCGGTGATGGCGTTGAAGACCGGCCAGCTGAACCGCGCGGCCAGCTTGCGGCGCCAGGCTGCGACGACCTCACTCCCGGTCGCGAAGTCATAGGCCTGGTCACGGGCCATCGCGAGCATCCACGGCACGTCGAGGGACTTCTTCTGCCGGGCGAGGAACGCGTGGAAGAAGGCGGTGTCGAGGACGTCGCGATCCTGGAGCAGGTCGGCGAGGATGAGGGCGGACCGGGCCGCCGAACTCATTCCCTGGGCGTAGAAGGGGTTGAACGCACAGATCGAGTCACCGACGCAGACCAGCCCGAGCGGGGGCTGTTCAAGCAGATCGAAGCGGCGCCACTTGTTGCCGGTCGAACGGGTGAGGTGCACCTCGGAGGTCGCCGTGCAGGCACGCGCCGCCTTCCCGAAGGACGTGGCCCGCACGCGATCCACCGCTGATTCGAAAGTGTCGGCCTCGCGCGGCATCCGGATGCCCCACGACCCCATGCACACGATGGCGCGATCCCCCTCGATCGGGAAGAAGTTGCTGAGGAAGGCATGCTCCTCGGGCTGATCGCTGCTGTCGCGTGTGTCCGGGACCGGGGTGACGACCAAGTGCTTCCACCACCATGAGTCCGGACGCCGGTCGGCGGGAGGCAGGTCGTACCACCGCGAGGTGTAGGTGACCTTGGCATCCAGGGTCTTCTCCGGCGGCATGGCCCACCCCGCCGCGTGCAGCCAGTCGGCGACCGAGGAGCCACGCCCCAGGGCGTCGACGACCAGGTCGGCGGAGAGGTGGGCCGCCTCATCGCCCCTGCGGTACTCCACGCCTTCGACGCGCCCGCGCGCGGTGCCGCCCCCGCTGGAACGCAGCCCGGTGACCGTCACGCCTTCGCGGATCTCGATGGCTGACAGCGCGCGCACATGGTCTCGCAGGACCCGCTCGATGAGAACACGTGAGCTGTAGATCATGGTCATCGACCCGGTCTTGCGCGGGGCCCAGCCGTCACTCTCGCAGTACGCCGCGTCCATCGACGGCATCAGGTGCATCCCGCCCGCGGCGATCAGCCTCTCCTCGAACCCCGGGAAGATTTCACCGATCGCGCGACGCCCGGAGTTGAGCAAAAAGTGCGGGTGTTTGCTCTGCGGCACACCCCGCCGATGCTGCGCGCCGGGCGGCAGCCGGTCCCGCTCCAGGACGATCACCTCGTCGAAATGCCTGGCGAGCACTCCCGCGGCGCACAGCCCCGCCACGCTGCCGCCGAGCACCACGGCCCTCTGTCCCCGCATGATCACTCCATTCATACACGCAATGCGTGAATGTATGATTAGTGGGAGGGGAAGTTAACAGGGGCGGCCCCAACACACCAGACTTTTCCGCGAGATACCGACAACGTGGCAGATCGGCGAAGCTTCCACTTCAGGCCCTCCACCTCCCGCCGGCGTGCGAGAAGGACGATGCTGCTGCCCTGTTTGTTGTCGCGGAGGCGGCCGTTGACAACACGGCGTTCGGCGCCGGCGGGGTGCGGTGGCGCACCAGCCTCGGGATGCAGGCACCCTCAATCTGCGGGCCGTGTCGCGTTAGTGCGGGGGACCACGCCGGTCGGGAGACCCGACAAGGCCGCCGAGCGGGTCAAGCAGCTCGCGGCGCGGGGCGTTATCCGACCTGACTCCGCGTACGAAGCTGAGTACGGATGGGGATCTTGGTGACGCCCGGGCGTGACGGGGAGGCTAGCGAGGTGCCGCGAGTACGTCTCGGAGTACGTTCTCGAGCGTGACGCGGCTCAGCTCGCGCCTCAGAGTCTCCTCGATGCCCTCGTAGATGCCCTGCATCGCCGGCTGAATGCCATAACCCACCACGCAGTCCTGGTCCGGAGCGGTGCGGTGCATGGCGAACAACGGCCCGGGTTCCACTGCCTCGTACACGTCGAGCAGGGTCATCGTCTCCAGCTCGCGCGCCAGCGACCAGCCCGCACCCACGCCCCGCCGCGACTCCACGAGCCCGGCCCTGCGCAGCTCGCCGAGCAGTCGCCTGATCACCACCGGGTTGGTCTTCGCGCTGGTCGCGATCTGCTCGGAGGTGGCGACCTCATGGCCCTGACGCTGGTAGAGACCGATCCAGGCCAGCGCGTGGGCGGCAATGGTGAGCCTGCTGTTGGCGCTCATGGACTCCTCCTTACGGCCGCAACGCTTCATGTTACGACAGCACAGTCGTAACAGCGAAGGTTGCGACAGGCTGTCGTAACAATTAACGTTGCGACTGCGGGGCAGGATCAATCAACGAGGTGAGAAGAATGAGCAAGCCACTTACGGGCAAGGTCGCCCTGGTCACCGGAGGGTCGCGCGGACTGGGAGCCGCGACCGTACGACTGCTGGCCGAGCAGGGCGCCGACGTCGCCTTCACCTACGTCAGCTCCTCGAAGCCGGCGCAGGCCGTCGTCGACGAGGTGCACGGCAAGGGAGCCAAGGCCGTCGCCTTCCAGTCCGACCAGGCGGACACGAGCCGGGCGCCGGCACTGATCGACGACGTGGTCACGCACTTCGGCGGCCTGGACATACTCGTCAACAACGCGGCCATCTCGGTGGGACAGGGCCGCACGGTGGACGACCCGGACGCCGACACCGAGGCACTGGACCGGATGCACGCCACCAACTACCTCGGCGTGATCGCCGTCATCCGGGCCGCCTCCCGAGTGCTGCGTACGGGCGGCCGCATCATCACGGTGAGTTCCGGACTGGGCTCCCGAGTCGGTGCACCCGGGCTTGCCGACTACTCGGCGACCAAGTCGGGGATAGAGCGGTACACCATGGGGGTCGCACGCGACCTCGGGCCCCGGAACATCACGGCCAACGTCGTGGAGGCCGGACTGATGGAGGGCGGCATGCAACCGCCGAACCCCGAGACCCTCAAGGCTCTGGTCAGTTCACTGTCCCTGCAACGCATGGGCCACCCCGAAGAAATCGCCTCGGCGATCGCCTTCCTGGCGAGCCCCGCCGCGTCGTACGTCACGGGCGCGGTGCTTGACGCCCACGGTGGCTACAACGCCTGAGACGGCACCCTGTTGCGCGCCCCGAAGGACATGCGCGCCTTCGGGGCGCACCGCCAACGACCCGCGCGTGCGTGGACGGCTCCCCCGTTCGCGCGAAAGAGGGCGAGCCGCGACCGGTCCGTCGCCGGTCGACCGGCGGCACACACCAGCTGACCTGCGACGGCAAGGGCGCCATGCTGCACCTCATCACGACCGCCACCAACGTCAACGACATCGGACATCACTCAACACAACTGACGGGCCACTGCAGGTCGCTGCCACGCTCTCTTCGTACCGGGACGTCCACCGGGACGCCCGAAGTGCAGGGCGTCGTTCAACACCGCTGCCTCAGCGCTGTATCCGCTTCTCGCTCGGAACAGCCGAACTCCCGGACACCGTGATCCACGACCCTGACAATGACAGCACGGTCCATTGTCGTTACGGTGACTGCGCACCCTGGACATCACAGGCGTGCGCGCGGGAGGAAAAGACGTGAGTGGGAGCCAACACCCGTCAGACATGTCGGGCAGGCTGAATACCGGCGTCGCGCACAACGCACGGGTGTGGAACTACTGGATCGGCGGCAAAGACCACTATGAGGTCGACCAGCAGGTCGGTGACCAGGTCTCCACGATGTTTCCAGTCATCCGGGACGTGGCCCGCGCGGATCGCGACTTCCTGGGCCGCGCGGTCCAAACCCTGACCGCCGACTGCGGAGTCCGGCAGTTCCTGGACATCGGCACCGGATTGCCGACCCTGGACAACACCCACGAGATCGCCCAGCGGATCGCGCCCGATTTCCCGCATCGTCTACGTCGACAACGATCCCATCGTGCTCGTCCACGCCCGCAGCCTGCTGGTCGGCTCCCCGCAGGGAGCCACCGACTACATCGACGCCGACGTCCACCACCCGGACGGCATCATCGAGGGCGCCTCAGCGACGCTTGACCTCGAGCGCCCCGTCGCGGTCATGATGCTGGGCATCCTCAACTTCATCCTCGATACGAGCGAGGCGCTGGACATCGTGCGCCGGCTCATGGCCTCGGTGCGCTCCGGCAGCTACCTCGTCATGACGCATCCGACCACCGACACCGACCTCGGCGGTGAGGGCAACATCGCGGCCATGAAGTTCTGGAACGAAAACGCCACACCGCCGATCACCGCCCGAAGCCGCGCGGAGGTCAGCGCATTCTTCGAAGGACTGGACCTCCTCCCGCCCGGCCTCGTCTCATGCTCGCGGTGGCGCGCGGAGCCGGAATCCCCCGTCACACTCCCCCAGTTCGGCGCAGTGGCCGTAAAGCCCTGACCGGACGCCGTCTGGCCCGGAGCGGCGCAGACGGAGACATCTGTCTGCACCGTGCCCACACCTACGCGGGCGGGGCGCCGCCGGTGGGAGACCGGCTCCGCCAGGGTCCTCCGTGACCGGTCTCCACCGAGTAGGGGCGGTTGCCACATTGAGCGTCCGGTGGCAAGGCTTCGTCGCCGTGATACAGCACGGGGAGGTACTGCGGTCATTCCGCCAGCGGGCGCCCCGGCGCCAGATGGCGCGGGTGTTGAGGGTGTCGCTGATGCCGGTGGTCGGGTCGCCGCCGACCAGCAGGAGGTCGCGCGGAGTCTCTCGGCGATGCGGCCCCTCGGTCGCTGAGGCGGAAGCGGCGGGCTGTTGTCGCGGAGGCTGCGCGCAGGGCACGTGCGAGCGTGAGGTCGGCGGCCACGAGGTACCGCAGTTCGTGGCGCAGGCTCGCTCCGTGTGCCAGGCCCCGAGGAACGTCTCAGGCATGGAGCCGTCCATGCCTGCCAGCACATCGATGCCGGCCGCGTCCAGGGCGCGCACGGTGTCGTACGCGTCGTCGAGCTCGCCCTGCGAGTAACGGTCGTAGCCGGAGCGCGGGGTCTGGACCCACTTGCTGTCGAGGCGTGCGGCGACGGCGACCCGCGGGGCGTCGGCGAGTTCGCTGCCGGTGCTCCCCGTCATCGAGGCGTTGAGTCTGGCGAAGGGGATGACGAACGTGCCCTCATCCTTGATGAGGGCGATGGTCTAGGCGGTGTGCGGCTGGTCCATGAACACATGGACGACGCCGTCGACATCGGCTTCGGCGGCCATCCTGGTGGCCTCCACCCGATGGCGGGTTGTCCCGCGCCGTCGCGCGGTCGGCTGACGGAGCCATGGACCCGTACGGCTGCGAAGACCCGCGCCCGGACCCGCCTGAGGCCTCCCGCGCCCAGGAGGGCGACGAGCCGCCGAAAGCACCTCGAAACATGAGCCGCTGAGCCGTTCCCCTGCCATATGACGGGGAGAGACGCCCTGCTCTCCCGCCCAAGTCACCTGATTGTGTACGCGGTCCGTGCTCCGGGCATGTTGTCGGCTTCCCCTGCCAATGATCGACGAGCGACGGGCGCTCCAGGAGAGACGGACCTTCCGTGTTCCCGATCTGCATACCCGGCCGCACCTGGTGTCCGATCAAGAGAAATGATCCCGCGTGCACTTGACCCCCCACGAGCAGGAACGCCTGCTGATCCACGTTGCAGCCGACGTGGCGCAGCGGCGTCGCGACAGTGGTCTGCTGCTCAACTACCCAGAAGTAATGGCGCTGTTGTCGGTGCATGTCTTCGAGCAGGCGCGTGTCGGCAAGACGGTCAGCGACATCATGGACTCGGGCCGGCAGTTGTTCAGCCGCGGCGAGGTGATGGACGGCGTCCCCGAGATGATCAAAAACGTGCAAGTGAGTTGTGGGCCACCTATCAGACCGACCCGGGCGCCACCTGGCTCGTCAAGCCGACGGACGACGACGCGGGCGCGGATGTGTACGTCCTTCGGCCCGGCTGCACCAACAACCGCGTCCTGCTCCAGTCCATGACCGGCAACGCGGCGACCACCCAACTGCTCACCAAGGGCGGTCTCGCGGGGTTCCGCAACCGCTACTGCGCACTTCAGGAGTACGTCCCCCACACCGAGGAGAAACGGGTGATCATCGCGGCCGGCCGACCCGTGGCCCAGCAGGCGCACCATCTCGCCCCGGACGAGCACCGCGGCAATGCCACCCACCGTGCCCGTTGCACCGACACCACCCTCACCGAGGCCGAGCACGAGCTGTGCCTGCGCGTCGGCGCTCGCCTGATGGACCACGGAATCCGCTTCGCAGGGCTCGATGTGGCCCACCCTTACGTCTTCGAGTTCAATGTCGTCAACCCCGGCGGCCTGGACGAACGCCTCGCCCTCGGCCTGCCCAATCGGGCCCCCGAAATCCTGGAAAGCCTCCTCGCCGACACCGTGGCCGGCCGATGACAGCGGACGAAAGCTCCCACGACCAGGGTCAACAGGGCACCCCTGACGGCCTGTTGGCCGGGGTGCTGGAGGGAGCCCGTAGCGCACTCCCCGCTACCGTCCGCATCCGACGTGCCCTGCATCGCCACCCCGAACTGGGCCTACATCTGCCCCGCACCCAGCGCATCGTGCGGGAAGCGCTGTCGGACCTCGGCCTCACCGTGACCAACGGCCACGGCCTTACCTCCGTGGTCGCCACCCTCGAGGGGACACGGCCCGGTGCGGGCCCGAGCGTGCTGCTGCGCGCCGACATGGACGCCCTGCCGCAACAGGAGGACACCGGGCTCGACTTCGCCTCCGAGGTGCCCGGGGCCATGCACGCCTGCGGGCACGACACGCACACCGCCATGCTCATCGCCGCGGCACGCCTCCTGGCGGGGCTGCGTGAAAGGTTCGCGGGCCGGGTGGTGTTCATGTTCCAGCCCGCCGAGGAGTCGGGCGGCGGAGCGCTGCGCATGATCGACGAGGGTGTCCTCGCCCCGCCGGACGGACCCCCGGTCGAGGCGGCATTCGCCCTGCACATCACGACCCGGTTCGAGTCCGGCACCATCCACCTGCGCCCTGGACCCACCTTCGCCGCCGCTGACGTGCTGAAGGTGACCGTACGGGGCGCCGCGGGGCACGCCTCCGCGCCCCATCTCGCCCGCGATCCGGTCCCCGTAGCCTGCGAGATCGTGCAGGCCCTGCAGACAATGATCACGCGGACCGTGAACGTCTTCGACCCGGCGGTCCTCACCGTCGCCCGCATCGAAGCGGGCACGACCACCAACATCATCCCGGAAAGCGCCCGGATCGAGGGCACCTTCCGCACGCTGTCCCCCCAGACCCGAGCCGCGGTTCGGGAGCGTGTTTCCCGCGTCGCCCACCATGTGGCCGCAGCGCATGGGACCACCGCCGAGGTCGAGCTGACCGAGAGCTATCCGCCTGTCGTCAACGACCCGGTGTTCGCCGACGCCGTAACCCGCACCGCCTCCACGCTCCTGGGCCCCGATGATGTGCACCACTTGCCCGAACCCGTCATGGGCGCCGAGGACTTCTCGTACGTCCTCGAACGCGTCCCGGGCGCCATGGCCTTCCTCGGCGCCCGCCCACCGGGTGAGCGTCCTGAGAACACCCCGGATTGCCACTCCAACCGCGTCGTCTTCGACGAGGACTCCATGGCCACGGGCGCGGCCCTGTATGCGGCTGTCGCCTGCGCACACCTCGCATCCCGCACCTGACCAACCGTTGCGCTCCCGGCCCTGCGGTCGGCGCAGGCGATCGCGACGCGCCGGCGCTCGCCCCCGGGCAGCTTCGAGCCGCGGTGGCCGCTCCTTCCGCGCCCCCGTCGGCCGCTGCCCCGCGGCGCACATCTGGCCGCGTTTACCGTACGTGCCCATTGGTGACAGATGGTGATGACCGACCACCGTGCTGGAAGGAGTCGCCGTGACGACTGCCGTCATCGACCACGCTGCCACCGACTACAGCATCGGCCACGCATTGAGCATGGCCCACGCCGCCGACCTCCACAGCGTCTGTTCGTTGTCGCGAACCTCGTCAATCGTGGCTCTGAGCTGTCGCCAGACTCCGTTGAGGGCTTCGCCGAAGCCGTAGTGGGTGAAGCCGGTCCCGCTGGGGCCGGGGTGCGGTTCACCGGCCACAGCCTCGGGGGTGCGCTGGCCATGCTGGCCGGCGCACGGCTGCATTTCGAGGAACCCCACCTCACCGCCGACGGCGTTTACACCTTCGGTCAACCGCGCACCTGCGACCGCACGCCGGCCCGCGCCTACGACACCGCCTTCACCAAGCGCATGTACCGCTTCGTCAACAACAACGATGTCGTCCCGCAGCTCCCGCCCGAGCCGGCCTTCCACCACGTCAACGCCTTGCGTTACATCGACTCCGAAGGCGCCGTCCGCGACAGGATGCCGGTGATCGGCGGCCTGTTGGACCGGGCGAAGGGCTACACCGCCGACATGCTCGCCCCAGCCTCCGACGGCGTTCGCGACCACCTGATGAAGCAGTACATCGCCGCCCTCGAGAAGAACCAGAACTGACCGACCCACAGCCCGCGCTGGTGGCGACGTGCTCCTCCGGCCGCTAGGTGGCTGCCGGAACGTCCTGAGTGGGCAGCCCGTCCGGCTCGTCGGCCGCCTCCCAGCGCAGCAGGTCTCCCGGCTGGCAGTCGAGAACTTCGCAGAGCGCGGCGAGCGTTGAGAAGCGCACTGCCTTGGCACGCCCGTTCTTGAGGACCGCCAGGTTGGCCGGGGTGATCCCGACACGTTCGGCGAGCTCGCCCACGGACATCTTCCGCCTGGCCAGCATCACGTCGATGTCAACGGCAATCGGCATCAGATCACCTCGTCCAACTCCGCCTGCATCTGCGCCGCCTCGACGTCGCGTGCGACAGCCTGGGCAAGCAGTGTGCGCAGCACGAGGACGACGAGTGCGACTCCGAGCACGGCCAGGCCGATGCCGCCGATCAGGAGGACGACGCCTGGTGCGACGGCCTCGCCCGGCGCCAGGACGGCACCGAGCGTCCAGAGGAGGAGTGCCGCCGCAGCGAAGGCGCCGGTCACGATGTCCACCTGCCGGAAGGCGGAAGGGGAGAACACCGTCCCGTGACGAACCTTCGTCACGAGCTGCCACACGCAGACGAGGACGACCTCGGCGCACAGAACCCCCAGCACGACGATCAGCAGGATCGGCGTACGAGGCAGGTCCGCGACGTCCTTGTTCAGTCCGTCCAGGTCGCGGGCGAGCAGCGGTACCAGTACCGCCTGCACAAGCACGGAACCAGCAAGCAGCGCCACGATCACGGCACGTAGCGCGAGCACGGTCGACTTCCCCATGACATCTCCTTCTATCGATGCTCGATAGTAACCCATCGTTTTTCGATAGATGAAGAGTGCTGACGTTGGCCGTGCGCTACGCCGAAGAGCCCACCTCTCGAAACGGTCACCGAGTGACGCAGTGACGCCACTACCCGGCGGCTCCGGAGGGAGACCGAAGTATCAATAGGGTGTCCCCCATGTCTGCCACGCTGAGTTCCACGAAAACCGCCGCCGCGCTCCGCAGATCGGCCCGCGTCTCCGTCGAGTTGCTACTGGTTCTGGTGGCTGCCGCGGTGGCCCTGTGGGTACTGGGGCGCATGTGGTCGGTCATCTGGCCGCTCATAGTGGGCCTCTTGCTCACCACGCTGACCTGGCCGATGGCCCACTTCCTGCGCCGACGCGGGTGGTCCCCCGCCCTGGCCGCCTCGGTGGTGACCGTGCTGTTCCTTCTGGTCGCTGCGGGCATCGTGGCACTGATCGCGGTGCCGGTGGCGTCCCAGTCCGGCGAACTGTCCGACGGCGTGGCCGACGGCATCGAGAAACTGCGCGAGTGGGCCGCCGGACCGCCCCTGAACATCGACGACGCCCAGATCTCGAACGGAGCCGACTCGGCGGTAGCCCGCATCAAGGACAGCGTCGGCAGCATGCTCACCGCCTTGTTCACAGGAGTGAGCACCGTGTTGAACGGTCTGGTCACCGCGGTCCTGTCGCTCTTCCTGATGTTCTTCTTCCTCAAGGACGGCCCGCGGTTCCTTCCGTGGCTCGCCCGTCAGCTCCCCGGCCGGCTCGCCCATGACATCCCGATCGTGGCGGCGCGCAGCTGGAACACTCTGGGCGCGTTCGTGCGTTCCCAGGCCTTCGTCGGCCTGCTCGACGCGGTCTTCATCGGTGCGGGCCTGTGGATCCTGGATGTGCCCCTCGTGCTCCCGCTGGCGGTGCTGACCTTCGTATCCGCGTTCGTGCCGATCGTGGGTGCCTTGTTCGCCGGTTTGGTGGCCGTGCTCATCGCGTTGGTGTCCAACGGTCTGACGGACGCGCTGATCGTGCTGGCGATCATCGTCGTGGTGCAGCAACTCGAGGGCAACGTGTTCCAGCCGATGATCCAGAGCCGCGGGCTGGGTCTGCACGCGGCAGTGATCCTGCTGGCGGTCACGCTGGGCGCGAACCTGGCCGGAGTCGTGGGCAGCCTGCTCGCGGTACCGGCAGCCGCGCTGATCGCGGTGGTCTGGAACTATCTGCGCGAGCAGCTCAGCGACCCGCCGCAGGAGCCGGAGACCGACGACACGCACCCGGGCACGGCGGTCCCGACGTAGCCCCGCCCTCCTGTCGCAGCCCTCTCGCGCACACCGTCGTCGTCGCGCGTTCTGACAGGTCGCCCCTACCCGGCGCTTGGACCACGTGCGGCGAGAAGGCGTAAGCCCGATTCCAGCAGCGCCCGGGATCCGATCGGAATCCGGGCGCTGCTCGCCGTCCACGTCGTGGTGAGTCATGGCCCGGCTCACCCCGAGGCACACCCACGGCAGTGCAGGCCGTCGCCGCCCTTCGCATAGGGTCGGACCCACGATGAACAGCAACGATCCGTCCGCCGCGCCGTCCAAGGCCGACAAGGCGACCGTACGGCGGCACAACCTGAGCCTGGTGCTGCGCACGGTCCATGACGCGGGTGAGACGACGCGCGCCGGGGTCGCCGCGCGGGTGGGGCTGACCCGTGCCGCGGTGTCCTCGCTCGTGGATCAGCTCCTCACCGAGGGGTTCCTCACCGAGTGGGGCAAGACGTTCAGCGGTCAGGCGGGACGGCCGGGCACGGCGCTGCAGGTGGCGCGGACCGGGCCCGCCGGGCTCGGGGTCGAGATCAACATCGACTACGTGACGGTGTGCGTCATCGACCTCGCCGGCACCGACCGCGTACGCCTGGTGGAGCGCACCGACAACCGGGGTGCGCCGCCCGCCACGGTTCTGGCCCAGGCGGCTCGGCTCGCGTCCCGGGCCATCGAGTCCGCCACGGAGCAGAAGCTCCGCCCCGTCGGTGCCGAACTGGCCCTGCCCGCCCTGGTCTCCGGCGGTTCGGTGCGGCAGGCACCGAACCTGGGCTGGAACCGGGTGGCCGTGGAGGGACTGTTCGCGCAGGCGTTGACGGCGCTGCGTCCCACGCACCGCGCACTGCCGGTCAGCGCCGACAACGAGGCGAACCTGGCGGCGATGGCCGAGCTGTGGTTCGGCGACGGCGACGACCGCGTGACCAGTTTCATCTACCTGACCGGCGAGATCGGTATCGGCGGCGCCCTGGTGCTGAACGGCCAACTCCTGCGGGGCGCGCACGGGTTCGCGGGTGAGATCGGGCATGTGGTGGTGGAGCCGGACGGCCCCGAGTGCCGCTGCGGAGCGCGGGGCTGTCTGGAGCAGTACGCGGGACAGGCGGCGCTGTTGCGGGCGGCGGACATCGACGAGGGCGCGGGGCTGACCGGGCTCGCGGAGCTGGAGCGCCGGGCGCGCGAGGGCGAGCCGCGGGCCCGGTACGCGATCGAGGAGGCTGGGCGCCGGCTGGGCCGGGTGCTCTCGGGCGCGGTGAACCTGATCGACCCGGATGCGGTGATCCTCGGCGGTGTCTTCCGTGACCTCATGCCGTGGCTCGCCCCCGCCGCCGACGAGGAGTTGACCGCCCGTGTGGTGTCGGGCCTGTGGACGCCGGGCAGCAAGCGGCTGCGGGCCTCGTCCTCGTCCGGTGACGCTGCGCGGGGTGCGGCCGCGCACGTGGTGCGCGAGGTCCTTGCGGACCCGGCGGCATACGTGGAGCGCGTGGCGGACTGACACCGGGCCCGGGGGGCCTGGCAGTGGCAGTGTCGGTCCGCCGCGCGCCAAGGGACGGTGTCAGGGCCTGTGTGCCGCGATCAGCTTCCGGTACCAGTGGTAGCTGTCCTTCGGGGTGCGCTGCTGAGTGTCGTAGTCGACGCGTACGATCCCGAACCGCTTGGCATAGCCAAGGGCCCATTCGAAGTTGTCGAGCAGCGACCAGACGTAGTAGCCGCGTACGTCGACGCCCGCGTCCATGGCGGCGCGCAGAGCCGTCAGGTGGCTGTGCAGGTAGGCGACGCGGTCCGTGTCGTGGACACCGCCGTCCCGGTCCACCGCATCGTGCTCGGCCGAGCCGTTCTCGGTGATGTGGATCGGCGGCAGAGCCTGGCCGTAGGTGTCCTTCAGGGCGGTCAGCAGGTCGGTGAAGGACTCGGGCACCACGGGCCAGTTCATGGCCGTGCGCCGCACGTCCGGGTAGGCCGTCTCCCGGTAGCGGTTGTCCGTGGCGACGCGATGGGCGGGGTCGGGCTCGCGGTAGGGGGCGTCGGCGACCACGATCGGCCGGTAGTAGTTGACGCCGAGGAAGTCCAGCGGCTGGGCGATCAGATCGAGGTCCCCGTCGCGGCGGAAGTCCTGGCGCGTGATCAGCTCACCCCAGGTGTCCTGCTCGGTCGCCGGATAGCGGCCCGCGAGGAGCGGCTCCGTCCACACCAGGTTGTGCTGGGTGTCGGCACGTACGGCGGCCGCGCGGTCGGCGGGCGTGTCGCTCGCGGGCACGTTGCGGTCGAGGTTGAGGGTGATGCCGGCCTCCCGGACGCCGGCCGCGCGCAGCGCCTTCATCGCCAGGCCGTGGCCGACGAGCAGGTGGTGTGCGGCGGCCAAGGCGCCGGTGCCTTCCTGGGCGCCGGGTGCGTGGCGGCCGACGGAGTAGCCGAGGAACGCGCTGCACCATGGCTCGTTGAGGGTGATCCAGCGGTGTACACGGTCGGCGAGGTGCTCGGCGACGATCTGGGTGTACTCGCCGAAGCGTTCGGCGGTCTCGCGCACGCGCCAGCCGCCCTGGTCTTCCAGGGCCTGCGGCAGGTCCCAGTGGTAAAGGGTGGCGGCCGGCTCGATGCCGGCGGCGAGGAGTTCGTCGACGAGCCGCGAGTAGAAGTCCAGGCCCTTGGTGTTGGCGGGGCCGGACCCGGTGGGCTGGATGCGGGGCCAGGCGAGGGAGAAGCGGTACGAGTCGACTCCCAGGTCGCGCAGCAGAGCCACGTCCTCGGGGTAGCGGTGGTAGTGGTCGCAGGCCACGTCACCGGTGTCGCCGCCGTCGACGCGGCCGGGGGTGTGGCAGTAGGTGTCCCAGATGGAGGGGCCGCGGCCGTCCTCGCGCGCGGCGCCCTCGATCTGGTACGAGGCGGTGGCCGCGCCGAAGACGAAGCCGGAGGGAAAGACGGGCAAGTCACTCATGGATGGCCTTACTTGGCGTACGTGGCTTACTTGACGGATCCGCCGGTGATGCCGGCGGCGATGTACTTCTGGGCGAGCACGAGCAGCACCGCCGCCGGGATCGCGGACAGGACGGATGCGGCCATGACGGAGCCCCAGTCGCCGACGTGCGCGCCGATGTACTGGTAGATGCCGAGGGTGACCGGCTTGACGTCGTCGGTGGTGTTGAGCGTGAGCGCGAACATGAAGTCGCTCCACGCGTACAGGAAGGAGAACAGGCCCGCGGTGATCAGGGAGTTGCGGCTCATCGGGAGCACGACCTGCACGAAGGTGCGCAGCCGGCCCGCGCCGTCGACCTCGGCCGCCTCGATGACCTCCTTGGGGATGGCCACCATGAAGGAGCGCATCAGGACGATGGCGAAGGGGATGCCGAGCGAGGCGTCGGCGAGCATGAGGCCGAAGTAGGAGTTGACCAGGCCGAGATCGACGTACGCGCTGTAGAGCGCGTTGGCGATGACGATGCCCGGCACCATCTGGGTGATGAGCGTGCCGAAGACGATGGTGCGGGTACCGCGGAGGCGGAACTGGGCGAGCCCGTAGGCGGCGGGGGCGGCGATCGCGAGGCAGATGGTGACGGCTCCGAAGGCGACGGCGAGAGAGGTGAGCAGGTGGCCGCCCTGCTCGCGGATCGCGGAGGTGAAGCCGGACAGGTCCACCCCGTGCGGGACGGGCGAGACCTCCAGGAGGCCCGACTTGGGTTGCAGAGCCGTGTTGAGCATCCAGTAGAGCGGGAAGAGCATCACGCACAGGATGAGTACGCCGACGACGGTGGCGCCCCAGCGGCGCTGCGCCCTGGTGACAGGCGGCTGGGCGGCAGGTGCCTCGGTGATGGTGGTGGTCGCCATGCGGGTCACTTCCCCTCGGAGCGGTTGGCCCGCAGGTAGAACACCGCGAAGACGGCGGAGATCAGGATGAGGACGTTGCCGACGACGGCGCCTGCGCCGAAGTCCAGCTGCACGAAGGAGTTCTGGTAGGTGAGGGTGCCCAGGGTCTGGGTGGAGTCGGCGGGGCCGCCGTCGGTCAGGGCGAGGATCAGGTCGAGGATCTTGACCGTCGACATGAAGCCGAGGACCAGCACGACGGTGATGACCGGCTTCAGCAGCGGCAGGGTGATCGAGCGGAACGTGCGCCAGGCGGACGCGCCGTCCAGGGACGCGGCCTCGTACAACTCCTTGGGGACCTCCTGGAGGCCTCCGTACAGGATCACCATGTTGAAGGGGATGCCGATCCAGATGTTCACCATGATGACGGAGAACAGGGCCATGCCGGGGCTGGTCAGCCAGGGTGTGGCGCCGTCGGCACCGAAGGTGTCGAGGAAGGAGTTGAGGACGCCGGTGTCCTGGTCCAGGATGCGGCGCCACACGATGCCGGAGACGACCATCGGGACGAGCCAGGGCAGCAGGATCAGGGAGCGCAGCACGCCGTTGAGCGGGAATTTCTTGGTGAAGAAGACGGCGAGCGCGAGGCCGATGCCGAACTGGCCGATCAGGGAACCGATCGTGAAGACGACGGTGTGCCACAGCGCCTTGCCGAACAGGTCGTCCTGGAAGACCTTGCTCCAGTTGTCGGTGCCGTTGAAGGGGGCCTTGCCGTCGAAGAAGGTGGAGGGCGAGAAGTCCTGGAAGCTCATCAGGACGTTGCGCACGAGCGGGTAGCCGAAGAAGAGCACCATGAAGATGACCGCGGGCGCGATGAAGCCCCATTGCGAGAGCCTGCGGCGGCGCCGGGCACGTGCCGGGTCCGGCTTCTTGACGGTGGTCGTCGGGCGGGCGGCGGGCGCGGTCGCCGAGGCTGTGGTGGTCGTCATGTTCGTCACGTCACTCCCCGCTCGTGGCGCGCTGCTGGGCGCGCTGGAGCGCGGCCTCGCTGGACTGCCCGGTGAGGGCGGACTGGAAGGCGCTCTGCAGGGCTAGCGACACGGACGGCCAACGCGCGCCGACCTTGGCCGTGCGCGAGCGCGCGGTGGCCACCTGGTCGGCCAGTGCGCCGAGTTCGGGCACTTCCTTGCGCCAGAGGGCGGCGGCCTTCTCGTTGGCCGGGACCATCCAGCTGTTGCGCGCGTAGGTGATCTGCTCCTTCTCTCCTGCCATACAGCCGATGATCTTCGCGGCGGTCTTCTCGCGTGCGCTGTCACCCGTCTTGGGCACGGTCAGCACGGCGCCGCCGAGCGGTCCGACGGAGTCGTCCCCCGCCTTCGGCACGGGGATCTGGGCGATGCCCCAGTCCAGGTTCTTCTTGGTGTTGAGGGTCTCGACCTGCCACGGACCGTTGATCATCATTGCGGCGTTGCCCGCCATGAACTGGTCGTTGACGTCGGCCTGGGTCCAGTTGACGGTCGACTTGGACAGGGAGCCGTCCTTGATGAGGCCCTTCCAGTAGTCGAGCGCCTGGGCGACCTGCTTGCTCGCGAGGTGCGACTCGTCCCCGCCGTTGGACCACATGAACGGCGTGAACTGGAAGACGCCGTCCTCCGCGCCGCCCGCGCTCAGCGCGATCCCGTACTGCTTGCCCTGGGTGAGCTTCTTGGCGGCCCGCCGCATCTCGTCCCACGTGGTGGGCACTTGGAGGCCCGCCTTCTTCAAGGTGTCCTTGTTGTAGAACAGGGCGAGCGTGTTCACCGTGCGCGCGGCCCCGTAGTACGTGCCCTTGTAGGAGCCGAAGTCGACGATGCCCCGCGGTATGTCCCGGGTGGACAGGCCCAGCGTGCGCAGGTCGATCAGTCCGCCGGCCTCGGCGAACGTCGGCATCTCGGAGGCGTCGAACTGGATGACGTCCGGCAGTGACTTCGACGACGCCATGCGCAGTGACTTCGTCATGACCTGTGCGGCCGGCACGCTCTGCTGCTCGATGGTGATACCGAGCCGTTTGCTGCAGCGGGACAGGGTGGCGGCGTCCCAGCCGTGATACGAGTCGTCGGTCGACGAGTTGAGGACGGTGTAGACGTCGTCGTCGCGCTGCTGGCCGCAGCCGGCGAGCGCCGCGGTGGCCACGAGCGCGGAGACCACGGTGAGCGGGACCGTCGCCCGCCGACCGTCGCGGCGGCGCCTGACACGCGCGCGCTGCGGTATGTGTGCTGCTGTCACGGTGGTTGCCCTTGCCTGGGAGGGGTGGCCGGCCGGCGGGACGCCCGTGTCCCGCCGGGTGTGTTCGCAGTTCCCGGTACGGCTCCGGCCTCGGCCGTACGGGCTCGATCGCGGGGTGTGGGGGTCAGCGCACGCCGAGCAGGTGCTCCATGGCGAGCTGGTCGAGGCGTTCGAAGGCCATGGAGCGCTCGGCGGCGGCGTTCACGTCGTAGTCCTCGTACGCGCTCTTGTCGGCCAGGAGCTCGGCCAGGCCCGCTGCGGCGGTGGGCTGTGCGAGCTGGTCGAGGCGGGAGTCGCGCAGCGCCTGCCGCACCTGGGGGTCGGTCCGGAACGCGGCTGAACGCTCCTTGAGGATCAGGTAGTTGCGCATGCAGTTCTTCGCGGACTCCCACACGCCGTCGACACCGTCGGTGCGCGCCGGCTTGAAGTCGAAGTGGCGGGGCCCCTGGTAGCCGGCGCTCTCGAGAAGGTCGACGAGCCAGAACGCCTGGCGCACGTCGCCGGCGCCGAAGCGCAGGTCCTGGTCGTACTTGATGCCGGTCTGGCCGTTGAGATCGATGTGGAAGAGCTTGCCCGCCCACAGCGCCTGAGCGATGCCGTGCGGGAAGTTCAGGCCCGCCATCTGCTCGTGGCCGACCTCCGGGTTGACTCCCACGAGTTCGGGGCGCTCCAGGCGCTCGATGAAGGCCAGGGCGTGACCGATGGTCGGCAGGAGGATGTCGCCGCGCGGTTCGTTCGGCTTGGGTTCGATCGCGAAACTGAGGTCGTAGCCCTGCTCGACGACGTACTGGCCGAGCAGGTCGAAGGCCTCCTTCATCCGGTCGAGCGCGGCGCGCACATCCTTGGCGCCGCCGGACTCCGCGCCCTCACGACCGCCCCAGGCGACGTACGTCGTGGCGCCCAGTTCCACCGCCAGGTCGATGTTGCGGATGGTCTTGCGCAGCGCGAAGCGGCGTACGTCGCGGTCGTTGGCGGTGAACCCGCCGTCCTTGAAGACGGGGTGCGTGAACAGGTTCGTGGTGGCCATCGGTACGGCGAGCCCGGTCTCGTCGAGGGCGGCGCGGAACCGCTTGACGATGGCCTCCCGCTCGGCGTCGGAGGCACCGAAGGGGATCAGGTCATCGTCGTGGAACGTCACGCCGTACGCACCGAGTTCGGCGAGCCGGCGTACGGAGTCGACGGGGTCGAGTGCGGGGCGGGGGGCGTCGCCGAAGGGGTCGTTACCCCGCCAACCGACGGTCCACAGACCGAACGTGAACGTGTCCTCGGGGGTGGGGGTGAAGCGGTCGGACATGGTGCGGCCCTTTGCTGCGAGTTTGTTTTCTGACATGACTAATACGCCACCAAGCGCTTCGACGCTAGACCCTGGAGCCAACTTCACACCCTGCAAAAGCGTCACTACCTGGCGCTATCAAGAATCGAAGCGCTTCCGCGATCGCATGAGAGAAGGACCCTTGCCGTTTTGTTTTCTGTACGGTCAAATGGCACGCGCAGCTACTTCCCCTTCAAGATCGCAAGCCAGTTGAGGGGCTCTTGAGGGGCTCCACGCCACCGACCAGCGTCGTCATCGGCAGGGGAAGTCCGACGGCTCCTCCGACCCGAACTGCCGCCCCCGCACCACCCTGAGGAAGATCATGAAGTTCACCGACGGCTTCTGGCTCATGCGCGACGGGGTCGAGGCCTCGTACGCGACCGAGGTCCGCAGTGTCCGAGCCGAAGCCGACCGCTTCACCGCCCACGCCGCGATCAAGCGCGTCGAGCGCCGCGGCGACACCCTCAACTCCCCTCTGCTGACCGTCGACTGCTTCTCCCCCGCCGAGGGCGTCATCGGCGTCCGCACCACACACCTGGCGGGCAAACGCCACCTCGGCCCGGACTTCGGCCTGCCGGGCGCCGACACCGGAGTCGGCCGAGTGCGCCGCGACGGCGACATCATCGAGCTGATCAGCGGGCCCCTCACCGCACGACTGGACCAGGCCGCGCCCTGGGCGCTGTCCTTCCGTGACACGGACGGCAGGGAGATGACATCGGCGGGCCGCAAGGGCACGGCCTTCTTCACCACCGCCGACGACGCGCACCACATGGCCGGGCGGCTGGCGCTCGGCGTCGGCGAACAGGTCTACGGCCTGGGCGAGCGCTTCACGCCGTTCGTCAAGAACGGCCAAGTCGTGGACATGTGGCAGGCCGACGGCGGCACGAGCAGCGAACAGGCGTACAAGAACGTCCCGTTCAGCCTGCACGTCTCCCCCACCGGCGCATACGGCGTGTTCGTCAACCACCCCGGCAAGGTGAGCTACGAGATCGGCTCGGAGGCGGTCGGCCAGATGCAGTTCAGCGTCGAGGACCAGACGCTGGAGTACTACATCGTCGCCGGCCCGACGCCCAAAGACGTCCTGCGCCGCTACACCGCGCTCACCGGCCGCCCGGCGCTGCCGCCGGCGTGGTCGTTCGGACTGTGGCTCACCACCTCGTTCACCACGCAGTACGACGAGGAGACGGTGACGTCGTTCGTCGACGGTATGGCCGAGCGGGACATCCCGCTGAGCGTCTTCCACTTCGACTGCTTCTGGATGCGCGAGTACCAGTGGTCGGACTTCGAGTGGGATCCGGATGTCTTCCCCGACCCCGAGGGCATGCTGGCCCGGCTCAAGGGGCGGGGCCTGAAGATCTCCGTGTGGATCAACCCGTACATCGCGCAGAAGTCCGCCCTGTTCGACGAGGCCGCCGCCGCGGGATATCTGGTGAAGCGGGCGAACGGCGACCTCTGGCAGTGGGACCTGTGGCAGGCGGGCATGGCGCTCGTCGACTTCACGAATCCCGAGGCCTGCGCCTGGTTCCAGGGGAAGCTGAAGGTACTGCTCGACCAGGGCGTGGACTGCTTCAAGACCGACTTCGGCGAGCGCATCCCCACCGACGTGGTGTGGCACGACGGCTCCGACCCGGAGCGTATGCACAACTACTACACGCACCTGTACAACCGCACTGTCTTCGAGCTCCTGGAAAAGGAACGTGGCACGGGCGAGGCCATCCTGTTCGCGCGTTCGGCGACGGCGGGCGGCCAGCAGTACCCGGTGCACTGGGGCGGCGACTGCTGGTCGTCGTTCGGAGCGATGGCGGAGTCGCTGCGCGGTGGCCTGTCACTGTCGTTGTCGGGCTTCGGCTTCTGGTCGCACGACATCGGCGGCTTCGAGGGCACCCCGGACCCGGCGGTCTTCAAACGCTGGCTCGCCTTCGGCCTGCTCTCCTCCCACAGCCGCCTGCACGGCTCCAGCTCCTACCGGGTGCCGTGGCAGTTCGGTGACGAAGCCGTCGACGTGACACGGCGGTTCACGCGGCTCAAGCACCGGCTCATGCCCTACCTGTACGGCGCCGCGGCCGAAGCACACCACACCGGCGTGCCGCTGATGCGGCCCATGCTCCTCGAGTTCCCCGAGGACCCCACCGCCCGCGGCCTGGACCGGCAGTACATGCTCGGCCCCGACCTGCTGGTCGCCCCCGTCTTCACCTCCGAGGGAGACGTCGAGTACTACCTGCCCGAGGGCACCTGGACCCACCTCCTGACCGGCGAACACGTCCAGGGCCCGGCCTGGCGCCGCGAGAGGCACGGCTTCGACAGCCTGCCCCTGTACGTCCGCCCAGGAGCGGTCCTCCCGCTCGGCTCCGACACCCAACGTCCCGACGGGGACTGGCTCGACGGCCTCACCCTGCTCGTCACCCCCGACGCACACCAGGTGACGGTCACCGTCCCCGACCACGCCGGCCGCCCTGCCGCCGCGTACCAGGTGACGCGCGAGGCGACGGGCACGACGGTGACCGTCACCCCGCCGGAAGGGCACAGCACTCCACGCACGGTGGTGTCGGCCGAGCTGTAAGGCCGGGGCCCAGGTTGAGGCCCCCGTCTCTGTCGGGGGCATCACGGGGCGGGTCGGGCTCCCTCGGCTCATGCGTGGCGCCGCGGGTGCCCGACCTGCGTTCCATCACTTCGCGGGTGGCTGATTCAGGTGGAGGTGTGGTGTGGCTGGTGGTGAGGCGAAGGCCTACCGGTCCCCGCGGCCACGGGGCTGGGCGGCAGCCAACAGAGCCGCCACGCATTCCTCGGTGAGGTCCTCCGCGTGCGGCGGGAGCGGCTGCCCGGCGCGCAGATGGCGGCGGACCAGGGACAGCGGCAGGTCGATGAGGGCCAGGGTGATGCGCTCATGGTCTTGGGGGCCCGCCGCGCCGAGGGCTTCGATGAGGGAGTCGAGGGCGCCGAACACGCGCTGGTTGCCCAGGTCGGCGCGCTCCTTGTGTTCCTCGGACCAGTCGGCGCGGCCGAACTCCTCAGCGCCGTAGAGGAGGAGCGAGGCCTCTTGTGGGTGGGCGCGACTCCAGGAGACGACATGCCGGGCGGCCGCGCGTGCTGCCCGGCGCGGGTCGGAGGCGCTGCCCAGCGCGGCGAAGTACCCCTCCTGGAAACGCTCCACGGTACGCAGCCACACCTCGGCGAGCAGTGCCGTACGGCCGGGGAAGCGGTGGTACATGGACCCGCTCGGTGCGCTGATCGCCTGGGCGACGGCGGACATGGTCACGCCTGCCGGCCCGGCAGAGGCGGCCAGCCGGACGGCGGCGTCGAGGATCTGGGCGGTGTCGAAGCGGGGTGGTCTCGCCATGAATAAGAGAGTACCCTCCACATTATTAGAGACTGGCCTCTAATAGATTTGAGGGGGAGGACGCATGGGCGTCTACAACGTGCACGAGCGCCTGCTGGCCACCAAGGGGAGTGAGGTGGGCGCGCTCATCGACAGCCTGTCCGGCGGCGTGACGGACCGGCTCTGGCCGCACCCCACATGGACCGCAATGGAGTTCGACCGTCCACTGGCGGTCGGCGCGACGGGCGGCCACGGCCCGGTCCGCTACACGGTCACCGCGTACGTGCCCGGGACCTGGGTCCGCTTCACCTTCAGCGGGCCGCGAGGGTTTCACGGCTTCCACGAGTTCACGGTGCTGCCCGTCGATGAAGAACGCACCGCGTTGCGGCACACCCTCGCGATGAAGACCAGCGGTCTGGCGCGCCTGACCTGGCCCGTGGCCTATCGCCCGATGCACGACGCCTGCCTGGAGGACAGCCTGGACCGCGCCGAGCTCGCCTGCACGGGCACGCTGACACGCCCGGCCCGCTGGAGTCCGTACGTACGCCTGCTCCATGCGCTCGAACGCAGGTTCGCGCGCAGCGAATAGTCCAGGTCGCGTCAGGCCGCGCCGCGTTGGCGCGCCGCGTGGCTCGTCGCCCGCTTCCCCGGCCACCTACGACCACACAGACGGTGGCAAGGCGTTCTGCTCACGCAGCCGCGTCGCGACGGTCCGTGCCGTATGCACTTCCTGGTGGGAGAGCAGGGCGTGGCCCTCTCCGTCGAGGTGATGTCGGATGACGCCGGGATCGGTCGCGAGCTTGACATGTCCTTCACCATTCCGGTGGAGCCGAACTATGTACTTCCCGACGGAACCCCCGGCTTCGCGGACCAGTTCGGCCCCGTGATCCTGCAGAAGTGCCCCAAGCTCGGGCGTGACGAACTCGGCCGCCCGCGGCGGCTACTGACCAGAGTCATCGGTCCCAGGACCAGCGGTGAGCCCAGTCCCGCCCCCCTGCGCATCGCCGCGTCCGCCGCCAACGCGGCCTCAGAGACGTCCGGTTGCGGGGCGAAGCGGCTGCCGTTGCCCGAGCGCGCGGCCGAGCTGGAGAGCCGCCCATTGCCTGAGGCCGCAGGGACGAAGGAGTGCGGCTGGCTGGCCGATGTCCAGCTGCCGAGGAACCCGTCGGGCAGGCCCTGGGAGTTCGCTGAGCGCTCGGCCGGTGACATGCCGATCACCAGCTGCGCCCTGGTCGACCCCGCGAAGGGCAAGGGCGGTGCGCCGGTCGTCGAGTTCTCCGGCTGGTACGGCGACTGGACCGACGAGCCGTTCGAGACGCTGCTCGCCGCCAACGTCGACTATCCGTCCGACCGCAGCGTCCAGGGCCCGCTGATGGCCGAGGCCCTGGGACGCGCCACCGCCCAGTGCGACGGCGAGGCCGCCAGCTTCCGGGCCCACACCGTCCCCCGGGCCAACGACCTCTCGGAGCGATACGTGACGGGCGCCCAACTGCGGCCCCTGCTCCTGAAGTTCGCCGCCGAGCAGAGCCGTACCCACGGCTGCAGCGGCTTGAAGCTGCCCGCGAAGACGATCCATCCGATGACGCAAACCTGAATCGCACGCGCGCGGCGACGATGAGGACGACGGCAGGCCCAGATGCGTGGTGACACACGCCCGGACCCGCCGCCGTCGTACGTACCTCAAGCGACCTCGTGCATGGTTGTCGGCGGGACGCCGGGGCCCTGGCCCGCTCCCCCGCGTCGCCAATGGCCCATGCCCTCCACGCCAGGCTGCCGCCGCCAACACCCTGGGCACTTCTCGCAGAACTCCGGGAGCACCAGCCTGAGCAGCGTGAGTACCCTCGAGGACCGTCACACCAACCCTTCGACCCGCCCCCTCGGTTGGTTCCAGCCAGCGCTTACTCGCTGAACGCGGACGCCAGCCAGATCCGCCAGACGTGACGCGTATTCGGCACCTCCGGGTGGTCCAGGAGCCAGAGCACATACCCGGCATGGCGCCGCGCCCAGGGGTTGTCCGAACGGGCGGCCGTTTCAAGCCTGCCGCGCAGGTCGTCACTGTCCACAGCCCGGGCCACCCGCACGTACTCGCGATCCTTGCAGCGGTAAGGCCGCTGGACAACGATCTCGATCAGGTCCACAAGCTTGGTTCTGACTGTCTCATCGTGGTGAGCGACAGCCACATCGCGAAGAAGGCTCTCCTTCGCGCCCCATGCCTTGGCGTGCCGTGTCCACTCCTGCGGATATCTGGCCTCCCACTCCAGGAAGAGCAGCACATAGGGAAGACCCGGCCAGGTGACGATGTCTGAACCGGCCGGCCGGTCCCACAACCCGTCGGGCAGCGAATACCGCCGAACCTTCTCGTAGTTCCTGCTCGCCGCCATCCGCCCCAGCGAGAACCTCCGTCGCCACGTCTTGGTGAACCGATCCCACGCGTCCTGGGTGTTCCTCTCTGCCACAGCCAGACGACGAAGCGCCTCAGCCCGCTCAGCCGGATCACTTGCTATCAGCCCGTACGCCCAACCCAGCCGCTCGTACCACACATCGGCACCATCGGTGCTCACGTCCGCTGCCCACATCACCGGGTAAATCTTGCTCTACGTCAAACCGGAACCGGCCCGAGGTCTCGTACCCGGGCATCGTCCGAGGACCCGTTCGCGGTGAAGCCGAGGCTGGCTCGGAAGGTGATGACGAGCCGCCCGAGGTAGTCCCGTGGTGCCTTGCCTGCGCGCTGGCCTGTGGATGCCACTTTCGATTCGGTCTCCTGGACCAGCGGCCTTGCGGGAGGGGGCGCGCATGGGATGCTGCTGATCGTCGAAGCGCCAGGACGGATGGTCGTGCACGTTCTGGTCGTCGCTGGGCACCAGGCCGTCCTCGTGCTGGAGAGCCAGCGCGGATGCTGAGCCAGGAGTCGGAGAGCTTGACGCCCTTGAGGAATCCGTCGAACAGGACGCGGTGGCAGACGAGCACCAAAGAGCCCGCCGGGGACACCGCTATCGCTGGATGGCCGAAGAAGTCCCTACTTCACGAGCCCCGCATGGTGCGCCAGGGTCGCCGCCTGGGCCCAGTTGGTGAGGGAGAGCTTCGATTGGACCCAGCTGAGGTGGGTCTTCGCGGTGGCCTCGCTCACGTGCAGGGCCGCGGCGACGCCGGTGTCGGACAGGCCGCCGCTCAGAGGGATCAGGACCTCACGCTCCTTCTCCATCAGGGCCTCCAGGCGGCTGCGGGCCTCGGCGCGGCGGCGCTGCCGCCCGGCGGAGGGGCCGTCGTCGTCCTCCCTGAAGCGGCGGATTAGGCGGCGGGTCACCTCAGCTTCCGGTCGCGCAGCGCAGCGCGGCGCTCCACCGGGGACGGGCGCCCATCATGCCTCCCTCCTCTCTCCCTCTTCCCACCCCACGTTCTGGGGAGTACTCCCCAGAACGGCTGCTATCGTCGAGCGAGGAACCGGGGATTACTCTCCGGTTCGTTCTCCTGCGGGCGCGACGTCCGCGGTCGTTCATGGGGGGGGAGAAGCGTGTCCGACACCGCACTCGTGCTCGGAGGCGGCGGACCGGTGGGGGGAGCCTGGTTGGCGGGGGCCCTAGCCGGGTTCACCGAGGCTGGGATCGATCTCCGCGGCGCCGACGTCGTGATCGGCACCTCCGGTGGTGCCGTCTTCGGATCCCGGCTCCTGGCCGGCGTCCCGGCTGCAGATTTGTACGAGCGCCAACTCTCCGGAGCAGACGCGGTCCGTCTGCCGGTGACGGCGCGTCAGACGGCGCGCTTCCTCTGGGCGGCGCTCGGATCCCGCGATCCCCAGCGGTCCATCGAACGCCTCGCCCGGACAGCGCTACGCGCCCGGACCGGTCCAGAGTCGGACGACTTCGATACGATCGGCCCGCTTCTGGGCGACGTCCGTGACTGGCCCGAGCGGGAGCTGCGGATCACCGCGGTCGACGCGCAGACCGGACAACTCAAGCTGTTCGACTCGCACTCGGGAGTGACCCTCCTCGAAGCGGTCGCGGCGAGCTGCGCCGTGCCCGTCGTATGGCCACCAGTTTCCGTAGCGGGTAGGCGCTGGATTGATGGTGGCAGTCGTTCGACTGCCAACCTCCAGCTTGCACGCGGATATCGCCGGGTGCTGGCGATTGTGCCGCTCCCCCAGGCAGTCGGGCCGCATCCGAGCGCCTCGCAGCAGGCCGCGGAACTGTCCGACGAGGGGGCGCGCGTCACCTTGCTGTCGCCGGACCGCGCTGCGCGCCGCATCATGGGCCGCAATATGACGGACGACACGCGCCGACCAGCTGCCGCCCGCGCGGGCCACGCCCAGGCCAGCGCACTGGCCCCTTCGGCGGCCGACGCCTGGCAGGGATGACGTGTGGGAGCTGACACCGCGCCCAGGCTCGCTGAACTGCTGACCGGCCGGACCTGCTGGAAGGGATCACACGGCCCCTGTCCGAGCGATCCCGGACGCTGCTGCAGTGCCTGGTGGACCGCCGCAACGATGGACAGTGTCTGTGCGGCATGGCGGACAAGTCCGCGTGGCTGTTCATCCCGCAGCCGGAGGCACCGATGGATTCCACAGTGTGGCCGCGCATAATCCGTTGCCTGGAGAGGTGGAGTGGCCCACGATGCCTTGATGCGCTTCTCGATCAATATCCCGAACTTCGGTGACTTCGCCGACCCCCGAAACGTGGCAACCGTAGCGGCGGCGGCCGAGGAGTCCGGGTGGGACGGGCTCTTCGTCTGGGATCACGTCCATTACCGGGGGTACTCGGGGCGGCCCTTCGGGGACGCGTGGATGCTGCTGACCGCGGCCGCGCTCGCGACGTCACGGATCCGGGTGGGAACGCTGCTCACTCCGGTGGCTCGTTATCGGCCGCAGCAACTCGCGCGGCAAGTAGCCACCTTGGACAACCTCAGCGGAGGCAGGGTCGTCTTCGCCGCGGGGCTGGGTGGGCCGGTCGAGGACGAGTACGGCAGCTTCGGTGACTCCACGGATCCACGTGTGCTCGCCGAGCGACTGGACGAAGGGCTGGAGCTGCTCGGGCGGTTCTGGACGGGCGAGGCCGTCGACCATCACGGTCGGCACTACCGGGCGCGGAACGTGAGCCTGCAGCCCGCCACCGTGCAGCGGCCCCGGCCGCCGGTGTGGATCGGGGGGTTCTGGCCGAACCGTCCGCCCATGCGTCGGGCCGCGCGGTGGGACGGCGCGGTGCCTCTGTTCAAGAACGCCCTGCATGGATACCCGCCGGAGCGCGAGGACGTGCGGGAGTTGATCACCTATGTGCGCGGTCATCGTGAAGGCGACACCCAGCGCCCCTTCGACCTCGTGGTCGGCGGCGCCACTCCGGCGGACGCTGCCAAGGCCAAGGATGTGATCGGCCCGCTGCGCGACGCGGGCGCTACCTGGTGGGACGAAAGGCAACTCGACCCTGGCCCTGATGTGGACTGCCTGGCTCCGGTGCTGCGGCGCATCGAGGCAGGACCACCGGTACTCGATTAGGCGCGCCCCACACCAAGGCGCAGGTGCCTGTCTGGCTACCGAGGGTCGGTGGCAGAACTCAGGCATCTCCCCGCAGACGAGCTACACCCAACCGGCACCCAACTGGGTTCGCCCGAAGGCTGGAAGCAACGACGCGCGAACCTCAACCGTCTTCGCAAACTGGCGTTCGGTGGACCGGGGACTGGAGGCGACCAAAGCACGACTGAACGGAGCAGCCATCGACCTGACGGAGTGACCTTCGTTTTCGAGAAGGACGTGCAGGACGGACGGCCACCCCTCCGGCTCCCCACGGCTACCCCGCCGACTCGTCACGGCCTCACGTGACGAGTCCTTACGGTGATTCGCCAACCGTCAGTTTCAGACGGGAAGTCGGGTGATGCTGAGGGCGAAGTCCAAGTTCCCCACCCCGTGGTTGGCCAGGCCCACCGTGACCACACCCGCCCCTTCCAGCCAGTGCGCCATCTTCAGGCCGCCGACGTCCAGCGGGCGCAGCCCGAGGCTCTCGACGAACGCCTCGACACTAGCCTTGGCCTGCGCGTCGTCGCCGGCGATAAAGACGTCGGGTCGGCCCTTCTCCAGGACATGGCGGAAGACGGTGTTGAACGCCTTCACCACGCTGGCGCCGGCCGGGGCGGCCTTGGCGACTTCCTGCGCGATGGAAGTCTCCTCGCGGTGGGCCAGCCCGTCGAACGTGGAATTGAAGGGGTTGCTGATGTCGACGATGACCTTGCCCGCGAGTGCGTCTCCGTACTGGACGACGACCGGCACGACGCCGTCGTGCAGCAGGGCCACGATGACGATGTCCCCGGCCGGGGCAGTGCCCCATTCTCCTGTCGTGGCGCCGCCGCCGAGAGCCTTGGCCAGGTCGGCGGCCTTGGACTGATCGCGGCCCATGACCTCGACGGTGTTGCCGCCCGCCACCGCCCGCGCGCCGATGGTGCGGGCCATGTTCCCGGTGCCGATAATGCTGATGCTGCTCATGAGGTGTCCTGTCCCTGGTTGCCCTAGTTGTGTGTTGTTCGGTTCAGACGGCGGTGGTGCCGCCGTCGGCGACGAGTTCCATGCCGTTGACGTAGCTGGAGTCGTCGGAGGCGAGGAAGAGGGCGGCGGTGGCTATTTCGTCGGGGCGGCCCATCTTTCCGCGGGGGATGAGGGACTCGAACTGACGCTTGGTGGCCTCGTCGAAGAGTTCTGCCTGCTTGGCGGTGGCGACCTGGCCGGGGGTCAGGACGTTGACACGGATGCGGCGGTCCTTGAGTTCGTTGAGCCAGGTTCGGGCCCACGCCTGCTGGACGGCCTTGCTGCCGGCGTAGACGCTCCAGCCGGGGAAGGCGCCGAGGGAGGCGTTGGAGCCGGTCATGAGGATGGAGCCGCCGTCGTTGAAGAGCGGGAGGGCCTTCTGGACGGTGAACAGGGTGCCGCGGGCGTTGAGGCCGAACCAGGTGTCGAACTGAGCCTCAGTGATCTCGCCGAGGGGGGCGGGCTCGCCGCCGCCGGCGCTGGCCCACAGCACGTCCAGGCTGCCCTTCTCCCGCTTGACCGTGTCGTACAGGCGGTCCAAGTCGTCCAGATCGGCGGCGTCGCCCTGGACGCCGGTGACGTTGCGGCCGATCTGCTTCACGGCCTCGTCCAGGGCGTCCTGTCGGCGGCCGGTGATGAAGACGTGCGCCCCCTCGTCGACGAACAGCTTCGCGCCGGCCAGCGCCATGCCGGTGGTGCCGCCGGTGATGACCGCGACCTTGCCGTCAAGCTTTCCCATGGTCATTCCCTTGGGTCGTTGGTGCCGTGTGTACCTGGGGTGACGATGCTAAGTACACCGCCCTGTGTGCTTAACGTACGGGGCGGACAGCCGGGACGCAAGCTATGTACACCGGTCGTTACCCGGCTGCGGTACGCTGAGCCCATGACGGAGTTGGAGAAGGGCCCCACGGGCCGCCGCCGCGGCCGGGGCGCCCGCGAGCGCATCCTCAGCGCGTCCCAGCAGCTGTTCCGCGAGCAGGGCATCAACCGCACCGGCATGGACCAGCTCTGCGCGGCGGCCGAGGTGTCCAAGCGGACGGCCTACCAGCACTTCGGCGGCAAGGACGAACTCGTCGCCGAGTACCTGCGCGGGTTCGACCCCTCCGTGCTGTCCGGCGTGTTCGACCGCACCGACCTCACGCCCCGTGAACGCCTCCTCGCCGCCTTCGACATCCCTCCCACCACTCCCCTGTGCCCGTACATCGCCGCCGCCGTCGAACTCCACGACTCCCAGCACCCCGCATCCCGGTACGCACGCGACTACAAGAAGGCCGTCGCCGCGCGTCTCGCCGACACCGCCCGCGAAGCCGGCGCCGCCGCCCCTGAACAACTCGGCGAGCAGCTCGCGCTGCTCATCGACGGCGCCGCGGCCCGCACCCGGGTCCTCGACGCCGACGCCTTCCCCACCGCAGCCGCCATCGCCGCCGTCCTCATCGACAACGCCATCCCCGCCACAGCCGGCGATGACCGGCGACGGGAGGAAGTGCCGAGTTGACCTGGCACTCCGCAGCCGGGCTGGACGCGCACCGGTCACGCGACTGCACCCGCTCGTACGCGGTACCAGCGGCCCGGCCCCTTGCATTGCAGGCCTTTACGGAACTGGCCGCCCCGCCCGCCTGTTGAACGCCGCGGCAGAAGCCGCCAGGGAGAAGGGCGACCCTCGAAGGTCGCGGGAGTGCGAGGCCGTCGTCTCCGCCCAGGGCGCTGACGCGCCGCCGGTTCGAACAGACGGCTGATCACGTACGTCCGTACGCGGTGGCGCGTGAAGAACTCGTACGCAGCTGACAGAGGTTCTGAAGTTGCGGGTCAAAGGGGCAACGGGATGTATAGCTGCCGCGAGGACGAGGTTTGTGACCGTTCTTGTGAGCCCTCGCCGTATCTCAGGGGGATACCCGCGCTGCTCTGCCAACGGCAGAACAGCGGCCGGACCGGGCTCGACGATCACTACAGTCCCGTCTCATGACGACGATTACGACGCGTACGGTCGAGTATCCGGCCGACGGTCTGACGATGATCGGGCACCTCGCGCTCCCGGCCGGTGTCGACCGCCGACCCGCGGTGCTGCTCGGACCAGAGGGCACGGGGCTCAGCGACGTCGAGCGCCGCCGGGCCGATGCACTCGCCGAGCTGGGGTATGTAGCGCTGGCCTTCGACCTTCACGGCGGGCGCTATTTGAGCGACCCCCAAGAGATGCTGGCCCGTTGCATGCCACTGCTCGCTGATCCCGACCGGATGCGGGGCATCGGCCATGCGGCGCTCGACGTGTTGCGCACCGAACCGCGGACCGACCCCGACCGGATCGCCGCCGTCGGCTACGGCACCGGGGGCGCCGTCGGGCTGGAACTCGGGCGCGACGGCGCCAACCTGCGTGCGATCGGCACAGTCAACGCAACTACCACGGGTCGACCGGGCGAGGCAGCACGCATTCGCTGCCCGGTGTGGGCCGGGGTCGGGTCGGAAGACCCGATCATGCCGCCCGCGCAACGGGACGCGTTCACCACTGAGATGCAGGACGCGGGCGTCGACTGGCGCCTCACGGTCTACGGCGGCGCCTTGCACGCCTTCCACCATCCGCCGGTCGACCACCCCACTGTCCCCGGCGTCGGCTACCACCCACAGCACGCGCAGCGAGCCTGGCGCGACGTCGTCGACCTGCTCGCCGAGTGCCTGCCCGTGACGGAGGATCTGGGGGCATGACCCGGGCAAACATGCCGGCACCAGGCTTGGCCGGTGTCATGCACTGACCCGGCAAGCATCGGAGCAGGGATGGGTTGGGCTGGACGGCGGGCCGGGTGAGTCTGCGGGTCCTGAGCGTGATCGAGGCGGGGGTGAGCATCGCCTCGGAGTGCTCAGAGGTCAGCCGCAACAGCACCATTTCGTATGGCCGTTCAGGCCACTCAGGCCCTTTCACTCTTCAGCGCATGATGACCGGGGTCGGGCCGAACTGCTCAAGCGTGCCTTGCGGCGGCCTCGCCTCCACGCTGCCACATCTCATAGTTCCCACACTCTGCCGTGATCTCGGCCGTCGACTGAGCCGCGGTGACGAAGTCATCCACTACCAGCGAGGTGTGCGATGCCGCCACCGCGAGGCACACCTGGTCGGGCGCCAGTTCCGGGATGGGCACATAGACGACGTCTGGATGCGAGAAGAACACGGACGCCGAACGGGCCAGGAAGGAGATGCCCCGTCCGGCCGCGACATGCTCGAGCGTCTCGTCCACCCCGCGCACCGGGTACCCGGCATCAGGGTGCGGGCGCTTGGTGGGCTGCGTGCTCGGGTCACCGTGCCAGACCAGCGGTTCGCCGGCCAAGTCGGCCTCGGTGAGCTCCTCCTTGCCGGCCAACCGGTGTCCGGCGGGCAGTACCGCTACCCGCGGCTCGGTGTACAGCGGAGTGACGCGCAGACCGGCCTCGTCGATGGGCAGCCGTACATAGCCGACGTCGATGCGGCCGTCGAGCAGCATCGCAGCCTGGTCGTCCCCTTCGATCCGCTGCACGTCCACGACCACGTCCGGGTGCCGGCCCTCGAACGCCCGCGCCGCCGGGATGACCGGGATGCCGGCCCGGAAACCGACCATCAGCCGCCGGTCGCCGCGGGCGGCCGCGGTCACCCGGCGGCGGACCGCATGGGTCGAGGCGAGCAACGGGCCGGCGTCGGCCAGCAGTTGTCGGCCCGCGTCGGTCAGCGCTACGCCGTGGCGATCCCTGGTGAACAGCGAGGCGCCGAGATCCTGCTCGAGTGCGCGGATCTGCCGGCTGAGCACCGGCTGCGCGATATGTAGCTCATCGGCGGCGCGGCTGAAGTGCAACTGGTCGGCCACGGCAACGAAGTAACGCAGTTTGCGCAGGTCCAGATCCATGGCGCCTCCCGGTCCGGTGATGCCTGCAAGGTATCACCACGGCTAAAAGAGGTCTTGGACACCAACTCCGGCCGATGACAACCTGAATTGGTACCCAGCGGGGCCGCAGTAATTCGGCACGCGAATTCGACATCGGAACTTGATGGCAGGGCTCAGGCCCAGAATGAGCACATCCGGAATTGAGCGCCGTCCGTCGCGTCATTCGACGGCGCCGACGACGCGACCGTGACAACGACGGGGTAGGCACGGCGTCCTATTCAGCACCAGAGAGCAGGCACACCAATGAGCAGCATCAGCATTATCGGCTTGGGGAACATGGCCGGCGCCCTGGCCGAGCGGGCACTCGCCGGCGGCAACGCAGTGGAGATCATCGGCCGTGACCCGGCCAAGGCCAAGGAATGGGCGGCCGCGCTCGGCGGCGCCACTGTCGGAGCGGCCGGCGCCGCCCCGACCGGGGACATCGTGATTCTCGCCGTGCCGTACGCCGGCGCGGCGGCGGTGGTGAGCGAGTACGGGGACGCACTGCACGGCAAGGTCATCATCGACGTCACCAACCCCGTCTCCCCCGATTCCCAGAGCCTTGTCACCCCCGACGGCAGTTCCGGCGCGCAGGAGATCGCCAAGGTCGCCCCCGCAGGCGCGCACGTCGTGAAGGCCTTCAACACCGTCTTCGGTCACATGCTGGCGCAGGGCAACCCGCTGGACGTGCTCATCGCCGGCGACGACGCCGAGGCCAAGGCGACTGTGTCGGCATTCATCAAGAGCCTCGGGCTGCGGCCGATGGACACCGGCCCCCTGGGAATGGCGCGCTGGCTGGAGGGAACGGGCCTGGTGATGATCGGCCTGGGCCGCTATGGCGCGGGGAGCTTCAACTTCACCCTCGGCGTCAACACTTCTGCCTGAGCGCGTCCACACCACCACTTCTCGCGCCACATCAATCACAAGGACCAGTAACATGCGCGTTTTCGTCACTGGCGGGACCGGCCATTCCGGTTCGAACATCGTCCCCGAGCTCATCGCCGCCGGGCACGAGGTCACCGGCCTGGCCCGATCGGACACGGCCGCGGCGGCGCTGTCCGCGCTCGGCGCGAAGGTGCGCCGCGGCGACCTCCAGGATCTCGACGGGCTCAAGGAGGCGGCCGCGGACTCCGACGGCGTCATCCACGTCGCGCACAGGCAAGACCTGCTTCCGTCCGGCGGGATCGACGCCGTGGCCGCCGCGGAGCTCTCGGTCGTACTCGCGTACGGCGAGGCACTGGCGGGAACCGGAAAGCCGCTGGTCGCAGCCGGGAGCATTGGCTCGCCCGGTCAGCACCTGGGCCGGCCGGCCACCGAGGAGGACCCGGCCCTTCCCGGCGGCGATGCGTACAAGGGCACCCTGCGGGCTCGTAACGTCGTGGAAACCGCCGTGATCGGCCTCGCCGAGCAGGGAGTGCGGTCTTCGGTCGTGCGGATTGCCAACATCGCGCACAGCACGAGCGACCGTACCGGCTTCCTCCCCACGCTGATCGCGCTCGCGAAGGAGAAGGGCGTCGTCGGCTACCCCGGAGACGGCGCGAACCTGTGGAACGCCGTGCACACCCGCGATGTCGGCTCCTTGTTCCGCTTGGCGCTGGAGAAGGGCCCGGCCGGCAAGTACTGGCACGCGGTCGGGGACGGGGCCATCCCGTTCCGCGAGATCGCCGAGGCCATGGGCGGCCGTCTGGGCCTGCCCGTCGTGAGTATTCCCGCGGACGTACTGATGGTGCCGGGATACTTCGGGTTCCTCGCGAACATAGTCACGCAGAACTACCCGGCGTCCAATCTCATCACTCGGCAAACCCTCGGCTGGGAACCCGCTCAGCCCGGCCTGCTCGCCGATCTGGACAACGGCCATTACTTCCCCGCCGGCTGACGGCAGGGACCCTCGATTGCAACAGGGGCCCGAATCACAACAGGGACGCGAATCGCAACGAGCCCGGCGAATGGCAAGGGTTCAGCTCTGCTCGAGGACGCTGAGAATATGACGACTGTGGGATTCATCGGAAGCGGATACATCGGCAGTACCCTCGCGCGGCTCGCCGTCGCGGCCGGGCACCAGGTCGTGCTCAGCAACTCGCGCGGTCCCGAAACGCTCGCGGACGCGGTCGCGGAACTGGGGCCGCGGGCATCCGCGGCGACGAGCGGGGAGGCCGCGGCGGCCGGTGACATCATCGTGGTCACGGTGCCGGTCAACGCCTTCCCCGACTTGCCCGCCGCGCCGCTGGCAGGGAAGACGGTCATCGACACGTGCAACTACGGCCCCCAGCGTGACGGGCATATCCCCGAACTCGACAGCAAGTCGCTCACGTCGAGCGAGCTGCTGCTGCGTTACCTCCCGGACGCCCTGCTCGTGAAAGCGTTCAACAACATCTTCTTCAAGCACCTGCTGTCCCTCGCCCGCCCCGCGGGGACGGCCGACCGTTCCTACCTGCCGATCGCCGGAGACTCCGCTCCGGCGAAGGCGGCGGTGACCGAATTCATCGAATCCATCGGGTACAGCGTGGTGGACGCGGGATCGCTGGCCCATAGCTGGCGGCAGGCGACGGACACGCCGGTGTGGGGGACTCCGTACGGGCCGACCTCGAACGAGATGGGTCAACCGGCCGGCGAGGACGCCATCCGCACGGCGCTGGCCACCGCGACGCGGTAACCGAGTGGCGTGGCGCATATCGGCAGGATCAGCACGCGTCGGTCGGCGCAGGCGAACGGCGCGGTCACGCCGCCCGGTTGGGGGCGTGCCCGCGCCATACCTCAAGGGTCGATCAAGCCGGTCAGGCCTGGATGAACTGCCAGAACTGCATCGGGCTGCCGTGGAACGGCTCGTTGAACAGCTGGGTGCCCGGACGGCCCTCGGGCAGGGAGACCACACCGTCCGCGAACGGGAACGCGACCCGGTACTGGCCATCGCCCACCGGCTCGATCGACCAGCGGACGGGGATCGGCTCGGCCGCGATCCTCGGCGGGAAGATCCTGATGACGCTCAGACCCAGGAAGGCCTCGCCGCTCACCGAGCTCTTGATGATGAACTCGTTGATGCCGTTGGAGGTGGTGATCTTCCACTTCTGGTTGGGCTCCTTGGTCAGCGGGAGACCCACAATCGGGGTGTTCTGCTCGGGGCTGCCGTTGAACAGGTCGATGTAGAGGTCCGTCTCGGGGTTCTTGATCAGGTACTCGCCGTCGGGCAGAAGTGCCATGGAATTCTCCAGATGAGGGCGGGTATGCGGATGTCCGTTCCGATCGAGCACCTTCACCCTAAATGCCTCCCACTCGTCCCGTAACAGGCACTTACGGTCATCCATTCCTTATGCAACGTGGCCGGTAATCAAGGGAAATAGCGGTTCAATCACGCCATCATTGCGGTAAAGGGGGCCGAATCGCCGATCCTTGCTCGTCTGCACGGCAGGCCACCCGTCAAGACGGCGCCCGGCCCTGCGATCCAGCCGTCGGCCACCGGGCCGGGTCACCCTCTGGCCGGAACGCGGCCAGCAGGCCGGCCTGCCCGCCGGGCCGGCGTCTCCCCTGGAAGTGACATCGGGGTCACCTCGGAGCACGGGCATTGCCGGTAGCGTGATCGCCTGGCGCATGGAATGTCCATGTGGCCGGGCGGCCCGTGAGAGGGACTCCGGTGGCGAACGATGGGACCGTGATGAGCGAACTGACGAAGCCCACCATCAAGGTTCCAGAGGGTGACGCGCCCTCCGAGCTGACGATCCGGGACCTCGTGGTGGGGGACGGAGCCGAAGCCCGGCCAGGCACGGTCGTCCGCGTTCACTACGTAGGAGTCACTTTCGCGTCCGGAAGGGAGTTCGACTCCTCCTGGGAGCAGGATCGGCCGTTCAAGTTCGCCGTCGGCGGTGGCAGGGCCATCAAGGGCTGGGACCGGGGAGTGCGGGGCATGAAGGTCGGCGGCCGACGCGAGATCATCGTCCCCCCGCGTCTCGGTTATGGCAGGCAGTCACCCTCTGCGTTGATCCCCCCGGGCTCGACGCTGATCTTCGTCGTGGACCTGCTCTCGGTCGTGGACGGGACCGCCGCAGCGCGGCCCGGCTCGACTGGCTCGGCCTGAACGTGGCGCTCCTGGCGGTCCTGGCTGTCCGGTGTGCGCAACCCCGGTCAGCTGCTCGGGGCCCCTTCGAGCACCGCGGAAGAGGTGGAGGGGCGCCGGTAGCCGGCGCCCCCCGCGCCGCTGCCCGCTCAACCGGCCGTCTCTTCGCAGGCGCCTGCGCCGTGCATTCCCCACTACTGACCTTGTTGGCGTGATGTCGTCAAGATGAGGCCGGTTTCGGCGAGGCATCCGTCGATGAGGTTGCTGCGGTACTGGATCTGGCGGAG
>NZ_JBFALJ010000034.1:0-111780 GCF_040660195.1 Streptomyces sp. NPDC050147 | reverse complement strand
CTCGCCACACCCCGATGCGAAACCACCACACCCTTGGGCCGACCCGTCGACCCCGACGTATAAATCACATACGCCGGATGCGACAACAACAGCGGCTGAGCCCGCTCCTCATCGAGAACGTCGTGGTCAGCGTGGCTACTCAGCAAGGCCGAGGTCTCAGGGTCGTCGAGAACCACAAGCGGTACCTCGGTACCGGTGTCGGCGACCTGCCCGGCAACCGCGGCCGTGGTCAGCACCACCATCGGCTGTCCATCTTCGAGCATGTAGGCGATCCGGTCAGCCGGATACCCCGGGTCCACCGGCAGATACGCCGCACCCGTCTTCAACACCGCCAGCCACGCCACCACCATCTCCACCGACCGCGGCAACGCCAGAGCCACAAACCCCTCCGGCCCCACACCCCGGCCGATCAGATACCGCGCCAGCCGATTCGCCCGCCGATTCAACTCCCCATACGACAGCGAGACCTCACCGAAAACGACCGCCTCCGCACCCGGCGTCCGAACCACCTGAGCCTCAACCAGCCCCGGCAAAGCCAACCCCGCCACCTCACGCGACGTATCGACCCACTCCCCCAGCACCAGCCCACGCTCAACCCGCGACAACACCTCCACCGCACCCACCCGCACACCCGGATCAGAGACCAACGCCTCCACCACCCGCACCAACACCCCCACCAACCGCTCCACCGTCACCCGGTCGAACAGGTCCAGCGAGAACTGCACGCTGCCTTCGAGCCCGGCCGCGGCTCCCTCGGCACCGAAGCGCTCGACCACGTCGACGACCAGGTCGAAGGTGGCGGAACCGGAGTCGATCTCTTCCATGCGGGCGGTCAGACCCGGCATGTGGAGCTCGGCAAGGGGGCTTTCCTGGAAGGAGAGGAGGATCTGGAAGAGGGGGTGCCGGGCCAGCGACCGCGACGGGTTCAGTTCCTCCACCAGACGCTCGAACGGCACATCCTGATGCGCGAACGCCGCCAGATCCGTCTCCCGCACCCGACCCAGCAACTCCACGAACGTCGGATCCCCCGACGTATCCGTCCGCAGCACAAGGGTGTTCACGAAGAGTCCGACGAGGTCGTCGAGGGCTTCGTCGGCGCGGCCCGCGACCGGGGTGCCGATCGGGACGTCGGTGCCCGCGCCGAACCGGGTCAGCGCCACGGCCAGCGCCGACTGCAACACCATGAATGAGGTGACCCCGTGCTCCCGGGCCACCCCCCGGATCTGCTCATGCAAGGCGGCCGGCAGGTTCAGCGGGACCGAGCCACTGCGGAACGTGGGTCGGGCCGGGCGGGCCCGGTCCACCGGCAGGTCCAGCTGCTCCGGCAGGCCGGCCAGAGCCTCCCGCCAGAACACCAGCTGACGGGCGCCCAGGCTGCTTCCATCGCCTTCATCGCCGAGCACCGCACGCTGCCACAGCGCGAAGTCCGCGTACTGCACCGGCAACGGCACCCACGTGGGCGCCACGCCCGCGCACCGCGCCGCATACGCCTGCGAGAGGTCCCGGCCGAGCGGCTCGAGGGACCGGCCGTCACACGCGACGTGATGCACCACGAGCAGCAGCACATGCGCCTGCGGACCGACGTGGAACAGCTGGGCGCGGAGCGGGATCTCAGCGCCCAGGTCGAAGCCCCGGGTGGCGGCGGCCCGCAGGGCCGCGGGCAAGGCGGTTCTGCCGATACGGCCACCGTCGAGCAGGGCGGGGGCAGCCTCGCCGAACGGAAGCACCACCTGGTGCGGCGCGTCGGCCCCCTCGCGGAAGACCGTGCGCAGCACCTCGTGCCGCTCCACCACATCGCCCAGCGCGGCCCGCAGTGCCGCCATGTCGAGCGTGCCGTCGAGATGGAGGGCGAGCGGAACGCTGTAGAGCGCGCCGTCCCGCTCGGCAGCGGGGCCGTCGAAGCGATTGAGGAACCACTGACCGCGCTGCTGAGCCGAGAGCGGCAGCGGCCCTTCGTGCCCGGTGGCCCGGACCAGCGGCGGCATCTCCTGCCCGGCACCATCGACATCACCGGCGCCGCCACCGGTGCCACCGATGAGCGGAGCAAGACCGCGCACCGTCGGTGCGCCGAACAGAGCGGCCACCGTGGGCGCGCTGCCGTGCTCCTTGCGCACGGCACGCAGCAGCCGGACGGCCAGCAGGGAGTCGCCGCCCAGCGCGAAGAAGTCGTCGTCGACGCCGACTTGGGGCAGTCGCAGCGTCTCGGCGAACAGCCCGCAGAGCAGCTCTTCCAGCGGCGTACGCGGCGTACTCGGCGCGGGCCCGGAGCCGGCCGGGCTGCTCGCACCCGGCTCCGGCAGGGCCCCGCGGTCGAGCTTGCCGTTGGCGGTGAGCGGCAGCCGGTCGAGCAGGACCACGGCGGACGGCACCATGTAGGCGGGCAGCCCTGCCGCGGCGTGTTCGCGCAGCGCGGCGCCGGTCACGCCCTCGCGGGCCGGTACCGCATAGCCGACGAGGCGCTTGCTGCCCGGGATGTCCTCGCGTACGACGACGGCGGCATCGGCCACGTCCGGGTGCCCGGCGAGCACCGCTTCGATCTCGCCCGGCTCGATACGGAAGCCGCGGATCTTGACCTGCTGGTCGGCGCGCCCGAAGTACTCCAATTGCCCGTCGGCGGTGCGCCGGGCCAGGTCGCCCGACCGGTACATCCGGCTGCCGCTCTCACCGAAGTACGCGGCGAACGGGTCAGCGACGAACCGTTCGGCGGTCAGCGCGGGCCGGCCCAGATAGCCGCGGGCGACACCTGCCCCGGCGACGTACATCTCACCCGTGACACCCGGCGGTACCGGCCGCAACTCCTCGTCGAGAACGTAGACGCGCAGGTCGGGGATGTTGACGCCGATGCCGCTCGAGGTGCTCGCGGCGGCCGCCGCACGGTCGAGGGCGACGTACGAGACATGCACCGTGGTCTCGGTGATGCCGTACATGTTGACCAGGGTGGGCGTGTCGTCCGCGTGCCGCTCGTACCAGTCGGCGAGTCGGGCGGGTTCGAGGGCCTCACCGCCGAACACGACGTAGCGCAGGGCCAGTTCACTGGCCGGATGCTCGCGGTCGGCGGCTGCCAGCTGGTAGAACGCGGACGGTGTCTGGTTGAGGACCGTGACCTGCTCGCGGGCCAGCAGGGCGCGGAAGTCCGCGGGGTCGCGGCCGGTCAGATACGGCACCACCACGAGCCGCCCGCCGTGCAGCAGGGCGCCCCAGAACTCCCACACCGAGAAGTCGAAGGCGTAGGAGTGGAAGAGGGTCCACACATCCTGCTCGTCGAAGCCGAACCAGTGCTCGGTCGCCGAGAACAGCCGGGTCGCGTTGTGGTGGGTGACGGGGACGCCCTTGGGGCGGCCGGTGGAGCCCGAGGTGTAGATGACGTACGCCATGTCCTCGGCGTGCAGCGGCCGGGCGCGGTCCGCGTCGGTGAGTTCTTCCGGGCTGTACGCGGCGTGGTCCGAGCCGTCCACCAGGATCGCGGGCAGTGTGTTGGCGGGCAGTCCGGGAGCCGTCGCCGTGTCGGTGAGCAGCGCGGCGGGGGCCGCGTCCTGCAGCATGTGGGCGACGCGGTCGGCAGGGTAGTCCGGGTCCATGGGCAGATACGCGGCGCCCGAGGCGGCGACCGCGAGCAGGCCGACGACCAGGTCGAGGGAGCGGGGCAGGGCCAGGGCCACCAGCCGGCCGGGCCCGATGCCTCGCTCGGCAAGGAGGCGGGCCAGGCGGTTCGCCCGGGCGGCCACTTCGGCGTAGGTCAGCGCGTCGGTGCCGCAGCTGACGGCGGTGCGGTCCGGGTGGGCGCGGACGGTCTCCGCGAAGAGCGCGGGCAGCGTGGCGGCGGCCGGCTCCGTGCGGGCGGCGCCGGCCGCTCCGCCGTTCCACTCGACGATGGCGCGGTACTCGTCCTCGTTGAGGCTCTTCGACATGTCCCGGTGCTCCTTCGCGGACGACGCCCGCGCAACGTCTCGTTGTCGTCTGTTGATTCGTCTGCTGCCGGGCCGCGGCGCTGCGGCACGAGCGGGGGGCCGCCTGCGGATCCGCCGGCGTCAGCGGCTGCCGCGGGGTTCGTAGGACGCGGCGGCACAGGGCGCCACGTCCTGACGCGGGCGACTCGGCACGACGGCGTGCTGTTCAGGGCACCGGACAGTCGACCCTAGCCATGCACGGGCATGGTCGGGGTGATGCCGGGGTGCCACAAAGCGGCCATGGCCGCTACAGGCCAGGGGCCGGTCCGCCCGGCACTCGGTCGGGCCGGGGCGCGGGCACGGCGAAGCTGCGTCTGGTCGTCGCGCGCAGGGCGAAGGGGGTGGTCGCGTCGAGGGCCACCCGGCCGGGGATCCGGCCCGCCGCCCGGTGCTCGGCCCAGGCCTCGGTCTGGGAGGGGTCCATCGGTACGGGCCCCAGATCCGTCCACTCCGTACAGTCGGCCGCCAGATTCGAGCGGGTGGTCATCGCCCACAGCACGTCCTCCGTACAGGAGACGGCGATGTCCTCGTCGGTGAGGACGACCGTCTTGACGAAGGGGTGTTGGCGCAGAATCTCGCGGGCGAGGCCGGGCAGGGCGGTGTCCCCCGCGGCGGATGCCTTGCGCACCGCGACGGTGAGCAGCAGCATGCCGCCGCCGGCCGCGGCGAAGTGCAGGTCGTGGACGGCCAGGCCGGGGTGGTGCGGCAGGGAGAGTGCGACGGACAGCGCCCCGGCGGTGCCGAGGAGATACGACTGCTCCCGGCCGGGGCCGACGACCGCCTGGTAGAGGGGGTCGTGGCGGGTGGTGACCGCGGTCACGGTGAGCACCGGCAGGCCGGACCGGGCCCGGCCGTCGTAGCCGAGGAACTCCGGCAGCGAAAGCCCCGGTTCGGCGCCGTCGAGAGCCTCGTCCGCCACCTGGTCGTCGAGGTGTCCCTCGATGACGATCTCGGCCTGGGCGAGCGCGGGCACGGGCTGGGTCAGGCCCGGCGAGAGCTCGATCGCCTCGCCGGCCAGCGCCCCGGCGAGGGCCAGCTTGTCGATCGGGGGCTCGTCCGCCGACGGAGCGTCACCCGGCCCCAGGAAGGCCGTGTTGACCGCGGAGGCCACCATGACGGCGGGCGGCACCCCGATGCTGACGCTGACCGGGAGGCGATCGCCCCGCTCCAGGGCCCGCCGGTGCAGCTCGCCGAGCTTGCGGCCCGGCACCATCCACACGGTGAGCCGGGACCGGTCGAGCACCAGCATGCGGTGGCAGGAGAGCGCGGTCTCCCCGGTGACCGGGTCCTCGGCCCGGATCAGTGCGGTGGTCAGATACGGGCCCGCGTCCCGAGGCGTGCTGGTCAGTACGGGAAGCCGGAGCAGATCGACCTCGTCGCCGACGGCGGCCACCGCACGGCAGGGCGCGTCGGCCACCTCGCGCGGCGCCGTCCGGGCCGCCGCCGCGAGCAGCGGGACCACCGTGTCCGGGGCGGCCCGGTCCGGCAGACCCGGCAGCCAGCGCCGCAGCCGGGCCGCGTCACCGTACAGACCGAGCAGGACCGGGAGTTGGAATCCCTTGACGCCGCGGTAGAGCACCGCGGGCTCGCTGCGGGAGGCCCCGACGGCCGGTACGCCGGCGTGGGCGGCGGCGAAGTGGGCCGCCACCTCCGCCACGGGCATCGGCTCGGTGTACTCGTGCAGTGCCTCGGGCTCCTGGGTTCGCAGCTGGGCCAGTGCGGCGCGCACCGAAAGGCCGGGGTTGCCGGTCATGGAGTGCGCTCCTTACGGGAGTCGGCCCCGGTGGTGTCGTGCGCGCCCGGGGTCCGCAGGGCCCTGAGCTCGCCGAACCAGGCGTCGAGGTCGGCGGCCCGCAGCAGACCCGTACCGATCAGCAGCCCTCGATAGCCCGCGGACAGCAGTCCGGCCGCGTCGCCCGGGGTCTCGATGGCGCTGGCGCTGACCGGTACGGCGGTGCCCGTGGCGCGGACCCGGTCGATCAACCGATGGCTGCGCCCCAGGTCTCCGGTGTCGCGTTCGCGCTGCCGGATGTCCTTGTTGTTGACGGCGATGACACAGTCCTGCCCCTGTTCCACCGTGGCCAGTTCGGCCTCGGAGGCGATCTCGACGAACGGGGTCACGTCGTGCTCCAGACAGATCCCGATCAGCCGGCGCAGCACCGTGCGCGGCAGCACGGTCGCGGTGAGCAGGACCGCGGACGCCCCGGCCGCGGACGCGGCCGCGATCTGCTTCTCCTTGGTGAAGAAGTCCTTTACCAGCAGGGGCAGTGCGGTGGCCGCGGCCACCTCTTCGAGCAGCTCGGGTGTGCCGCCGAACCAGGATCCGGTGACCACGGAGAGCGCGGGCGCGCCGAGCTCCGTGTACCGCGCCACCAGTTCGCCGACCGGACGGCCTGCGAACAGGTCGGCGCCGTGCGCGCTGTTGCGCTTGAGCTCCATGATCACGGGGGTGTCGGCGGTGCGCAGCGCGGCACCGAAGCGTCCGCCGCCGGTGAGCTCGGCGGGTGCGGAGTCAGCTGACGGCGACGGCATGGCGCGGCTCCTCTGTGCGGCGGCGCAGTTCCTCGCTCCAGGCGTGCCGGATCCCATCGATGATCAGCGGGGCGAGCGTGCCGTCGGGCCTGCGCGCCCCGCTGTCCACATCGATGCCGAGGAACCCGTCGTGCCGCAGGGCCGCGCCGTGCTCCTTGGCCGCGTCGGCGGTCAGCCCGCCGGCGAGCAGGAACGGGATCCGTACCGTGTCGAGCACAGGCGCCAGGGCCGCGGGGTCAAGTGGCTTGCCGGTGCTGCCGATCCGCCCGTCGTCGCCCACCGAGTCGAACAGGAACAGGTCGGTGCCCGCACGCTCGAAGGCCGTGACGAAGGGCTTTTCAAGCACTTTGCCGCGGCGCACATGCACCACCTTGAGCAGCACGGCGTCCGGCAGGGCCGCCCGGACCGCGGCCACCTGCTGCGGCGTGGTGTAGCCGTGCAGCTGGACGCGGCGCACCCCCGAAGCCCGTACGGCATCGCGCAGTTGCTCCGGGTCGTCGAGGAGCGTGACCAGGACGGGCTCAAGACCGCGCTCCAGGGCGAGCCCCGCCAGCGTCGTCAGCTCGTCCCGCGTCAGGTCGGCCTTGCCGTCCGGCACTCCGTACCAGAGGCCGACCGTGGTCACCGGGGAGCTGCTCAGCAGTCTGATCTCGCTGGTGCGGGTGAGTCCGCACACCTTCAGCCACACGGGATCAGACCTGGCCGAAGGGAGCGGGGATGCGGGCCAACGAGCGGGCCACCAGCTCCTCGTCGTAGCCCTCGTCCGCCAGCTCATCGGCCATGTACTTCTCGTACGAGCCCAGGTCGAAGTGGCCGTGGCCGGACAGGCCGAACAGGATCGCCTCGGACCTGCCCTCCTCGCGGCAGCGCAGGGCCTCGTCGATGGCGGCGCGGATGGCGTGCGTCGACTCGGGGGCGGGCACGATGCCCTCGCTGCGGGCGAAGGTGAGGCCGGCCTCGAAGCAGGCGGTCTGCGGGACCGCCCGCGCCTCCATCAGACCGTCCTGCAGCGCCTGGCTGACCAGCGGGGCGATGCCGTGGTACCGCAGGCCACCGGCGTGGATGGACGGCGGGACGAAGGAGTGGCCGAGGGTGTGCATCTTGAGCAGCGGGGTGAGCTGTGCGGTGTCACCGAAGTCGTAGGCGACCTGCCCCTTGGTCAGGGTCGGGCAGGCTTCGGGCTCGGAGGCGATCACCCGTACCTGCTTGCCGCCGCGCAGCTGCTCGCCGAGGAACGGGAAGGTGAGACCGGCCAGGTTGCTGCCGCCGCCGGCGCAGCCGATCACGATGTCCGGGTAGTCGTCGGCCATGTCCATCTGCAGCAGAGCTTCCTGCCCGATGACCGTCTGGTGCAGCGCGACGTGGTTGAGCACGCTGCCACCGGCGTAGTTGGTGAACGGGTCGTTCATGGCGACCTCGATCGCCTCCGAGGTCGCGATGCCGAGCGCGCCGGGGCAGTCCGGGTCCTCGGCGAGGATGGCGCGGCCCGCCGCGGTCTCGGTGGAGGGGCTGGGCACACAGGTGGCGCCGTAGGTGTGCATCAGGGCCCTGCGGTACGGCTTCTGGTGATAACTCACCTTCACCATGAAGACCTTGACCTCGAGGCCGAAGAACGCGCCGGCCAGGGCGAGGGACGAGCCCCACTGGCCGGCGCCGGTCTCGGTGGCCAGACGGCGGATGCCCGCTTCCTTGTTGTAGAAGCCCTGCGCGATACCCGTGTTCGGCTTGTGGCTGCCGGCCGGGCTGCCGCCCTCGTACTTGTAGTAGATGCGCGCCGGGGTGCCGAGCGCCTGCTCGAGGCGGCGGGCACGGAACAGCGGCGAGGGACGCCACTGCGCATAGATCTGCCGCACGGTGGCGGGGATCTCGATGTCCCGCTCCAGGGTCAGCTCCTGCTCGGCGAGCTCCTTGGGCATGATGCCGGTCAGGTCGTCGACGGTGGCGGGCTGCCCGGTGCCCGGGTGCAGCGGCGGGTCGACCCGCGGGAGATCGGCGGCGATGTTGTACCAGCTGGTGGGTATCTGGTCGTCACGGAGCTGGTACTTGATGGTGTCCACGTCGGCAGTCCTCGTGATAGCTGTGAAATAGGTTATGTGAAAAGCGAATTGATGAATTGTCAGATGAGCTCGGCGGCGGCATCGGCCACCAGGGACCCGTCGGCGAACCGGGTCCGGTCGGGGCCGGCGAAGATCTTCGGGTGCGCGCTGCGCATGCCGTCGAGGATCTGCTGGTAGGGCAGATCGTCGAACTCGCCGTGCTCTCTGAGAAACTCCATGTGCACCTTCCCCTGGCCGTCATAGGGGTGGTAGACGCTGTCGGCGGTGCCGTCGAAGTCGAGCGGCCGCATGCCGTAGAGGCGGCAGAGCAGCCGGTTGAACACCGGGGTGGCCCGCATCCAACGGCCGTCGAGCCGTACGGAGGTGAGCGCGTGGTAGTGGAAGACGTCACCGCCGATGAACTCCCGGATCTTCGGCGACGACAGATGGTTGCGTACGTCGGTGAGCACGAGCCGGGCCGGAATGCCGACCGAGCGCAGCGCGGAGGCGTACAGGACGGACTTGTGGATGCACAGTCCCTTGCCTGCCTTGACGACCTGCGACGCGGTCAGCCCCTCGCGGGAGAAGTCGGCGCCGTAGATCTCGTAGCCGATTTTGTCGCGGACCGCGTAGTACAGGCGCACCGCCCGGTCCCGGTCGTCGGCCCCGCCATCGGGCAGCACCTCGTCGACGAACCCGGTCACCTCGGCGGAGCCGTGGTCGAGGAAGTCAGTGACGGCGAGTGTGGGTTGCATGGTCGTTCTCCCTGTCACAGCTGTTCTCCCGCTTCTCCGCTTCTCCCGCTCCTCCGGCTCACAGGCCGAGCATCGAGGCGATGCGGCTGTACTGGACTTCGGTGGTACCGGAGTAGATGGTTCCGGCGACGGCTCCGCGCAGCTCCTGCTCCAGGCCGTACTCGGCCATGTAGCCGTTGCCGCCGAAGATCTGGACGGCGCTCAGCGCTGATTCGAGCGCGGCCCGGCTGGCGATCAGCTTCGCCGTGGCCAGATCGACCGTGACCTTCTGCCCGGTGGTGACCTTCTGTGCGGTGTCGTACAGCCACTTGCGGGAGGTCTCGAGACCTATCTTCATGTCGACGATCCGGTTGGCCACCGACTGGAAGCCACCGATCGGCTGCCCGAACGCCGTGCGCTCACCGGCGTACGCGATACAGCTCTCCAGGCGGCGCTGCATCTCGCCCGTGCCGACGATGAAGGAGCAGAGGATCTCCCACTTCATCACGTGATCGAGCACCAGGAAGCCGGTGCCGACCCGGCCGATCACATTCGCCTTGGGCACCCGACAGTCGTCGAAGTACAGCTCGCACAGCGGCGAGGCCTTCAGGCCCATCTTCTCGATGGGATTGCCGACGGTGAGCCCAGGGGTGTCCCGCTCCACCAGGAACGCGGTCACCCCGAGCGGGCCCGCCGTCGGGTCCGTCTTGGCGTAGACGACGATCAGGTCGGCCACCGGGCCGTTGCTGACGAAGGTCTTGCTGCCGTTGAGCACGAAGTGATCGCCGTCGGCGACGGCGGTGGTGCGCATGTTCATCGCGTCCGAGCCGCTGCCCGGTTCGCTGATCGCATGCGCGCCGATGGTCGTTCCTTCGCAGACGCCCGGCAGATGACGCCGCTTTAGCTCGGCCGAGCCGAACCGCTGCAGCGACACGCCGGTGCTGACCATGTGGGTGGTGACGGAGAAGTTGAGTCCGCCATTGCGACAGCCGTGGCCGAGTCCTTCGAGGACGTACATGGTGGTGAGCAGCGACTGTCCGAGCCCGCCCCACTCCTCGCCGAACGGCAGCCGGAGCAGCCCGGACCGGGCCACGGCGTCCCACGGCACGCGGGGGAACTCGGCCTGCTTGTCGTAACGGAAGTGGTCGTCGCCGAACTTCTCGAACCACGGGGTGAGGCCGTCGCGCAGGTCACGCTGGTGGCTTGACCATTCGATCACGGTGGAACTCCTGGAAGGTGGTGGCGGTGCGCGGCACGGTGGTGGGGTGCGTCAGTAGTGGGACGAGGCCGCGCCGTCCAGCGAATGGACCTCGTCACCGTTGAGGGCCGGGGTGAAGACACAGACGAGGCGCAGGTCCTCCTCCGGCCAGGCGATCAGCCAGTGCGCGTCGTGCTCGTCGAGGGCGTAGAGCGTGCCCGGCTCGATGAGGTGGCTCTCCCCCGCCATGTCGACGACCTCGCCACGGCCCGAGATGCAGTAGCAGGCTTCGAGATGGCGGCGGTACTCGAGCAGGGACTTGGACCCGGCGGCCACGACGGTGTCGGTGACCGTGTACCCCATGTTGTCGGCCTCGAGGAGGAATCTGCGGCTGACGCCGTTCCCCCAGTCCACGGTCTTCACGTCCTCCAGCTTGCGTATGATCACGGATTCCCCCCAACGACTCTGCTGCGAATACGTAGTTGACTGTCAGAGCACCGGTTCCGGGCGCAGCCCTTCGACGAACCGGCCGACCTCGGCGAGCAGGTCGCCGCCGGCGTTCTGCGCCTGCTCGACGCGGTCCACCAGGGCTGTGCCGACAATCGCCGCGTCGGCACCGAGTGCGCCCATCGTCCGGACGTCCGCACCGGTCCGCACCCCGAAGCCCACGGCGATCGGCGCGGCCGTGCTGCCCCGCAGGGTGGCGAGGACCGGCCTCAGCGCGTCCGCCCGCGGCGGCGGGGCTGTACCGGAACGCCCGTAGTGGGCGACGAGATAGAGGTAGGCGGTGGCATGCCGGGCCGCCTGCGCCAGTACGTCGGGTTCCGACCCGGCGTAACAGCTGGTGACGACGGGCTGGCCGATCCGCTCGGCAGCCTCCAGATAGCCCGGGGCCGCCCGTGGCGGCAGTCCGTGCAACAGGACGCCGTCAGCGCCGCAGTCACGGGACTTGGCCACGAACTCCTTGATCCCCACGGGCCGTACGGAGTGCCGCCAGTCCGCGAGCAACGCCACCTTGGTGCGCCGCAGCCGGGGCCGCACCGCCGCGATGAACCCCAGGACGGCGTCCAGGTCCGTCCCCCTGTCCAGGGCCCGGCGGGCGGAGCGCCGGATGACCGGGCCGTCGGTGACCGAGTCCGGGAAGGGCACCGCGAGCTCCAGGCAGTCCACGCCCGCCTCGTCCAGGAGCAGGACGAGGTCGCGCAGCCGGTCCAGGCCCGGGTCGCCGGCGTTCACGAAGAGCGCGAGCCCCGGGTCCGACGGTCCGCGCCCCGCGAAGAACCGCCGCTGCGACGCGCCTGCTACGTGGGTCGGTTCAGCCGACACGTGCCATCACCGGCTTCCCCTGGTTGCCCGCCGGGTGCGACTGCGCCCGGCGAAATGCGCGCAGCCGCTCGACCAACTCGAGCGCGGCGCCCGAGTGCACCGCGTCCTGAGCGGCTCGGAAGGCTTCCGCCCAATCGGTGCGGGTGCCCGAAGCGACCGCCGCCGCGGCCGCGTTCAGGCAGATGCTCTGCACGGCGGCGTCGGGCCCGTCCCCGCCGAGCAGCGCGAGCAGCTGCGGGACCGGTGACCCTGCGTCGTCGTAACTCGGACCCAGTTCGGCGAGCGTGCCCGGGTGGAGGCACACCCCTTCCAGAGTTCCGGGCTCGATCGTCAGGTCCGGGCTGCCTGCCCCGGTACGGATCGTGTTCCTCGCGAACCCGATCAGCTCGTCCACCCCGTGGTTGTTGTGGAGCAGCCAGACCTCGCGCCCCGACAGCGAGTCCGCCACCTCCGCCAGGGCCGGCACGAGCGCCGCGTCGGAGACTCCCGTCAGCTGGGCGCCGACCGGAACGGCCGCCAGGAAGGGGCCGAGGACGTTGAAGATCCGGCCGACCTGCTTCATGCCGTACGGGAGGATCGCCCGCGCCAGACGGCCTAGCTCCGCCGGGTAGACGAACCCGCCCGCGAAGGCGATGCCATGGGCGTCGAGCATGTCCTCGCACTCGGCGTACGAGGAGGCGGTGGGGATGCCGAGGCGTTCGAGAAGGTCGAGGGAGCCGAATCGGCTGGTGTAGCCGCGCGACCCGGTCTTCACGACCTTGACGCCGGTGGCGGCCGCGACCAGGACCGAAGCGGTGGTCAGGTTGAAAGTGGCAGGGCCACCCCCGGTGCCGACCACGTTGACCGTGCCCGGCCAGGACGCCGGCTGCTCGCGCCGTGCGTCCAGCGAGGCCACGAGCGCCACCGCGGTCTGCGCCTGCGGCATCCGGGCGGACAGCGCACTGACCGTGGCGAGGGCCTCTCCGGGGTGCGGTTCCTTGTGCCGCAGCCGGTCCCAGAAGCCGTCCCATTCCTGGACGGTCACCGGCCGGGTGCGGGCCACGAGGCTGTGGAGCAGCTCGGTCACGGCTACTTGGCTCCGGCCGGCACGTCGCCCGAGGCCACGAACGTCTCGATGTCGCCGACCGAACGGAAGTTGTCCGGGGCGATCTCCATCGCGTCGATGTCAAGGCGGTAGCGGTCCTCGAGCCAGCTGACCAGGGTGAGCAGGCCGAGGCTGTCGATCACGCCGTTGGCCAGCAGGTCGTAGTCGTCGGCCAGCTCGTCGGCGGGGATGTCGAGCAGGAACTCCTCGACCAGGTACTTCTTGATGTCGTCGATACGTGCCATGTCGGCCTCCTGAAACAGTGACGGGTTCATACGGGAAACGGGAATCGGACGGGTCGCACGGGCGAGCCGGGCGAGCCCGCAGGGCAGCCGGACGGCGCGCCGCAGCGGGGTGGGTTCGTACGGGAGTCAGGCGCTCTGCCCGGGCAGCTGTCCCAGCACGGCCTTGCGGTCGAGCTTTCCGGTGGGGGTGCGGGGCAGCGCGGTGTCCACCAGTTCGACCTTCGAGGGAATGGCGACTCTGGCCAACAACTTGGCAGCGTGTTCGCGGAGTTGAAGCCCGTTGAGCGCAGAATGCTCGGTGCGCTGCACGACCGCGTGCAGCCGTTTGCCCGCCCGCTCGTCAGGGAGGGCGAGCACCGCCGCGTCCGCCACCTCCGGATGCCGGCGCAGCGCCTCTTCCACCTCGGCGGTGTTGATGCGTACTCCGCGGACCTTGACCACGAAGTCGCGCCGGCCCTCGAGCGTCAGCGTCCCGTCCGGGTGGCGTCGGACCAGGTCACCGGTGCGGTACCAGCGCCCGGCCGCGCCCGGCTCGGCAGCGCCGTCGCCGGGGTGCGGGACGAACACGCCGTCGTCCAGGGTGGGGTCGAGGTATCCGGCGCTCTGGAAGGGCGTACGGACCATGAGTTCACCCCGGCCCGCACCGGTGAGGACGGCGCCCTCCTCATCGAGGACGAGCGCGTCGGCGCCGGTGACGGGGCGGCCGATCGGCACCGAACCGTAGCGCCCCGGATCCACGGCCGGGTCGATCTCGTGGACGAAGCTGTCGTTGGTCTCCGTACAGCCGTAGACGTTGTGCAGCCTGGCCTTCGGAAAGAGCCCCGGCAGGGCTCCGATCCCCTTCGCGGAGATTGCGTCGCCGGTCAGCAGGACGTGCTCGACCTGCGCGAACTCATCGCCGCGGGAGCGCCGTTCGGCCTGTCCGAGCAGCTGGAAGAGCATCGGTACGCCCTGCACCACCTGGACCGGGCGGGCCTGGAACTGCTGCAGCAGATGGTCCGGGTTGACCGCCAGGTCCTGGTCCACGAGGGCCGCGCAGCCGCCGCTCGCCAGGGTCGTCCAGATGTCGAGGAGACACAGGTCGAAGTTGAGCGGGGCGTAGTTGAGCACGGTGGATCCCGGTCCGATCCCGAACCACTGCCCGGCCCAGGCGGTGAAGCGGTCGAGGGCGGCGGCGGACACGGGCACGGCCTTGGGCAGTCCGGTCGAGCCAGAGGTGGTCAGCAGGAAAGTGGTGTCCTCGGGCAGGGCCGCACACCTGGAGCCCTCGGGGCCGGCCGGCTCGCCGAGCACGAGGCCGGAGTGTGCCGCCTGGTCCGTCAACTCCGAGGGACTGGGCAGGCATTGAGCGCCGGCCCGGGCGAGAAGTTCGCCCAGCGTCTCCTTACCCAGCTCGGCGGAAGGGATGAGCACGGGCTGACGCAGGGCAAGACAGGCGAGCAGGACCGCGACGGCCTGTGGAGATTTCTTGGCCACCATGGCTACCGGGCCCTCGCCCGGTAGCCCCAGCGCTTCGAGGCCCCGGCGAGCCGTGCCGGCCAGGCCACTCAGCTCGGCGTAGCCGATCTCCTGCCCGTGCCAGAGCAGGGCCGGGGCGTCCGGGCACTGCTCGGCCTGTGTGCCGACGCGTTCCGGCAACGTGGTCCATGCCATCGCGCAGTCATCCCCCCTGTAATGCAAAAGACGTGATCCGGTCGGGGCCATGCCCCCCGAAATTCCCCGGAGCTCTCCGGGCAGCGCCATCGCTGCGCCAGGAGAGGAAGAATCCGGTGCGCCGGGCGAGCTCTTCCCGATAAACGGGCCATGGTTCGCACAAACACCGGGCGGAAACCCTTGGCCGCCTTTCAGCTGCCACCGGGCATCGACATCACGATCCTTTCTGATTCAACCTGCAAGAGTCCAGCGGGAACCGTGGCCACTCAGTGCCATGTCCATAAGCGGAAGTCATGAGTTAACGTGCAGCAGCGGGTCCGAAGGGCCCGGCTGGGGGGGCAAGTCAGTTTCAAACTTAAACCGTTGAAAGTTGTGGTAACCCGCCAGCTCGCCCGATATCGAGGGGCCCATGCACCAGGAAAACGCAGTCGACGCTCACAAACTCTTCCGCCATATGTTGGCCGAATCAGGGAGGAGCACCTCGGCGGCCCGGACCCGCCTCAAGCTGAGCGACCAGAGCTTCGAAGCAGCCGAGGCGCTTCTGCTCGAGCTGGGTCTCATCCGGCCCACCGCCGCCGGCGACACCTTCGTCGCCGTCCACCCGGAGACGGCCCTGGCGCAGCTGCTCGCCCTCGAGCAGCAGGCGATACGCGAGCGGCTCACGCTCAACGAAGAGCTGTCGGAGACCATGGCGATCCTGGGCTCCAATCTCCTCGCCCTGCAGTCGAGGACGGAGAGCGACGCCCAGCTCAATCTGCTGATCGGCGAGGACAGCATCGCCGCCGCGCTGCACGGCGCGGCCATCAAGGCGCAGAACGAGATCCTGAGCATGCACCCGGGCTCGCCCCTGCCGCAGCGCATGCTCCAGGAGAGCATGGAACGCAATCAGACCGCTCTGCACAGGGGCGTCACCATGCGGGCCATCCACCTCAACTCGATGGCGAGCCTGCCCCACGGCCGCGCCCATCTGGCCGCCCTGAAGGACGCCGGCTGCGAGGTTCGACTCGCCTCCGTGCTGCCGTTCCGGATGATCCTCGTGGACAACGCCCTTGCCTACATGTCCGCTTCACCCCGTGACGGACAGATGACCGCACTGGAGGCCCGCGGCCCCGACATCTGCCAGCTGCTGCGCGGCACCTTCCAGCACTGCTGGGTGCACGGCACGGTGCCGCCCGACGCCACGGCGGCCTCCAAGGGCGCCGTGGACACCCCCGGCGAAGTGGAACTGGACGAGCGCGAGACGGCAGTGATCAAGCTGCTCGCCAACGGCAGCAAGGACGACTCGATCGCCCGGGCCCTCGGCATCTCGCCGCGCACCCTGCGCCGCATGACCACGTCGATCATGGAGAAGCTCGACGCCGAGAGCCGATTCGAGGCTGGCGTGAAAGCGGCGGCCCTACAGCTTGTCGATGTACCCGGCGCCCACCAGGAGAACGATCACAACGCTCCGTAATCGGCGTTGACAGTTCTGCCACCGAGCCATAATCTACCGACATACAGAAACATTTTTCCGCATTGTGGAAAAGTGGGCGGGGGGACCGCGAGCGTTTCGGTTTGCGAACGGGGCATTGAACCGGTGCGGACACTCAATGAAGAGGCTTTCCGTCCACACCTCTCCCTGATGCGATTGCTTATGCTCGTGCACCACCAGGGGGAGTGATGAGTGCAAGACTGCACATGACCATATCCACGAAGTGCAAAACCCGCTGCCGTGACCTGGCCTGGGGGTTCTGGTAAACGACGCGGCACTCTTTTGGTGCGGGGTCAGAGATGTTCCGGAAATATCCCGGGGCCGGAGCCAGACCACTTCGCGGTTCTGATATTCCGCTTTCACCAGGCGGTTCTTCCTGCGATGACGCCGCCGGCGCGAGAAGCTGCGCGCCATCCACGATCACACGATCCGGCTCAGCCGCTGATCCTGTGAGCGAGCGGGTATTGGCGGTGGTTCCCGTCATCGCGTCCGGGGTGTACTTCGGCACAATCACGATGCGTGCGCAGGTGCGTTCGGCCGATGCGCGGTGCCCACACTGCCGCGGGATGCCGACCTCGGTCGCGGTGGCGGTGCCGGCCCGCCCGGTTGGGACCCATCGAGCCCAGCGGGACCATCTCCGCAGGTGGTCAACTACCCCACTCCCGGTTCGCGCGAAGCCGTTGTCCACGTGGAGCACCGTGTGATCGTGGTGGGTCGCTGTCTCACACACCGATAGATCGACGACCCCGGCGGCGCGGTGCCGCCCTTGCCGCGTGAGCTTGTACTGCGCGGTATCGACCCAGCAAGGCCCCGCAGTCAGCCGCACAGGAAACCCCCGACCACCGAGAAGCAGAGAGATCGCCTGGGTCATGATTCAGCTCTTTCAAGCCTCCGGTAACGTCGCGGTATGAGCCATCCTCACCCCGAACTGAAGCCCGCCCCTCCGCTGTCCGAAGGAGGGCTCCGCGTCGTCGCCCTGGGCGGCCTGGGCGAAATCGGCCGCAACATGACCGTCTTCGAGCACGCCGGCAAGCTGCTCATCGTCGACTGCGGAGTGCTGTTCCCCGAGGAGAACCAGCCCGGCGTCGACGTGATCCTGCCTGACTTCACCTCGATCCGGCACCGGCTGGACGATGTCGTGGCCGTAGTGCTCACCCACGGCCACGAGGACCACATCGGCGGCGTGCCCTATCTGCTGCGTGAACGGTCCGACATCCCCGTCGTCGGATCGAAGCTGACGCTGGCCTTTCTCGAGGCCAAGCTCAAGGAGCACGGCATCCGGCCGCGCACCGTCCGTGTGCGCGAGGGAGACCGGCGCGGATTCGGTCCCTTCGACTGCGAATTCGTCGCGGTCAACCACTCCATCCCCGACGGGCTCGCCGTCGCCATCCGAACGGGTGCCGGAATGGTGCTCCATACCGGTGACTTCAAGATGGACCAGTTTCCGCTGGACGACCGCATCACCGACCTGCGCGCCTTCGCCCGCCTCGGCGAGGAGGGCGTGGACCTGTTCCTCACCGACTCCACCAACGCAGAGGTACCCGGATTCACCACCTCCGAGCGCGAACTCAACCCCGCGATCGAGCAGGTCCTGCGTACGGCCCCGCGCCGGGTCATCGTCTCCAGCTTCGCCAGCCACGTGCACCGCATCCAGCAGGTCCTGGACGCCGCCCACCAGCACGGCCGCAAGGTCGCCTTCGTCGGCCGCTCCATGGTCCGCAACATGGGCATCGCCCGTGACCTGGGTTACCTGAAGGTCCCCTCGGGCCTGGTCGTCAGCATGAAGGAACTGGAGAAACTGCCGGACCACAAGATCACCCTGGTGTGCACCGGCTCCCAGGGCGAACCGATGGCCGCACTGTCGCGGATGGCCAACCGTGACCACATGATCCGGATCGGCAAAGGCGACACCGTGCTGCTCGCCAGCTCGCTGATCCCCGGCAACGAGACCGCGATCTACCGCGTGATCAACGGGCTGACCCGGTGGGGCGCGAACGTCGTCCACAAGGGCAACGCCAAGGTGCACGTCTCCGGACATGCCAGCGCCGGTGAGCTCGTCTACTGCTACAACATCGTCAAGCCCCGCAACGTCATGCCCGTACACGGCGAGTGGAAGCACCTGAAGGCCAACGCCGACCTGGCCATCCGTACCGGCGTCGACCCCGATCGGGTGGTCATCGCCGAGGACGGCGTCGTCGTCGACCTCGTCGACGGCCGCGCCTCCATCACCGGCAAGGTCCCCGCGGGCAACGTCTACGTGGACGGCATGACCGTCGGCGGCGCCACCGAAGCCTCACTCAAGGACCGACTCACGCTGGCCGAGGAGGGCGTCGTCACCGTGGTCGCCATCGTCGATGCCGACACGGGCGCGCTGGCCGAGGCCCCCGACTTCCTGGCCCGCGGCTTCGTCCACGACGACACCACCTTCGAGTCCGTCATCCCGGTGATCGAGAAGACCCTGGCCACTGCGGCCGAGGAGGGGGTCGGCGACGCCCACCAACTCGAACAGCTCATCGCCCGCGCCGTGGCGAACTGGGCGTACCGGACACACCGCCGTAAGCCCCTGATCATCCCGGTCATCATCGACGCCTGACCCCGCGCCGGTGTCGGTCCTGCTGCTCGGAGACCGCTAGAAGACTCCTCGGAAAGGTAAAGGGATGAGCGTGCTTTTCGAGGAGATCGACTGGCGGCCGACATCGGCGGGGACATCAGTCTGCGGCGGCGACGGGACCCGGTCTTGGGTGACGATGTGTACGCGGTGAAGCTCGGGGCCGAGTTCTTGATGTCCAGCCTCTTCGCCGCCGGCGAGATCGGGTGACTGTGGTCGTAGCCATCCCGCGCAACGATGCCTACAGCTGTTCGAATTCTTGGGCGCGCCCCGTCCTTGCGCCTGCCGAGAATGCCATCCATGCAGGCCAGGCGCCTGGTCGGTGGTGCGGCAGGATGAGCACTCGTGCTGCAGCGTCTTGTCTGCTTGACCACCGTCCGCGCTGCGCTGCGATCGCTACCGATGAGCGACCGCGACAAGGACGCGGAGGTTCTCGCTCTGCGCCATCACCTCACCGTCCTGGAACGGCAACTCGGGGCGGACCGGATCAAGCTCACTGCGGAAGACCGGGCATTCCTTGCCGCTCTGCTGGCATCACTCCCCCGTCAGGTTCTGCGCCGACTACGGCTACTGGTCCGGCCCGACACCGTGCCGCGCCGGCACCGCGACCTGATCAAACGGCGCCACGCCCGCACGCGCCGACCGGGGGGCCGGGCCGGCCGGGCCGGCCGCCCACAGTCCGCTCAATCCGCGTACTGATCCTGCGCCTGGTCCGGGAGAACCCGTCCTGGGGCTACCGCCGAGTGCACGGCGAACTCGCCACCCTCGGCATCCAGATCACCGCCTCCACCCTCTGGGAGATCTTCACAGCCGAGGGCATCGACGCCGCGCCCGACCGAACCGCCACTACCTGGGCCCACTTCTTGCGCTCCCAGGCCGATGCCTACCGGGACGCGAAATACCCAGCCACCTTCGACGAAACTCTGTGCCGCGCAGGCATCCAAGTCGTGCGCACCGGCATATGGCTCCCGCGCATGAACGCCATCATGGAGCGGTGGGTCCAGACCTGCCGCCACGAACTCCTGGACCGCACCCTCGTCTGGAACGGTGCGCCGGAGAGACCGCCTCGGCGGAGTCCTCCACGAGTACCAGCATGCCGCTTGAACTGCACGGACGGAGTTTTCGGCAGGCGCAGGCTTCCCGCTCCCAGATTCACTCCCAACACGAAGTAGGGGCCATCCGAAGATGGCCCCTACCTGCGACGTTTCCGTCGGGACGACAGGATTTGAACCTGCGACCCCTTGACCCCCAGTCAAGTGCGCTACCAAGCTGCGCCACGTCCCGGTGCCCGTGTGACCTGGGGTTTCCCCTGGCCGAACGTGCACCGAAACAATACCGCACTCGGAGCCGTGATCGCTCACGCCTTTCGTGGGCTGTTGACCTCAAGCGGGCTTGAGGTTGCACTCTCGGGGGCATGACGACGACCAATGACCTCGCGCTCGGGCCTGCGACTGGATACGGGTACGCAGACCTGTCCCACCTCATGCGGCTCATGACGGGGGACGAGAAGCACGGGCCCGCCGCGACATCCACCCTTGACGCCCTCTGGGTCCTCTACGACCGGGTGCTCAGGGTCACACCCGGGCGCATGGAGGACCCGGGGCGCGACCGGTTCCTGCTGTCCAAGGGGCACGGGCCCATGGCGTACTACGCCGTCCTCGCCGCCAAGGGCTTCGTTCCCGTCGACTGGCTGGAGGGGTTCGGGGCATACGACTCGCCGCTGGGGCACCATCCCGACCGGGTGCTCGTACCGGGGGTCGAGATCGGGAGCGGGTCGCTCGGGCACGGGCTGCCGATCGCGGTCGGGACGACGCTGGGGCTGAGGGCACGGGGGATCACGGAGTCCCGGGTATGGGTGCTCGTCGGGGACGCCGAGCTGGACGAGGGCAGCAATCACGAGGCCATCGCCTTCGCCGGGCCCGCCGGGCTCGAACGGTTGCACACCGTCGTGATCGACAACGCCTCCGCCCGCCACGCCAGGCCCGGCGGCATCGCCGCCCGCTTCGAGGCCGCCGGGTGGTCAACCGAGACCGTTGACGGGCGCGATCACGACGCGTTGTACGCGGCCTTCACCGCGCCGCATCCCGGGCAGCCGCGGGTCGTCGTGGCCCGTGTCGAGTCGAAGGGTCCGTGAGCCCGGACTTCCGTTCCAGGCCTGATCAGCCCCCCGGCCCGATCAGCTCTGCTTCCCAGGCCCAATCAGCTCTGCTTCAGTCCTGCTCCAGCCCCGCTTCGGCCCAGTCCAACCTGGAAGGCGGCTTGGTGGTGGGCCTCAGGTCGTTCCTCTCGCTCTTTCGTTCTCCGTCGGAGGTCTTTGTCATGGACACCATGCGTGATCGCTTCTCCCCCGTCCTCTCGCGCCTGCTCGACGAAGATCCGCGCGTCGCCGTCGTCCTCGCCGTGATCGGCGCGGACGGGTTCGCGGAAGCCCGGCGCAAGCACCCGGAGCGGGTCATCGATGTCGGTATCCGGGAGCAGCTGCTCGTCGGGGCCGGCGCCGGGCTCGCGCTGGCCGGGCTGCGGCCCGTCATGCACACCTTCGCGAGCTTCCTCGTGGAGCGGCCGTTCGAGCAGGTGAAGCTGGACTTCGGGCATCAGGGCGTGGGGGGCGTCCTGGTGAGCGCCGCCGCCTCCTTCGACTGGCCCGCCGGCGGCTTCACGCACATGTCGCCGGGCGATGTGGCGTTGCTCGACACGCTCGACGGCTGGACCGTGCATGTGCCCGGGCATCCGGACGAGGCCGAGACGCTGCTGCGGCACGCGGTCGCCGCGGGCGACGACAAGGTGTACGTGCGGCTCTCCGTGCAGTCGAACGCCCGGGCGCTGCCTGTCGACGGGTCTCGCTTCCGCACTGTGCGCGAAGGCCGTGGCGGGGTGGTCGTCGCCGTCGGGCCCATGTTGGACAACGTCCTCGCCGCGAGCGAGGGGCTCGATCTCACCGTGCTGTACGCGACCACCGTGCGGCCCTTTGACGCGGAGGCGCTGCGGCGCGCGACGGGGGCAGGAACGGTCGCCGACGTCGTGGTGGTGGAGCCCTACCTCGCCGGGACCTCCACCACCGCCGCGAACGACGCGCTCGCCGATGTTCCGCACCGGGTGCTCGGGCTCGGCGTCGGCCGCGCCGAGCTGCGCCGCTACGGGCAGATCGACGAGCACATGGCCGCGCACGGGCTCGATGTCCGCTCGCTGCGGCAGCGGATCACCGGCTTCCTGGGGGCGTCACGGCAGGCTCTCGTATAGCCCGTCACGTCACGGCAGGCTCTCGTACAGCCCGTCCCTTCTGCCCCGCCCGCTCTGGCTGCCTCGCCTGCCTCTCCCGTCCCGCCTCTGCCCGCCTGCCACGCCCGCCCCGGCGTGGCCCTGATCATCGTCGGGCGCCGCGGCCTGTCGGCTGTGTCCGGTCGGGACGGCCGGCCTCCACTCCCCCGCTCTGGACCGGTGCTCTCCCGTCCACCCGCACCAGCCCACGTATCGCGGGCACCGAGAGCAGCGCCAGGCAGACGACGACCGTCGTCACCGCGCCCGTGATCAGCACCTGCTCCGCTCCGAACGTGCTCGCGGCGGGGCCGGCGAGGGCCTGGCCGACCGGCAGCAGGGCGATCGATCCCGCGACGTCGTAGGCGTGGATGCGGTTGAGGACGTCGGGGGGCACCTGCGTCTGGACGCTCGTCGCCCACATGACTCCCCAGAAGGAGACCCCCGCGCCCGCGACCGCGGCGCCCGCAGCCATCAGCGGGACGCCCAGCTGGGCGCCTACGGACGCCGGGAACGCGCAGTAGCCGATCAGCGCGAAGGAACCGGCGCGGAGCATGCGGCGGGGGCGCAGGCGCAGGGCGACGAGGCCGCCGAGCACGGTGCCGGCGCCCAGGGCGGAGTTCACCAGGCCGTACGCCCCCGAGCCGTGCTCCTGGACGATGAGCGTGGCGACGAGAGGTACCAGCGGACCCGTGGTCGTGATCATCAGGACGCAGAAGATGGCGATGACGCCCCACAGCCACGTGCGGGACCTGAACTCACGCCAGCCCTGCACCAGATCGGCCCGGAAGCCGTTGCTGTGCGGCAGCGAGCCGGGGAGCGCGGGCGGCAGCCGGAGCAGGACCAGACACAGGGCGCTCAGGCCGTACGTCCCCGCGTGCGCGGCGAAGACGGCGCCGGGCGAGGCAAAGGCGACGAGGACGCCCGCCACGGCCGGGCCCGCCAGGGCCGCGGCCGATTCGGCCACGCGTATCGCGCCGTTGGCCTTCTGGACGTCGGTCGCCAGGCGCGGGACCGTGCTGGCGACGCCGGGCTGGAAGAGGGCGCCCGCCGCGCCGTTGACCGCTCCGATCACGCATATCTGCCAGAGGACGACGTGGCCGGCGAAGAAGAGAACCGCCGCGACCGACTGCGTGCCGAGCCGGGCCACGTCCGCGCCGATCATGAGCAGGCGGGTGCTGAACCGATCGGCGAAGACCCCGCCGAAGATCACAAGACCCGCGAAGCAGGCCGTCGTGGCGGCCATGGCAAGACCGACGGCGCCCGCGCCGTGCCCATGCTGGAGGAGCCCCGCGGCAAGGGCGACGGGCAGCATCGTGTCGCCGAGCTTGGCGACGGTCCGCGCGCCGAAGAAGAATCCGAAGTCCCGCGACCAGATGCTCCTGCGGTCTGCACGGTTTGCACGGTCTGCGGTCGTGGATTTCGACTCGGGGCCGGGCGAAGTGCGCTCACTCTGCGTCACGGCCGCGGGAACCTGGCCGCGCCCGCCCTCGCCGTCCCCGTCACGCCTCGCGGCCGGCACCTGGCCACGTCTGCTCTCACCAGCCCCGCCCTCGCCGCGCCCACCCCCTGGAACGCCGTCCCCGCCCTCGCTGCTTCCGCCCTCTGAAACCCCGTCCCCTGACGGCACCCCTGTCCCCTCCCCTGGCGACGTTTTCCCCCGGCGACAGCGAGAGCCCCTCACGCCACGAGCCCCCGCCCTTGCCCGGCTGCCCGGCTGCCCGGCTGCCCGGCTGCCCGGCTGCCCGATCATGCCACGGGACATGACAACAGACGGGCCCCCGCCGAGTTCGCTCAGTTCGTCGGCGGTAGCCCCAACTCCGGATACGCGTCCAGGAGTCGGGTGGGGGCTGCCTGGCGCCATGAGTCGGCGAGGATGTCGCTCAGTTCGTCCTTGTCGAGCGCCGAGAGCCGTGCGCGCACCCAGGCGAACATCGCCTCGTGGTCGGCGATCCAGAACTTGTCCGGCTCCGCCAGGACCAACTCGTCACGCTCCTCCTTCGGGCACCGCACGGCGATGGACGTCTCGTCCTCGGGGAGCGTGGCGAACATTTTCCCTGCCACCCGGAAGGTGGGCATGCTCCAGGCGATCTTCTCCGTCGTATCCGGAAGGGCCAGTGCGATACGCCGGACGTCGTCACCCGTGACCTGGGCCGTGGCATGAGCTCGAGACATGCCCAGAACGGTAGCCAACACCACTGACAGCGGCCCCTGAACCACTGACAGCGGCCTTCCCGGATGTCAGCACGGATCTCACAGCACGGATGTCACAGCACGGATGTCACAGCACCCGCTTGTCCATCCAGGTCAGCAGATCCTCCTGCACCTCGTCCCGGTTCGTCTCGTTGAGGATCTCGTGGCGCGCCCCCTCGTACCCCCTCCAGGTGAGGTCGTCGAGGCCCACGTACCGGTAGTCCTCCACCAGTTCATGGACCAGCGTCATGCCCTGGTTGCAAGGGTCCTCGGTGCCGACGGCGATGTGGACGGGCAGGTCCGCCGGGACCCGGGCCAGGTTCCGCGGGTCATTCATCTTGCGCACGGCACGCACCCAGTCCAGGCAGAGCCCGGCGGAGAAGGGGAAGCCGCAGCGCTCGTCGGCGACGTACGCGTCCACCTCGGACTCGTCACGGGAGAGCCATTCGAAACCGGTGCGGTGCGGGTACGCGTCGTTGAAGGCCGCGAAGAGTTCGGGGAGGTAGGAGGAGAGCGCCTCACGGCCGCCCTCGGCGATCTCGCGCTCCAGGCGGGCGATCGACTCGTCGATACCGACCCCGGGGAGGGAACGGAAGGTGCCGGAGAGGATCACGCCCGCGAGGCCGTCCGGATACTCCTGCGCATAGTCCCTGGCCAGGTGCGAGCCCATGCTGTGGCCGAGCAGGAAGAGCGGGGTTCCGGGATGCAGGGTGCGTACCTGGTCGCCGATCGCCTTGAGGTCGTCGACGATGGCGCGCCAGCTGTCGAACGAGGCGGACACGCCAGAAGCGCCGGACGGAGCGTCGGACGCGGCGCCGGACCCAGCACCAGACAGGGCGTCGGCCGCAGCGTCAGACGGGGCCTCGGACCCAGCGCCGGACAGCGCGTCGGAGGACGAGCCCGTCACCCCGTAACCCCCGGTCGCCTGAGCCGTCGCGCCATGGCCGCGGTGGTCCGACGCGATCACCCCATAGCCGTGCTCCATCAGATGGCGGGCGAAGCGGTCGTAGCGCAGGGCGTGTTCACCCGCGCCGTGTGCGATCTGCACGAAGGCGCGCGGCCTCCCGCCGTCGGGCAGCCAGGTGTACGTGGCGACGGGGACACCGTCCGCCGCGTTCACGAGTCCTGCGGTGTACGCGGCGGGGGCGGGCGTCGAAGCGTGGTCAGGCATTGCGGAATGCTCCCCTGTACGGCATCTGGAACGGGTTCTGGGCCGGCTTCCCTGGAGCTGGATCGCTCAGAGCTGGATCCCTCAGAGTTAGACCTCTCGGAGTTAGCCCCCTCAGGACTGAACCGCTCAGGGCTGGATCACTCAGGACTGAACCCCTCAGGACTGAACCCCTCAGGGCTGGATCACTCAGAGCTCGATCCCCTCGGTCGGCCTCTGCAGAGCTGGGTTCCCTGCTCCTGAAACCCTCCCCCGCACAGGCGCCCTCATACCAGCGCCTCTCCGTGACCCCCTTCTCACGCCAGGCGCTTCCGACCCATTGACCCCCCGTCAGAGCGGAACCTACGCTGAACACGCGCAGGAGAAAGCGCTTTCTAGGCCCTAGGCCCCGCACGCCGAGGCCCGGGCAAGCACCGAACGCACCCGCGCAACTCGCACTCACCGCACACCCGGCTACCGGCAGCCGTCCACCCGCCCAGCCCAGGGAGCGCCATGAGTTCCACGAGTCCCGCCGCGCCCAGACGCGGCCCCACCCCATCGAGACCTGGTCCCACCACGCCGAGCCCCTGGCTCGCGCTCATCGCCCTGCTGGCCCTCGTCATCGGCCTCGGGCTCACCGCACCGCCCCGCGCGGCGGCGGCAGCAGCAGCGCCAGAAGTCCCCGCCCCGGCCCCGGCCGCAGCCGCCCCTTACCGCGTCCTCGTCTTCTCCAAGGTCACGAACTTCCCCCACGACTCGATCCCCGCGGGCGTCGAGGCCATCAAGAAGCTCGGCAGCGAGAACGGCTTCGAGGTGGAGGCCACCGACGACGCCACGGCCTTCACCGACGCCAATCTCGCCCGCTTCCAGGCCATCGTCTTCAACAACACCAACTCCACCCCGGAGAAGGGCGACCTGCTCGACGCCGACCAGCGTGCGGCCTTCCAGAAGTACGTCCGCGGGGGCGGCGGCTGGGTCGGTCTGCACGCGGCGTCGGCCAGCGAGCGGGACTGGGGCTGGTACGAGGGTCTCGTCGGCGCGATCTTCGACAAGCACCCCGAGGTGCAGACCGGGCGCGTGAAGGTGCTCGATCACGCGCACCCCTCCACGAAGGGCCTTCCGGAGCTCTGGGAGCGCACGGAGGAGTGGTACAACTGGCGCGCCAATCCGACAGGCAAGGTGCACACGCTCGCGCAGGTCAAGGTGCGCGACGGCGTCACCGGACTCGACGAGGGCGTCGACCAGCCGTGGTCCTGGTGCCAGAACTATGACGGCGGCCGCTCCTGGTACACCGCGGGCGGGCACGCCAAGTCGGCCTTCCAGGAGGAGGGCTTCCTGAAGCACCTGCTCGGCGGCATCGAGTGGGCCGCGGGCAGCAAGCCCGGCGACTGCACCGCCACCAAGACAGGCTCCTTCCAGCGCACACCGCTCGCCACGAACGATCTGGCCGACCCCTTCGAACTGGCCGTCGCCCCCGACCGGCGGGTGTTCTTCATCCAGCGCACCGGAAAGCTGAAGATCATCGACCAGGAGACGCTGAAGGTCTCCACGGCACTCGACTTCGACTACACCCCCGAGATGACGAGCCAGTCGGACGGACTGCTCGGTCTCGCGCTGGACCCGAAGTTCCAGGACAACCACTGGGTTTATCTCCTGAACTCCGACAAGACCGAGAAACGCATCAATCTCTCCCGCTTCACCGAAGCGGGCGGAAAGGTCGATCCGGCCACGGAGAAGCGGATTCTGACCATTCCCACCTTCCGTGGCGAAGGCCGGGCCAACTCGCACATGGCAGGCTCGATCGCCTTCGACAAGAAGGGCGACCTGTATGTCGCGACGGGCGACAACACCGACCCGTTCGCGTCGGACGGATTCACCCCGATCGACGAGCGCGAAGGCCGCCGCGCCTGGGACGCGCAAGGCACCTCGGGCAACACCAACGACCTGCGCGGCAAGGTGCTGCGGGTCACGCCGAAGGACGACGGGACGTACTCCGTGCCCGAAGGCAATCTCTTCGCTCCAGGAACGGACAAGACCCGCTCCGAGATCTACGCCATGGGCATGCGCAACCCCTTCCGGATCACCACCGACCCGGTGAGTGGCGCCCTGCTCACGGCCGACTACGGGCCAGACGCGAGGGCGGCCGTCACCGACCGCGGCCCCGAGGGGACCGTCGAGTTCAACCGCATCACCAAGGCGGGCAACTACGGCTGGCCCTACTGCGTCGGTGACAACACCCCGTTCAACGACTACGACTTCGCGACGAAGAAGTCGGGCGCTAAATTCGACTGCGCGAAGATCGTGAACGACTCACCGAACAACACGGGCCTGCGTGAGCTGCCTGCGGCCAAGGCCGCGGATGTCTGGTACGCCTACTCGGCCTCGGAGAAGTTCCCCGAACTCGGCACAGGCGGCGGTGGCCCGATGAGCGGTCCCGTCTATGACTACGACGCCGCCAACACGTACAAGACCAAGTTCCCCGAGTACTTCGAGGGGAAGTGGTTCAACTACGAGCTGACACGGCAGTGGTTCAAGGTCTTCTCGATGCAGGAGAAGGACCAGACGTTCACCGACCCGCGCTTCGAGCCCGCCAAGGCGGGTGATCTCCAGTCGATCAACTCCATTTTCGGCGACATGAAATGGAATCAGCCTTTCGATGCCGACTTCGGTCCTGACGGTGCCATGTACGTCATCGACTTCGGGCTCGGCAGCGGCACGGGCCGCGGCGGCGGCAACGAAGGCGCGGGCATTTACCGCATCGACTACGTCAAGGACGGACGGCTGCCCGACGCCCGGGTCACGGCCACTCCGGACACCGGCAGCACGCCTCTCGAGGTCAAGTTCTCCAGCGAGGGTTCCGGGCTGCTGCCCGGCGGCAAGCCCGTCACGTACGCGTGGGACTTCGACGGCAACGGCACGACCGACTCGACCGAGGCCAACCCGACACACACATACACCAAGAAGGGGCAGTTCACCGCGCGGCTGAAGGTCACGGGCCCGGACGAGCTGAGCAGCCTGGCCGTGCAGGAGATCACCGCCGGGAACACCCGGCCCGTGGTCACCATCCAACAGCCGCCCAACGGCGGGACGTTCAGCTTCGGCGACACCATCCCCTTCAAGATCAAGGTGACGGACAAGGAGGACGGGAAGATCGACTGCAAGCGGGTCGTCGTCCAGTCCCAGCTCGGGCACGACACCCATCTGCATCCGCTGGACAACTACACCGGCTGCACGGGCGAGATCGTGACGGACGCCGGCGACAGCCACGGACCCGGCCAGAATCTCTACTACGGGATCACGGCCCAGTACGAGGACAAGGGCGCGTCCGGTGTACCCGCCCTGACGGGTTCCTCCTCACTGACGTTGCGGACCTCCTTCCGGGAGGCCGAGCACCGTACCGCCACCGGCGGCGCACACGACGGCGTGAGCATCGGTGACCGCGCGGACGCGTCCGGCGGCAAGCGGCTCATCGAGATCGAGGACGGTGACTGGGTCGCCTTCGACCCGGTGCACCTCAAGGGCGTCGACTCCGTGACGGTGGGCGCGTCTTCGGGCGGGCTCGGCGGCGACATCGAGTTCCGCGCCGGGTCTCCCACGGGCGAACTGCTCGGCAAGGTGAGCGTGCCGAGAACAGGCGGCTGGAGCAACTTCGTCTCGCCCACCACCGAACTGGCCGACCACGACGGCGCCACGAAGCTGTACGCCGTGTTCACCAACCCTGAGTGGTCGCCCGACAAGGAGGACCTCCTCAGCGTCGACTGGCTGCACTTCAACGGCCCCGGAGTCGAGAAGAAGGCCGGTGCGAAGGTGACGGTCAAGGCGGCCCCGGCCGACGGCACCGCGCCGCTGGCCGTCAAGCTCACGAGCACGGTGAAGCTCCCCGCGGGCCGCACGGCGGCCTCGTACCACTGGGACTTCGGCGACAACGTCAAGCCGACCGGCACGGAGAGCGGCACCGCCGAGCACACCTACGCGCGCAAGGGCTCGTACACGGCGCGTCTGACCGTCACCGACGACAAGGGCGACACGACGACCGGCGCGTTCCGGATCACGGCGAAGTGAGGCGAAGTGAGGGGTCAGCCATGAAGAGAACCGGTCTGAACGGCACGAGACGCGCCTTTTTCGGTACGTCGCTGGGGCTGGCGGCAGCGTTCGCCACCGCACTGCCCGCGCGCGCGGATGACGCGTCCCGGTGCCGGCGCATCCCGCGCGGCGGCATCGGCATGCACCTCTACACGATGCGCGGCCCCCTGGCGCAGGACTTCGCGGGCACGCTGGAGCAGCTCGCCGACATCGGCTACGCGACGGTGGGCGTGAGCGGCAGGCACGGGAACAGTGCGGCCGAGATCCGGCGGATGCTCGACGCCGTGGACCTGAAGGCGGTCCTCGAGCACGTCTCGTACGACGTCCTCAAGGGCAGCGGACTCCCGCAGGCGCTCGAGGACCTGCACACCCTCGGCGCGAAGTGGCCGGTGGTGCCGAGTCTGCCCGGCGCGCTGCACACGCCGGACGGATTCCGGGAGGCCGCACGGCAGTTCAACCGCATCGGGCAGGCGTCGCGCGACGCCGGTCTCGGTCCGGTGCTCTTCCACAACCACGGCACGGACCATGTGGTGGTGGACGGCACGAGCCTGTACGACATCCTCGTCACCGAGACCGACCCGCATCTGGTCGGCTTCGAACTGGACGTGTACTGGGCGGCGAAGGGCGGCGCGGATCCGGCGACGTACTTCGTGCGGCACAGGCGACGCTTCCCGGCGCTCCATGTGAAGGACATGGCACCGGACGGCGGTTTCGCCGACGTCGGCTCGGGGACGCTGGACTTCGCCGCGATGTTCGACGACGCGCACGTGGGCGGCGTCAAGCAGTGGCTGGTGGAGCACGACAGCCCCGCCGATCCGTTCGCCACGGCCCGCAACAGTTACGCGTATCTGGCCGCGCTGCGGTACTGATGTGCCGAGTCCGGCCGGGGAGCGTCCGAACCGACCACCTTCTTGAAGAAGAGGGTGGTCGGGTGGAGCACCCCGGCCGGGTCGGCCGCGTAGTCCGGAATGACCCCGGCAGCCGTCCAACCGCCGTTCCGGTAGAGGGACTCGGCGGGGCTGCCGGTCTCCGTGTCCAGGATCAGGAGGGTCACGCCCGCGTCGGCCGCCGCCTGTTCCGCCGCGGCCAGGAGGGTGCGAGCGAGGCCCCGGCCGCGTGCGGAGCCGTGGACCATCAGCTTGAGGATTTCGGCGCGGTGCCTGCCGTTGGGCTTGTCGACGAAGCCGACGCTGACGGTCCCGGTCACCCGCTCGCCGTCGCGCGCCACCCAGACGGCGAGCCGCCCGGCGGCCACCGCAGGGGCCAGGCTCCGCCACCAGTCGGCGGCGGCCGTCCTGTCCAGCGGCGCGAGGAAGCCGAGGGACGAACCGCCGTCCACGACATCGGCGAGCAGGGCCGCCAAGTCCTCTGATGCCGCCAGGAGTTGCTCGGCGGAGAGCCGCGTCACCACCTGCGCCGCTCGCCCGACGCTCATCGCGCGACCACCACCAGCGCGTACCGCACGGCCCGCTCCCCGACGCACCGGAACCGCGTCGGCCCCCACAGCCTGAAGCGCAGACAGTCCCCGGCGCCCAGGGCGTGCGTCTCACCCTGCACGGTCACGTCAAGGCGCCCGTCGAGGACCCAGATGTGCTGTTCGATGCCGGGTACGGGAGGCCGGTCGTACGCCACGTCGGCGCCCGGTTCCAGCCTGCCCTCGACGAGTTCGCCGCGCAGCCCGGCGTGCGGTGGCGACACCGACCGCCGTACGAAGCCGGACGCGCTGTCGGTCCACACGCTCTGCTCGGCGGCGCGCACCAGTTGCGCGGGCTCGGCCTCCACCTCGCTCAGGAGCTGCGACATGGTGCGTTCGTAAACGGCACAGAGCCGGTTCAGGAGGGACGCGGTGGGGCTGATCTCCGCGCGCTCGGCCCGCGACAGGGTGGAGCGGCTCACGCCGCTCCGGTCCGCCAGCTCGCCGAGGGACCAGCCGCGTTCCGCCCGCAGTTCGGCGAGGCGGGCGGCGAGTCGGTCATCGACTCCGTCGTGTTCCATATTTGGCACGCTATCCCGAATATGAAACGCCGGGCAAGCGCTGCCTCTGTGGATGAGGCCTCCGCCGCCTCTGTGGATCAGGCCTCACTCGGACCCGGCCCTCACGCCTCACTCGTGCGCCGACACCGCCCCCAGCAGTTCACGGACGCGCCCGGTGGCCCCACGGAACTCGGCTGTCGCCAGCGTCGTCGCGTACGAGCGCTCGGCGGGGAGGCCGACCTCGATGATCTCCTCGACCGTGCCGGGGCGCGGGCTCATCACGACGACACGATCCGCAAGATAGACGGCCTCCGGGATCGAGTGGGTCACCAGGAGCACGGTGGTCCCCGTCTCGCGCCAGATCCGGTTCAACTCGACGTTCATCTGCTCGCGCGTGAGGGCGTCGAGCGCCCCGAAGGGCTCGTCCATGAGCAGCACGGGCGGCTCGTGGAGGAGGGCGCGACAGAGCGCCACGCGCTGTTGCATGCCGCCGGACAGCTCGTGCGGATAGGCGTCCTCGAAGCCGCCGAGTCCCGTCATGCGGATCAGGTCGTCGGCACGCGCGCGTGCCTCGGCTCCGGGAATTCCTCGCATCTCGGCCTGGAGCAGGATGTTGCGGCGTGCCGTGCGCCAGTCCAGAAGGGCGGCCCGCTGGAAGACGTAACCGATGTCGCGGCGCGGTCCGCTCACCCGCTCGCCGCCGAGAAGCACACCGCCCGACGAGGGCGCGAGCAACCCGGCGATCAGCTTCAGGAGGGTCGACTTGCCGCAGCCCGAAGGCCCGACGATCGCCACGAACTCGCCCGCGCCGACGTTCAGCGAGACGTCCCGCAACGCGGTGACGTCCTTCTTCTTCGTACGGAAGCGGACGGCGACGTCATCGAGGCGCACGGCCGACGGCCTCGCCTCCCCCGCCGGCGCGCGTGGCTCGTCACTCGTCTTGAGAGTCGCATCCTTCGTCATCGTCCTGCCGCCCCTCAGCCCTTGATCCCCTTGGCCGCGTCCCAGTACTCCGCGACGGGCTTGGCCTTCTTGACCATGCCCGCATCCGAGAAGACGTCGATGGTCTGCTGCCAGTCCGCCTCGGTGTTGGCGCCCGGCGCCTTGCCCTTGGTCGCGTCGGTGTGCAGGAGGGTCAGCGTCGTCTTGAACTGCTCGGACAGCACGTCCTTGGGCGGCAGTTGCTCGGACGCGCCGTCCATCGAGGCGACCGCGGGCTCCGGGCTCTTCTCGGCCGCCGCCCACGACTCGCTCACCGCGGCGGTCATGCGCTTGGCCAGGTCTCCCCTGCCCTGCAGGGTCTTGGGCCCCGCGATGAGGCCGTTGGAGTAGAAGTTGAGGCCGTTCTCGGAGAAGCGCAGATACGAGACGCCCTTCTTGGCCTTGTTCTGCATGGTGGGGCCCTGGTCGCTCGCGTACCCGAGCAGGGCGTCCGTCTTGCCGGAGATCACCGCGGCGATCTTGCCCGCCGGGTCGGTGTTCTGGACCTTGACGTCGGAGAGCTCCATGTCGTTCTTCGCCAGGAAGATCGGGAAGGTCTTGGTGAGCGCGTCGCCGGCCGTGCCGGCGATCGTCTTGCCCTTGAGGTCGGCGGGCGACTTGATGCCCTCGGCCTCGAAGTACTGCACCGAGGCGGGCGTCGTCTGCAGGAAGACGCCCAGGCTCTTCACCTTCACGCCCTGGTCCACGCCCGCGAGGACCGCCGGGGTGTCCGCCCAGCCGAAGTCGGTCTGCCCTGCCCCGGTGGCCTGCACGGTCTTCTGCGACCCCTGGCCCGCCCTGATGTCGAGGTCGATGCCGTGCTTCTCGAAGACCTTCTGCTGCTTGCCGTAGTAGAACGGCGCGTGTTCGCCGTACGGGTACCAGTTGAGCGTCAGCGTCACCTTGTCGAGCTTCTTGCCGGAGTCACTGGTGCTCGTCTTGTCGTCATCGCCGCCACAGGCCGTCGCGGTCACCGCGACGAAGGCCAGGGGGACGAGGCCGGTGAGCAGTCTGCGCGCGTGCATGGGACGGCCCTTCTCGCGTACGACGGTCATGGCTGGGGCGGTGCATTGCGGGGCGGGGCGGGGCGGCTCGGGGCGCGGGGGTCGGCGCGTGGGGCTCCGTGCGTGGGGCTTGGGTCGCGGGGCTCGGGTCGCGGGTCAGTAGGCCGTGGTGGCGGCCGCGTCCCTGCGGCTCGCGTGCCACGGGAGCAGCAGCTTCTCCGCGATCTCGACGAGCACGAAGAGGACGACGCCGATCAGTGACATGACGAGCAGTCCCGCGAAGAGCATCGGGGTGTCGAGGTTTCCGTTGGCCTGGAGGATCACATAGCCGAGGCCTTCGTTCGCGCCGACGAACTCGCCCACGACGGCGCCGGTCACGGCGAGCGTGACGGCCACCTTCAGGCCGGAGAACAGGTGCGGCAGCGACGCCGGGAAGCGGATCTTGAGGAAGGTCTGCCAGGGCCGCGCGCCCATGGTGGCGGAGAGCTGGAGCATCTCCGGGTCGACGGCCTTGAGCCCGGTCACCATCGAGATGACGACAGGGAAGAAGGCGATGAGCACGGCGATGAGAATTTTCGGGGCGATCCCGAAGCCGAGCCAGACCACGAACAGCGGGGCGATTGCGATCTTCGGCACGACCTGGGCGAAGAGGAGGATCGGGTAGAGCGTCTTCTCGATGGTCGTCGAGTAAACCATCAGGACGGCGGCGAGGATGCCGACGGCCACGGCGATGACGAAGCCGAGCAAAGTCTCGTAGGTGGTGACCCAGCTGTGCTGCCAGAGGTAGTCCGGCTTGTCGAGGATGACGTCGAGGGTGGCGCCGGGCGAGGGCACGAGATACGCCTCGACCATCTCGGTGGCGGCGATCAGCCACCAGGCCCCGAAGCAGACGAGCAGCAGGACGAGCGGGCGCCAGCTCTTCTCGGCCGCGTCGGCGGCTCGTTGGCGCAGGGTGGGGCGGCGGCGGTCGACAACACCTGCCGTTTGCACGTGAGTTGCCTGCAGTGCGCTCTGGCTCACGGTGAACTCCCCTGGCGTCAGCGAACTTCGGAGGCAGTTGCGGAGCGACGGTGGTGCGGAAACCGCTTTCAGAAAGCGCTTTCTGATAAGGTGTCCGCCACGCTAATGACTGGCTGACCGCAGGGTCAATAGGTCGGCTCGAAGTTTCGCGGCGCGAGACGAGGGGGGCGCGGTGCGGGCGCTTGGGCGCGAGCAGGAACCGGGGGGCGGGAGTCCGTGCGGGGCGGAGGCCGGGAGTCCGTGCGGGGCGGAGGCCGGGGGCGGGCGGACGCTTGCGGGGTCGTCCGGATCGGGGCGAGCGGGCGGGGAGGAGCCTCGGTCGGGGGGAACGCGTGGGGAGGAACCTGGCGCGGGGCAAGAGTGCGGGGAGGGCCCTGGAGCGGGGCAGGCGCATGGGGAGGGGCTTGGACCGGGGGGAGCCCGCGAGCAGCTACCCGGTCCGGATCGGGCACAACAGCAACCCGCATTCGGGCACGGGCACGAACCGCAAGCCGCACCCGGGTGCGGCAGCGCACCTGAACCCACACACGGCCGAAAGCGCGAACCGCAGGCCACACTTGAGCGGGGACGCGAACCGCAGGCAGCGCCCAGGAGAGAGAGCGAACCGCAGGCAGCGCCCAGACGAGGACGCGCACCACAACCCTCACCCAAGCGCGGGAGCCAACCGCAACCCACACCCGAGCGAGGGCCCAAACCACAGCCTGCGCCCAAGCAAGAACGCGCACCGCAACCCACACCCAAACGCGGGAGCCAACCACGACCCGCACCCAGGCGAGGTAGCGGACCGCACCCCGGGCGCGGGAGTGGGCCTCATGTCACCCTCCACGCGGTGGCCCGTACCGCCGGGGTCTCTCCGGCCACCGCGTCCCGGGCCCTCAACGGCACGACGCGCGTACGCGAGGATCTGCGGCGCAGGGTGCTCGAAGCGGCGGATCAGCTGGGTTACATCCCCAACGCCCATGCGCAGGCGCTCGCCAGTTCCTCGAACAACACCGTCGGCGTCATCTGTCACGACGTCGGTGACCCCTACTTCGCGGCGATCGCGAGCGGAGTGATGGCGGCGGCGGCCGAGCAGGACCTCCTGGTCATGCTGGCCAGCACCTTCCGCGCCCCGGCGCGGGAGATCGCGTACGTATCGATGCTGCGGGCGCAGCGGGCCCGCGCGATCCTGCTGATCGGCTCGGGGTTCCAGGACCCCGCGTGGGAAAGGGCGTTGGAGTCGGAGCTCGCTCCCTACATGCGTGCCGGAGGCCGCGTCGCCGTGGTCAGCCGGCACCGCAGCCTTCGCGTGGACACGGTGCAACCTCAGAACCGTGCGGGAGCGGGCGCCCTGGCGCGGGCCCTACTCACCCTGGGCCACCGGGAGTTCGCCGTCCTCACCGGTCCCGAGCGACTCACCACGGTCGCGGACCGCCTGGCCGGGTTCCGCGGGGCGCTGGCCGACGCGGGGGTCACCCTGCCCCCGGAGCGGGTCGTCGAGGGCGCCTTCACTCGTGACGGCGGTCATGCGGCGGCGGTCGAACTGCTGCGGCGGGGGCAGCGGCCGACATGCGTCTTCGCGGTGACGGACGTGATGGCCGTGGGAGCGTTGGGCGCGCTGCGGGAGCAAGGGCTCCGGGTGCCTGACGACGTGTCGCTCGCGGGCTTCGACGACATCCCTCTGGTCGGTGAACTCACGCCGCCGCTGACTACCGTGGCGCTGCCGCTGACGCGGATGGGGCGGGACGTGCTCGCCCTCGCTCTTCGTGAGCGGGGCTCGAGGTCGCGGGTGGAGAGGGTGAGGGGCGAGGTCGTACTGCGGGCCAGCACGGCCCGCCCCACGCCCTGAAGGGCAATGCCCCGTGAGCCCCGACATCGCACCCTCACTCCCCGATCCCCCGCTCCCAACCCCCGAACCTCACCCCCACCCATCCCCCCGCACGACAGGCTCGGCGAGCGACGCCTTGCGCAGATGGTCGGCCAGTGACTTCGCCGCCGGGGACGCCGGGCCGTTCTTGGCGCCCCATGCCAGCACGTGGTGGCGGCGGGACCAGGGGTCCTGCAAGGCGCAGACGGCCAAGGGCTGGGTGGGGTCGATGACGCGGCGAGGGACTATGGCGAGGCCGACGCCTGCCGCTGCCAGGGCGACCAGGACGTTGAGGTCGGCGACCGTCGTGCGGTAGCGCACCACCGGCGCGTGAGGGCCCACGTGCCGCTCGATCCAGCGGCGCAGCGAGGCGTCGGCGTCGAGGCCGACGAGCGGGTGCTCGGCAGCCTCGCTGTAGGTCAGGGAGGCGCGGCCGGCAAGGATTCCGCCGACCTGGCCGACCACCACGAGGGAGTCGTCACCGAGGGGTTCCATCTCCAGACCGCAGTCGCGGGCCTCGTCGTCGAGGACGATTCCCAGGTCCGCCTCGCCGTCGGCCAGCATCCGCACGATCCGTGGCGTGCGGTTCTCGAAGACGCGGACGTCGACGTCCGGGTGCGCCCTGAGGAACGAGACCAGGGCCCGCGGCACGAGCCGGTGCACCGCGGATCCGCCGCCCAGCAGGGTCAGCGGCGCGGTCGGGGATCTCGTATAGCTCGCGACCGCGCTCTCAAGGCGCACGGTCTGGGCGATGACCTCGCGCGCGTGCCGGGCCAGAGTGGTCCCCGCCGGGGTGGGACGCACGCCCCTGCGGCCACGGATCAGCAGTGCCACACCGGCCTGTTGTTCCAGGGAGCGGACCCTGGCACTGGCCGAGGGCAGGCTCAGGTGCATCCGGCGGGCGCCTGCCGTGATCGACCCCTCCGTCACGATGCCGAGGAAGAGCCGCAGATCGTCCAGGTCATAGCGCACCCTCGCCAGCCTAAGGCACAGCCTTAGGCTGGGTACAGCGATAACGCATTGTGGGCCCACCGGCCACGGGGCGATGCTCGGCGGGTGTCAGACATACTCCTCGTGCTGGTGGCAGGCGTCGCCGCCGGAGCATTGAACTCCGTCGGCGGCGGAGGCACGTTCGTGGCGCTGCCCGCCCTGGTGGCGGTCGGCCTGTCCCCCGTGACGGCGAACGCGTCGTCGACCATCGCCCTCGTACCGGGAGCCGTCGCCAGTGGATGGGTCTACCGACGCGAACTCGCCCCGCTCGGGGAGACATCCACGAGAGCGCTGACGACGGTCAGCGTGGTCGGGGGCGGGTTCGGCGCCGTCCTGCTCCTCACACTGCCCGCCGCGTCGTTCGATGCCGCGGTGCCCTGGCTGCTCGCGTTCGCCACGCTGGTTCTCGCCTTCGGCCGCCGCCTTTCCCGTACGGTGAGCGGCGCGCTCGGCCGCCGGATCGGCATCAGCCCCCGGGCCGTCCTGATCGCCCAGTTCTTCCTCGCTCTGTACGGCGGGTACTTCGGCGGTGCCGTAGGCATCATGATGTTCGCGCTGTGGGGCATCGGGCTCGGCCTCGACGCCGCGGTCAGCAATCCGATGCGGGTCACCCAGATCGCGGCCATCAATCTCAGCGCGACCGCCCTGCTCCTCATTGCCTCCGACGCACTCAGCGCCCCGCTCGTCCTCGCCGCGATGTTCGCCGGTGCGCTGGCCGGCGGCTTCACCGGCGCCCTTTTCGCGCGCCGCCTCTCCGACCGGCTGCTACGCGGCATCATCCTGACCACTGCCGTGACGATGACCGTCCTCTACTTCGTGCGCGGTTGAGGCGGCCGACATGAGCGACAAGGACTTCGATGCCGCCGCGCCACCGGACACGGAATCGGCGTACGCGGAATCGCCGTACACGGAGGTGGCCCGAGCCCGGTTGGCGATGGCTTACGAAGCGTGCGAGTTGGCCGAGATCGCGCGGGCCGCCGTACCGATCGGTGAACACGAGCTGCGTGCCGACGGCGCCGCGGACTCCCCCGGCTCGCTGCTTGCCGACGCCGCCCACGTGCTCCGCGCCGCGCAACGGTTCTTCGAGGCCGCCGCCGTCTGCGAGCGGCTCGGCGGCGCGAGCTGGCAGGTCATCGGCCAGGTCCTGGGCGTGGACGCCTCGATTGCGCGGGCACGCTTCGCGGCGGCCGAGGCCTGTTTCCGGGAGGAACTGCGCGCCGCCGAGCCGGCCCCGGTCACCGGCGCTCCCGACCGTGCGGGCTGGTGGCGGGCGTACGCGACCGGCAATCCGCTGGAAGCGGCACGTGACCTCGACGACTGGGTCCTGCGCCACGAGGACGGGGGCGGCGACCTCGGTTCCACGCCGGTCTCCGGCGGCTTGACGAGGAGCGGCGGCCCCGAGAGCAAGGCGGGCTCCGCACAGGGCAGTCGAGGCCGCCGCCCGGGTGAAACCCGCTCCCGGCACAGCAGTTGAGGCCGCGTCACGCGTGACATCCCGCCACGCGTGAGGCCCCGCACCTTCGCACCCCAAGCGTCCCGCGCTGCCCCGGCTTTCGCGTCAACGCGTGTTCTGCCGGGACAAGTTGACGCCACGACGCCTGGGGCGACGCCCGGGCGGACGAGGCCGCCCCAAGCCTCGTTGATCGCGGGGTAAATAGCAGCCGAGGCCCGTCGGCCTACCCGCGACCGGACAGCCCCTCAGCCACAAGCCACAAACCCGGCCGCAGAACCCAGCCGCTATCCCGCCGCCGACCCCAGCGCGTCAAGCACCGGGCGGATCAGCGGATGTTCCTCCGCTCCGCACCGCACCGCCGCGAAGACCCGGCGGGTGGGGGCGACGCCCTCCACCGGGCGGATCACCACCCCCGAGACGTCCATCCCCCGCAGCGCCGACCGGGGCACCAGCGCCACGCCCGCTCCGGCCGAGGCCAGGGCGACGACCGCGCGGAAGTCGTCCGACCAGTGTTCGAGCAGGGGCTGGAAGCCCGCCGCCTCGCAGGCGAGAATCACCACGTCGTGGCAGGGGTTTCCGGCGAAGGGCCCGATCCACGCGTCCTTGGCCAGGTCAGCGAGCGGCACGCGCTCGGCCGCCGCGAGGCGATGCGTCTCGGGGAGCACCGCGTCGAACGGCTCCGCGTACAGCGGAACGCGCGTCAGCCGCGGATCGTCCGCCCCAGGGGCGCCCCGGTACTCCACGGCCACGGCGACGTCCACCTGCCGGTCGAGCACCATCGGCAGGCTCGCGTCACCCTCCGCGTCCTGGACCCGCACCCGGATGCCGGGGGCATCGCTCGACAGCCGGGCCAGGGCGGGGCCGACCACCAGGGCTATCCCCGTGGCGAAGGACGCCACGGTCACCGTCCCCGCCGCGCCCGAGCTGTACGCGGCGAGCTCCGCCTCGGCCCGTTCCAGCTGGGCCAGGACCGCGTTCGTGTGGGAGAGCAGGATCTCGCCCGCCGGCGTCAGCCGAACCCCGCGGGCACCCCGCTCGACCAGGCGGTGGCCCGTCTCCTGCTCCAGGGCGGTCAGCTGCTGGGAGACCGCGGAGGGCGTGAGATAGAGCGCGGCGGCCGCAGCCGTGACCGTGCGGTGGTCGGCCACCGCACGGAGGATGTGCAGCCGCCGAGCTTCAATCATGAGGTCGATTGTCCCAAACCACAGGCCACACCGACACCAGCGGTCCGGCCAGGTCCCTCAGACACCTACGGACCTTCGGGCACCCGTAGTACCACAGAACCCGTGGCCCCACAGTCACCCAGGGCCCCACAGACACTCATAGCCCCTCAGGCACCCGTGGCCCCACAGACACCCGTCGGTCTTCAGCCACCCGCAGCGTCCAGCTCCGCCCGCGCCGCCACGAAGGCGTCCACCGCGCGGTTCACGTCCTGCGTGGAGTGCGCGGCCGACAGCTGGACGCGGATACGGGCCGCGCCCTGCGGCACCACCGGGTACGAGAAGCCGATCACGTACACGCCGCGCTCCAGGAGCAGCTCGGCCATGCGGCCCGCGACCGAGGCGTCCCCGATCATCACCGGGGCGATCGCGTGGTCGCCCGGCAGGATGTCGAAGCCTTCCCGCGTCATCCGCGAGCGGAACAACGCCGTGTTCGCGGCGAGCCGCTCCCGCAGGTCACCGGCCGACTCCAGGAGGTCGAGGACCTTCAGCGAGGCCGCCGCGATCACCGGGGCGAGCGTGTTCGAGAAGAGGTACGGGCGCGAGCGCTGGCGCAGCAGCGCGACGATCTCGGCGCGGGCCGCGACGTAACCGCCGGAGGCGCCGCCGAGCGCCTTGCCGAGCGTGCCCGTGATGATGTCGACGCGGTCCATGACGCCGTGCAGCTCGGGGGTGCCGCGTCCGCCGGGGCCGACGAAGCCGACGGCGTGCGAGTCGTCGACCATCACCATCGCGTCGTAGCGGTCGGCGAGGTCGCAGATCTCCCGCAGCGGGGCGACGTAGCCGTCCATGGAGAAGACGCCGTCGGTGACGATCAGCTTCCGGCGTGCGCCGCCCTCGGCGGCCTCCTTCAGCCGCTGCTCCAGGTCTGCCATGTCGCGGTTGGCGTACCGGAAGCGGCGGGCCTTGCTCAGCCGGATGCCGTCGATGATCGACGCGTGGTTCAGCGCGTCGGAGATGACCGCGTCCTCCGCGCCGAGCAGCGTCTCGAAGACTCCGCCGTTGGCGTCGAAGCAGGACGAGTAGAGGATCGTGTCCTCCTGGCCGAGGAAGGCGGAGAGGCGCCCCTCCAGCTCCTTGTGCACCTCCTGCGTGCCGCAGATGAAGCGTACGGACGCCATGCCGTAGCCCCAGCGGTCCAGGGCCTCGTGCGCGGCGGCGACCACTTCGGGGTGGTCGGCGAGACCGAGGTAGTTGTTCGCGCAGAAGTTCAGTACCTCGCCGGGCCGGCCTCCCGCGGTGACGGCGACCGTGGCGGACTGCGGGGTGCCGATGACGCGCTCGGGCTTGTGCAGTCCGGCGGCGCGGATCTCGTCGAGGGTGGTGCGCAGGTCGTCGCGTACGGAGTCGAACATGCTTGGTTCCTTCAGCAGCTGAGGCGGTCGGGACAGGGACGGTCGGGACGGTCAGGACAGCCGGGACGGTCGGGACAGTCGGGGTTCAGGAGGTCCAGTCGAGGATGACCTTGCCGCCGCGACCGCTCGCCGCGTCGTCGAAGGCCGCCTCGAAGTCACGGTGGCCGTAGCGTCCCGTGATCACGGGGGCGAGGTCGAGGCCGCCTTCGAGCAGCACGGACATCGAGTACCAGGTCTCGAACATCTCGCGGCCGTAGATGCCCTTGATCGTGATCATGGAGGTGACGATCCTGGACCAGTCGACGGCGAAGTCCTCGGACGGCAGACCGAGCATGGCGATCTTGCCGCCATGGGTCATGTTGGCGAGCATGTCGCGCATCGCGACGGGGTTGCCGGACATCTCCAGGCCGACGTCGAAGCCCTCGCGCAGGCCAAGTCCGCGCTGGCCTTCGGCGATCGAGGTCTCGGCGACGTTCAGCGCCAGGCTCGCACCGACCTTGCGGGCGAGCTCCAGGCGTTCTTCGCTGACATCCGTGATGACGACGTTGCGGGCACCCGCGTGCCGGGCCACGGCCGCGGCCATCAGGCCGATCGGTCCCGCCCCGGTGATCAGGACGTCCTCGCCGACCAGCGGGAAGGACAGCGCGGTGTGCACCGCGTTGCCGAACGGGTCGAAGATCGCGGCCACGTCGAGGTCCACGGGGACGCGGTGCACCCACACGTTGGCGGCGGGCAGCGCGACGTACTCCGCGAACGCCCCGTCCCTGCCGACGCCGAGGCCCACCGTGGCGCGGCACAGGTGACGGCGGCCTGCCTGACAGTTGCGGCACTTGCCGCAGACGAGGTGACCCTCGCCGCTGACCCGGTCGCCGATCTTGATGTCGGCCACGTCACGCCCGGTCTCCACGACCTCGCCGACGAACTCGTGCCCGACGACCAGCGGCGCCTCGATGGCCTGCTGCGCCCAGCCGTCCCAGGCCCGGATGTGCAGATCGGTGCCGCAGATCCCGGTGCGCAGCACCTTGATCAGGACGTCCCCGTGGCCGATGACCGGCTCCGGTACGTCCATCAGCCGGAGACCCGGCTCCGCCTTCTCCTTGACCAGCGCCTTCAACGCAACGGCTCCTGTCGTACGTCGCTTGTTCCACCGACGACACAGGAATCTTCCCTACGGCGGCGCCCTGGTCCATCGAGAGTTTCTTAAGCGCCGCCGCAGCTTTCCTTCAGGCCCGGTCCAGGGCCCTGCCCGCTAGGCCCCTTCCCGCGGAGATCCGCCGGAAGGGCGCTGACGGGTCTGACCCCGCTCGAAGTACGCAACGAGCTCCGGGTCCAGGCCCGGCACCTCGCGCGAAGTGCCCCCGTCACGCAGCGACTGCGTGGCCCGCACGCCTGCCGCCACCGCCATCCGGGCCGCGACGGGCGACGTGTCGGTGCGCCCGCCCTCGCGCACGAAACGTACGAACTCCTCGATGAGCAGGGGGTCGGAGCCGCCGTGCCCGCCCTCGTCCTGGGCGTCCGGCACCGGGTACTCGGCGTCGGCTTCCGGGCGGTAGGACGAGCGGCGCGCGTTCCAGACCTTCACCACTCCACCGGGGCCGTCGCCGAAGTTCTCCAGGCGGCCCGCGTCCCCGATGACGGTGTAGTTGCGCCAGTAGTCAGGGGTGAAGTGGCACTGCTGGTAGGAGGCCAGCACCCCGTTGTCGAGGCGCATGTTGACCAGGGAGACGTCCTCGACGTCGATGACGGGATTGAGGTCGCGCTGGGTGTGCGGCGGCCAGTGGCCGTCCTTGGTGTACCAGTCGTCCGTCTTCGGCTCGCCCGGCTCGCGGCGGTGCGGGTTGTCGCCGTAGACCATGAGGTCGCCCAGCGCCTGCACCTGGCGGGTGTAACCGCCGGCCAGCCAGTGCAGGACATCGATGTCGTGGGCCGCCTTCTGGAGCAACAGGCCGGTGGTGTGCCGCCGTTCGGCGTGCCAGTCCTTGAAGTACCAGTCGCCTCCGTAGGCGACGAAGTGGCGTACCCAGACCGTCTTGACCTCGCCGATCTCCCCGCGCGCGATGATGTCGCGCATCAGCCTGACCACGGGCATGTGGCGCATGTTGTGACCTACGTAGAGGCGGGTTCCCGTCTCGTGGGCGGTCCGCAGGATCGCGTCGCAGGCCTCGATGCCGATGTCGAGGGGCTTCTCCACGAAGACGGGCTTCTTCTCGCGCAGCGCCTCGCAGGCGAGCCGCGCGTGCGTGTGGTCGGGGGTGAGGATCACGACGGCGTCGACGTCCGGGTCCTCGACGACCTTGCGGTGGTCGGTGGATATCAGGGCGCCGGGGAAGGCCTCGGCCGCCTCCGTCCGCGCGGTGACGTCATGGTCGGCGAGCGCGGTGACGCGGGAGCCCGCGCCGGGCCGGTGTGCGGTGCGGGCGAGCGAACCGCGCAAGCCGTAGCCGAGGACGCCGAGACGGAGGTCGGTCATGGTGTGCCTTTCCGTGCCAATAGCTGTGCACAAGCACCCGCGCGCGTGCGGGTGTTGCTATGTACGTGCAGGGTGCACGAGTACGTGGGCGAGCGCCACGCGTCCCGCGCCGGTGAGCTTGATCCTGATGTATCTGACTTCCGTGTCCGGGTTCGTGTCCGTGGCCGTGTCGAGGAGTGTGGGCCGAAGTGCTCGTCCGTCGACGCGCAGGGTCGTCGCGTCGGAGAAGTCCGCGGTCCTCGCGAGCTGCACGTCGAAGTCGGCCGTGGTCATGGAGGCGTTGTTCCAGATCTCGACCTGTCCCACGCGCCGCGCCTCGCCGAGGTCGACCTGCCACCAGGCGCCCGGTTCGGACAGCGTGCGGGTGTCGGTGGACGTGTCCCCGTCGGTCGCGTCGGCCGCCGGGGCCGCGCCGTCCGTGGACGACTGGGACGCGGTGCCCGCGCGGGCGAGGTCGGGGCGCAGCTGTTCGGCCGGCGCTCCGTGCGCACCTGTGCGGGCCGCCACGGCGAGCGCCCGCGAAGGCAGCCGGTCGAGCTTGGTGTGATTGCCCTCCATCGTCGATCCGGTGCCGGTGAGGGCCGGTGCGTCGGTGTCGGTCCAGTTGCCGGTCACGTGGTTCTGGATGCCGTAATCGGCCCAGTTGGAGACCCACTTGTAGCCGACGCGGGTGATCACGTTTCCTTCGACGCGGATGTACGAGGACTGCTCGTCGAGGTAGATGCCGTTGCCGTCGCGCTCGGTGTTCCCGTAGGCGGAGCGGTTGATGTAGTTGCCGGAGACGACCGTGCCGGGCTGGGCGCCCTGGGTGTAGATGGCGCCGCCGTCGTGCTGGGCGTGCTCGACCCGCATCACGTTCGTGATCCGGTTGTTCGTGATCCTGTTGTCCCGCAGGACGGACTTCTGGGCCTCGGGCTGGTTCCAGCCCCAGCCGACGGAGATCCCCGAGTAGGGCAGGTCGTCGAGAGTGTTGTGGTCCACGGTCAGCTCGGCCTCGTATCCGGCCCAGATGCCCACCGCGTCGGTGTACTCGACGCCGGCACCGCGGATCGTGTTGTACGCGACGGTGTTCCGCTCGCCCGCGAGTTCCGCCGTCGGCTTCGGCTCGGTGTCGCCGACGTACACGGCGCCGGACGACAGGTCCGTGAAACGGGAGCGGGTGACCGACGACTCCTTGGTGCCCGCCTCCAGGATGACTCCGGCGCCGCCCAGATGCGTGAACTCCGCTCCGCTGACCGACACATGGCGTCCGCCCCGGATCGTCAGTGCCGCGCTCGGCTTGGTGTAGTGGCGGCCCGCGTGGTCGACCGGGCCGCTCGCTCCGGTGAGGGTGAGGCCTGCCTGGGTGCCCGCATATCCCTCGTCGGTGGACGGCCGGCCGTACGCGGCATGGGCGAAGCCGATACCGCGCACGCGCACGTCATGGGCGCCGTCGACGACCATGAGGCGCTCGGTCACCGGGGTGAGCACGTCCGCGCTCCGCATGTCCTCGCCCTTGCGCGGGAGATAGGTGACCGTGCGGTCCTCGGCGTCCCAGACGAACTCGCCCGGCTGGTCCAGGAGTTCGCGAGCGTTCTCGAAGAAGGCGACGCCGGAGTAGCGCGACGAGTCGACGGTGGTGGAGTCCCAGGCGGGGCCCGTGCGGTCCGTTCCGCTCGCGGAGTTGGTCCAGCAGGGCTGCGCGAAGGTCATCCGGTCGCCGTCCACGGAGGCGATCCGGCAGTGGTAGTCGCGCCAGCGGATCTTGACGACGGCCTCCGCGCCGGTGGGGCGCCGCCACTTGTCGATGCCGGTGGCGGTGGCACCCGTCATGCCGGTCTTCGTCGCGTCGCAGGTGCTCGCCGCGCAGGCCTCACCCCGCGCGCGCACGGCGCGCTCCCCGTCCACGAACAGCTGACGTGGGGTGATCCCCGCGGGAACATCGGCCGTCCAGGTGCCGTCGGCGCCCTTCTCCCACCCTGTCAGCGCCCTGCCCCCGGACAGGACGGGGCGGGCGCCGCGCTCGGTGGTCCAGGTGACGGTGTGCCCGTCGCGTCCGGAGTCGGCCGCGCCCAGCCTCAGCGGCTCGCTCATCTCGTAGGTGCCGTCGGCGAGTTCGACGCGTATGTCCCGTCCGCTCACGGTGCGTGCCACGTCACGGGCGGCCCGCGGAGTGCAGGGTCGGGTGGCGGCGCAGGCCTTTCCCGAGCCGTCGGGGGCCGCGTGGAGGATCTTGGGGCCCTGGGCGGCCTGAGCCGCGCTCAGGGGGGTGATCACCGCTCCGAGGGCCGCGATGGCGATGACTCCCGCGGTGACGCGTGGGCGGGTCAGGGCGCTCAGTTGCCGCTTCACTTGGCGACACCCCAGTCCGGGTGGCCCGGCATGGGCGGGTTGTCGAGGTCGAACAGCCAGTGGTTCAGGAACGTGCCGACCGAGTCGTCGCCGGTGACCTCGACGGCGTTGTCGATGAAGTCCTCGGTGGAGGCGTTGCCGTGCCGGTGTTCGGTCAGCCACGACTTCATGACGGCGTCGAACTTCTCCTGTCCTATCTGCTGGTTGAGGGCGTAGAGGGAGACAGCCGCGCCGTCGTAGATGTTGAAACCACCGAGCCCGGTGGGCTTTCCGGGGGGTCCGTCGGTCTTGCGGACCGCGTCGAGCTTGGCGTACGCGGTCCGCATCTTCTCCTCGATGGTCTTGAAGCCCTTCTGGTCCGCCCACACGGCCGCGTAGTAGACGGCAGGTCCTTCGTTCAGCCATGCGTCCTGCCAGGTGGTGGGGGTGACGGAGTCGCCGAACCACTGGTGGGTCAGTTCGTGGACCATGGTGGTCGAGTAGGTGGGCCGGTCGAACCACGAAGGGCCGAAGAGGGACAGGGTCTGGTTCTCCAACGCGTCGCTGTACCCGTCGCGCACGATCTGCACCCCGTACGTGTCGAACGGGTAGCGCACGCCGAGGGTCTTCTCCAGCCACGCGAGCTGCCCGCCGGTCTCCTCGGCGATGGGCTTGTACTTCGCCTGCTGGTCCTCGGGGATGAGGTGGCGCAGCTTCACTCCGTGCGGGCCGCGTCCGTACGCGTAGGCCTGCTTGTTGACGGAGATCCCCAACAGCTCGGGTGCCATGGGGGACTTGAGGGAGAAGTCCCAGGTCTTGTCGGTCCCTGCGTCGCGGGTGCCGGTGAGGTTGCCGTTGGCGCCGGGCGTCCAGCCGTCGGGGGCGGTGAGGTGGAAGGACCAGGTGGCCTTGTCCGAAGGGTGGTCGTTGACCGGCGCGAAGGTGTCGGCGCGGGAGGCCTGGGCCGCGGAGGCGAAGCCGCCGTCGGACATGTAGCGCCAGCCGGGCTGGCCGATCGGCTTGGTCTTGCCGTTGCCGTGGTAGGTCAGTTCGACGTCGAAGGCCCGGTGGTCGCGCAGAGCACCCGCCGGGGTGACCGTGAGCTCCTGGCCGGTCCGTCCGGGCGCGATCGTCCACGTGGCCTTCTTGCCGTTGACCTTGACCGCCTCGATGGCCAGCGAGTCGACATCGAGGTTGAAGGACGACAGGTCCTGGGTGGCTCTCGCCTTGATCTTCATGGTGCCGGTGAAGTCGTACGTCACCGGCGTGAAGTCGAAGGAGAGGTCGTAATGGCGGACGTCGTAGCCGCCGTTGCCGAGCGTCGGGAACAGCGGGTCACCGACGCCGTCCGCCCCCGGGGCCGGGTCGAAGGGTGCCGCGTGGGCGGGGAGGACGAGCGCGAGAGCGGAGGCCGCGGCTGCGGTCGCTGTCGCGGCGCGGAGGGTCGTCCGGGCACTGCGAGCACGGACTGTCCGGGTACTGCGAGCACGTACGGTTCGGGTCCTGTTCTCAGCCATGGGGTCGCAACGTAGTAATCGCTTACTGTGAGCGTCAATACCCCCACCAGCCGCCCGTTGCCGGAACCCTCGCCAAGTCCCTGGCGCATGGGGCCCACCAGTACACGCTTACTGCGCCAGAGGCGGGCCACAGAAAAAGCGTAGAAAGATTCCAGACCCTCTTGCGTCACATAGCAACCGCTTACATGCTGTCGCGGAATCGCTCACGCACGCCTCACTCCCCCACTCCGATGCCCCGACGCCTCACGGGAGTTCCCCATGCGCACGCCACGCTCCGGCTCCACCGGTCCCAGCCGCCGTACGCTCCTCGCCGCGAGTGCCGCAACCGCCCTCGCGGCATCGTCGGTCGGCGGCACGGCGTGGGCCGCCGCGGACGCGGACCCGTACGAGACCCTCCTCGCCCGCGCGGCGGCGCAGCTCACCGGCGGCGCGTTCGACCCCACCGACCCGGACTTCGCGGCGGCGCTGAAGGTCCTGGACACTCAGGCGTCGGGCTGGTGGCGGGATCTGGACCGGTCCGCGGGCCGCACCGCCCTGTGGGCCGACCTCTCCCCCGCCAAGGACGCGGGCAACTTCGGCCAGAGCTACACCCGCCTGCGCACGCTCGCCACGGCCTGGGCCACGCCCGGCACCTCCCTCAGCGGCAGTGCCGAAGCGGCGGACGCCCTGCTCGAAGCGCTGCGCTTCCTGCACGACGACGCCTACCACCCCGGCCGCCCCGAGACCGGCAACTGGTGGTTCTGGGAGATCGGCGCGCCCCGCGCCCTGATGGACACGTGTGTCCTGCTGCGGGAGAAGGTCCCGGCGGCCGACCTGACGGCGTACGTCGCCGCGGTGGCGAAGTTCTGCCCGAACCCCGACCGCCGCACCAACGCCCCGACCCTGTCCGAGACGGGCGCCAACCGCGCGGACAAGGCGGTCATCGTGGCGCTGCGCGGGCTGCTCGCGCGCGACACGGCCACGCTGGCGCTGGCCCGCGACGGTCTGTCCGACGTCCGGGACAAGGGCAGGAACAGCCTGTTCACGTACGTCACTTCGGGCGACGGGTTCTACGAGGACGGGTCGTTCGTGCAGCACGGCTCCGTGGCCTACACGGGGACGTACGGCAGTGTCCTGCTCGGCAGCGCCGGCCAGTTGATCGCGCTGCTCGCGGACTCCGAGTGGGCCGTCACCGATCCCAAGACCTCCGTGCTGTACGAGGCGGTGGACCGGAGCTTCTCGCCGGTGATCTTCGACGGTCTGATGATGGACGCGGTGCGCGGCCGTGCGACCTCCCGCGAGAAGGCACCGGACCACAAGGACGGCGCGGCGGCCCTCACCCACATCCTGCAACTGGCGGGCGGGGCCCCCGCCGCGTACGCCGAACGCTGGCGCGCGCTCGCCAAGGGCTGCATCCGCCGCAACACGTCCCACCCCTACCTGAGCCTGGTGGGCGTGCCGGCACTCGCCCGCGCCAAGGCAGTCCTCGACGATCCCGCCGTGCCCGCCGCCGACCGGCTCACCGGGCACTTCGCGTTCGCGGACATGGACCGGGTGGTGCACCGGCGTCCCGGCTGGGCGCTCACGCTCTCGCTCTCCTCGAAGCGCATCGCCGCGTACGAGGCGGGCAACGGCGAGAACCTGCACGGCTGGTACACCGGCGACGGCATGACGTACCTGTACGACGACGACGACCTGGGGCAGTTCGGGGACGGCTTCTGGGCGACCGTCGATCCGTACCGCCTGCCGGGCACCACCGTGGACACCCGCGAGCGCGCCGACATCGGCTCGGGCGCGGGGACGGGGACCTACCGGCCGAAGAACGCCGTCGCGGGCGGTGCGGTGCTCGACGACAGGTTCGGCGCGGCCGCGATGGAACTCCTCGCCGACGGCAGCACGTTGCGGGCCAGGAAGGCGTGGTTCCTCCTGGACAACGCGGTCGTCGCTCTGGGCGCAGACATCACGGCGAGCGACGGCCGGAGCATCGAGACGGTCGTCGAGAACCGGAATCTGTACGAGGACGGGGCGCCCCGCTTCACGGTCGACGGACGGCGGCAGCCCTCGCGCACCGGCTGGTCGGCGCCCCTGCCCGGCGCCCGCTGGGCCCACCTGGAAGGCAGCGGCGGCTACGTCTTCCCCGACGACCCGGGACGCAGAGCAGACGGCGGCGCTCACCTGCACGCCCTGCGCGAGGAGCGGACCGGCACCTGGCGCGCGATCAACACCGGAGCGGACACCGGAGGCAGCACCACTGCGCTCACCCGCCGCTATCTGACCCTGTGGCTCGACCACGGTGTCTCCCCCGCCGCGTCCTCGTACGCCTACGTCGTCCTTCCTGGAGCGAGCGCCACCGAGACCGCCGTCTGGGCCCGTTCACGGCCGGTCCGCGTCGTCGCCAACAATGCCACCGCCCAGGCCGTCGAGGCCCGCCGCCACGGGCTCCTCGCCGCGCACTTCTGGGGGCCGGGCAGCGCGGCCGGGATCACGGCGTCGGGCCCCTGCACCGTGATCGCCCGACGCGGCGGCGACGGCCTGTCGCTGGCCGTGGCCGACCCGGGCCGCACCGGCACGACGGTCACCCTGGAACTGCCCTTCCCCGTACGGAAGGTGGTCCGCGCCGACGACTCGGTGACCGTCACCCCCGGCCGCCGCCCCCTCGTCACCGTCCGCGTCCAGGGCTCGCGAGGCCACACGCACACCGCACACCTGAGGTGACCGGCACGCCTTCGCCCAGAAGACCCCACCCATAGGAAGCACGGACCCGTCATGCCCGCACCGCATCTGGCCCTGCCGCCCACCGACCGGGTCATCTCCCCGCTCACGGGCTGGACCCGCCGCCACTGGGAGGCGCTCGCCGACCGGCAGTTGGAGGCGCTCGTCCCGTACGCGACACCCCGCTTCGCGCAGTACCGGCTGCCGGGGCGGGGCAGTTGGTCGGGGGTCGTGTCGGACGGCCTCGAGGGGTACGCACGGTCATTCCTCCTCGCCTCCTTCCGGATCGCGGGAGCGGGCGGCGAGGTGGACCCTCACCTCATCGAACGCTACGCGCAGGGTCTGACAACGGGCACGGACCGTGACGCCCCGGGCGGCGAGGCCTGGCCCGCACTCAGCGACTGCTCCCAGCAGATGGTGGAGGCCGCGTCGATCGCGATCGCTCTGCACGAGACCCGCCCCTGGATCTGGGACAAGCTCGGCACCCGGGTCCAGGAGCGGGTCGTCGACTGGTTCTCCGGCTTCGTCGGCGGCAGGACCTGGGACAACAACTGGCGCCTCTTCCAAGTGGTGTCCGAGCAGTTCCTGGCTTCCGTCGGCGCCCCGTACAGCAAGGCGGACATCGACGGCGGGCTCGACCGCATCGAGGACTGGTACCGCGGCGACGGCTGGTACAGCGACGGGGACGGACGCAACTTCGACTACTACATCGGCTGGGCGATGCATCTGTACCCGCTGCTCTGGGCCCGCATGGCGGGCCCCGACGGCGAGGAGCGCGCCAAGGTCTACCGCGAGCGGCTGTCCCGGTTCCTCGCCACCTACCCGCACTTCTTCGGCGCCGACGGCGCCCCCGTCCACCAGGGCCGCTCCCTGACGTACCGCTTCGCGACGACCGCCCCCGTCTGGATGGGCGCCCTCGCGCACTGCACGCCCTTGGCTCCCGGCCTCACCCGGCGCCTCGCGTCCGGCACCGCCCGGCACTTCGTGGAGCGCGGTGTCCCCGACGAGCGCGGACTGCTTCCGCTCGGCTGGTACGGGACTTTCCTGCCGTCCACCCAGGCCTACTCGGGGCCGGCGTCACCGTACTGGGCGAGCAAGGGTTTCCTCGGCCTGCTCCTGCCCGCCGACCACCCGGTGTGGACGGAACGCGAACTCCCGCTCCCTGTCGAGGAGTCCGACCAGTACACGGCGCTCCCCGAGCCCGGCTGGCTCCTGCACGGCACGCGGCACGACGGCATCGTCCGGCTGATCAACCACGGCAGCGACCACAACCCTCTCGAAGGTCCCGCGGCCGACGACCCGCACTACGCCAAGTTCGGCTACTCCACGGCCACCGCACCGGAGACCGCCCCGAGCGCGTGGGAACGCACCGTGGACAACCACCTCGCGCTCCTCGCGCCGGACGGCACTCCCTCACGCCGCCGCCGGATCCACCCGGTGCGCTGCGAGGGTCGCGTGGCAGCCTCCCGGCACGACGCGCAACTGCCGGGCGTGGAAGGCGCGTTCCCCGTAGAGACGACCAGTGTCCTGCACGGCTCATGGGAGATCCGCGTCCACCGGGTCCAGGCCCCGGCGGGCGCGGTGGTCCGGGAGGGCGGCTACGCGGTCGCCGACGAGGCGCAGCCGTACGCCGAGCAGGGGCGCGGCTGGGCGCTGACCCGTACGGAATCGGGGCTCACCAGCGCCGTCGTCGCGCTCCACGGCTGGGACGAAGGGGCGGGCATCGCCCGCGACGTGGCGGCCAACGCGTACGGGCCGCATTCGGCGACGCCCTATCTGACGTTCGCCGGACACCCGGGAGGAGCCAGTACCCACGTCACGCTCGTCGCACTGTCCCGGGACGTCGTGCGGCCGACGGCTTTGCGGGAGGCCATCACGTGCGCGGTCGAGGGTGAAACCGTCCGCATCCGCTTCCCTGACGGCACCCGATCGGAGATCTGAGCGTCAGATCCCGCCGTCCTCCCGGCGGTGGATCTGCTCGATCAGCTCCGCCGCCATCGTCTTGATCGTGTCGAGCCCCGCCCTGCCCCAGGGCCGGGGCTCGACGTCCACCACGCAGACCGTGCCGAGCGCGATGCCCGTACGGTCGATGAGCGGGGCGCCCAGATAGGAGCGGATCCCGACTTCGTCGACCACCGGGTTCCCCGCGAACCGCGGAAAGTCGCGGACGTCCTCGAGGACGAGGGCCTTGCGCCGCACGATCACATGCGGGCAGTACCCGTGATCGCGCTCCATGTAGCGGTGCACCGTGGCATCAGGGGTGTGCAGACCCGCGAAGAACTGCCGGTTCTCGTCGATGAAGTTGACCATGGAGTACGGCGCGCCCGTGACCTCGGCGAGCCGGTCGGCGAAGGCGTCGAAGGCCGGCTCCGGGCGCAGGCCTATGCCGAGCCTGCGCAGTCGGCGCACCCGGCGCGGCGCCTCCTTGTCGACGGGGGTGAGCAGCAGGGGCGCGGTCGAGTCGTACATCAGGTGTGGGCTCCGTGGCTCGGGGCGGCCGGCGCGTGGGCGAGGAGGTGTTTGACGAGGGTGAGGAGGGTCGCGATGCCCGAGCTGGAGATCCGCGCGTCGCACCGCACGACGGGCACCTGCGGATCCAGGTCGATGGCGGAACGCACCTCTTCGGGCTCATAGCGATGGGCACCGTCGAATTCGTTGATCGCGACGATGAATCCCATGCCGCGCTGCTCGAAGAAGTCCACCGCCGCGAAGCAGTCCTCCAGGCGGCGCGTGTCGGCGAGGACCACCGCGCCGAGGGCGCCTTCGGAGAGTTCGTCCCACATGAACCAGAAGCGTTCCTGGCCGGGCGTTCCGAAGAGGTAGAGCACGTGTTCCGGGTCGAGGGTGATGCGTCCGAAGTCCATGGCCACGGTCGTCGTGGTCTTGTTCTCGACGCCCGACAGATCGTCGGTGCCCTCGCTGACCGTGGTGAGGAGCTCCTCCGTGCTGAGCGGCGCGATCTCGCTCACCGCGCCCGTGAAGGTCGTCTTGCCGACCCCGAAACCTCCCGCGACGAGGATCTTGAGCGCGGTGGGGAAGGGGTCAGAGCTGTCGTCGTAGTCCATCGAGCACTGCCTCCAACAGGGACCGGTCGGTGGGGTTGTGATAAAAGTCCGGGGCTCTGAGGGTGAGCGCCCCGCAGTCGACGAGATCGGAGAGCAGCACCTTGGTGACGACCGCGGGCAGCTTCAGCTGCGCCGCGACCTCCGCGACCGACGTGGGTGCCGTGCAGAGTCCGAGAGCCTGGGTGTGTTCGAGCCCGAGGTAACCGGTGACCGGGCCTCCGGTGGCCAGCACCTGGGTCAGGAGGTCGAGTTGGGCGGTCGGCCGGGTCCGCCCGCCGCTGACCGTGTAGGGCCGGACGAGCCGACCGGCGGATTCGTCGAGCCATGGCCCGTCGTGCGGGGCCGCCACGCTCAGTGCCTCATCGGGGCGGGTTCGCCGACGGGTTGCCGGGGCGCGGTGAGCAGGTAGGGGCGCACGCTCTTGACCAGCATGGTCATTTCGTAGCCGAGCACCGCGGCGTCCGCGTCGCGTCCGGCGAGTACCGCGAGACAGGTACCGGAGCCCGCCGTGGAGACGAACAGGAGGGTGGAGTCGAGTTCCACGACGACCTGGCGCACGTCACCGCCGTCCCCGAACCGGATGCCCGCGCTGCGTCCCAGTGAGTAGAGCCCGGAGGCGAGGGCCGCCATGTGGTCGGCGCTGTCCGGGTCGAGGCCGTGGACCGACTTCACGAGTCCGTCGGAGGAGAGCAGGACCGCGCTGTGGGTGTGCGGCACGCGCTGCACGAGTCCGCTCATCAGCCAGTCGAGGTCGGATACCTGCCCGGTCGGCGCATCGCTCGCCATGGTGGATCGACTCCTTGGGGTACGAGGGTCTGCCGGGGCAGACATGGTGCTGGTGGAGTGGTGCGGTTCAGCCACCCTGGTCGCCCCCGTCGCGGGGGGCGTCGAGGTCGGGCCCGGGCGCCGGGTCGCGCGTCTCCTGTGCGGCGGCGAGTCCGATGCCGCGCTGGAAGGCGGCCATCAGGCCCGGGTCGTGGCCGATGTGGTGTTCGCTCTCCGGGCGGGGCGCGGGCGCCTCGCGCAGCTGGGGCGCGATGTGTTCCTGGGCGCGCCGCTTGGGCAGTTGGGGCTTCCCCACCCGGCCGCGTACGGCGTCGGCAACCAGCGGGGTCGGCAGTGCCCCGGTGTTCTCGATCGCGGCCCGCCGGTCCTCGGGCCGGATGCCCGGCACGGCTTCGGCCGGCGTCGGCCTGCCCTCCCTGCCCCGCACGGGCAGCGGGGACGGCCCGGAGCCGTGCGTCACGGGAGCGGTCGGCGGCCCGCTCCGCGGCACGTCCCGCTGCGGCTGCCGCGGCACGGCCGCCGGCTCCGGGCGGGGGTCCGGGGCGGGCGTCCGCGCGGGTTCCCGTACGCCGACGGAGGCGGTCGGCGGCCCGGCTTCCGGGGTCCGCTGCGGGCGGCCGGCGGTGACGGGCTCGCTCTGGGGCTCGGCGCCGAGGAGACCCTGCGGCAGGATCAGTACGGCCTGTACGCCTCCGTAGATGTTGGTCTGGAGGCGGACCGCGATGCCGTGGCGGCGGGCGAGCGCGGAGACGACGTAGAGGCCGATCCGCCCGTCCTGGAGGAGGCTCGCCACATTGACCTGGTCCGGGTCGGCGAGCAGGTGGTTCATCTTGTTCTGCTCGGTCAGCGGCATGCCGAGGCCGCGGTCCTCGACCTCGACGGCGAGACCGGCCGTCACCAGGTTGGCGCGCAGCAGGACTTGGGTGTGCGGGGCGGAGAACACGGTGGCGTTCTCGACGAGTTCGGCCAGGAGATGGATGACGTCGGCGACGGCGTGGCCGCGCAGGGTGCCGGCGATCGGCGGCACCAGCTTGACCCGCGAGTACTGCTCGACCTCCGCGATGGCCGAGCGGAGCACCTCCGTCATGGGGACCGGCTTGCTCCACTGGCGGCGGGAGATGGCGCCGCCGAGCACGGCGAGGTTCTCGGCGTGCCTGCGGATGCGGGTGGCCAGGTGGTCGACGTGGAAGAGGCCCTTGAGCAGCTCCGGGTCCTCGACCTCGTTCTCCAGTTCGTCGAGGATCGAGATCTCGCGGTGTACGAGGGACTGCAGCCGCCGGGCCAGATTGACGAAGACCTCGACCTTCTGTTCGCTGCCCGCGTGGCTGGAGAGCTGCGAGGCCTGCACGACGGCGGTGACGGCGACGTCCTGGGCCCGGGACAGCTCGACGGCGAGCAGCCCGAACTCGTCGCCGTCCGGCGCCGTTGCGGCGGGGGCCTTGCGCGCGGGCGGGCCGTCGCCCCGGCGCAGCTTCTCGACGACTTCGCGCAGCTCGGCCTGTCCGCGCGCGGTGGTGCGGCGCAGGGTGCCGACGCGGTCGCGTACGGAGGTCGCGGTGCGGTCGGCCGCGACGGCGGCGATCACGACGCTGGCCAGGCTGATGGCACCGGCGGCGGCGAGCACGACGAGCAGCGCGGGGTCGAGCGGGCCGGGGGCCGACCGGACGAGGAACAGCACCGCGGCAGCGGCGCAGAGCACCACCGCCACGGCGGGCAGTACGGCGATGCGCAGGAGCTGGGGCCGTATCCGGGCCTCCGGCAGCGCCGTGCCGGGTCGGCTCCCGGGCCTGCCGTGCCGCCCGCCCTCACGGCGGTCTGCTCGGGCGGCCGGTGCACGGAGGTGAGACATCAGCGTCCTCGGTCGGGGAGCGGGCTCCGGCGGGCGCGCGATATGTGGCCTCGCGGCATCGCCGTGCCGGTCGGGAGGGCACAGACAAGATCGCTGCCCATGATCCCTGCGTCGACCGGCGGACACTCACGGTAGTCACCAACGCTTCATGTGCGGGAGGCAGTTGACAAAGTCGGGCACCCAGCGTCCCGCTCTGGTATGACACGTCGCACGGCCGCCCGAATTAAGCGCCGGGGAGGTGTCCGGCGGTCGGTGACAGCGATCCGGCAGGAGTCCGGCACTTCACGAACGTCCCCATGCGACACCTCACCCACCCGGGCTTCGCCGGGATAAGGACAACTGCGCATCCGTATCGGTGAAATACAGGTAAAACCCTGAGAGCCGCCCGTGTCGTACTGCAATATCCGTCAACACGAGAGTGACGAGCGACGTGGACCGCTCAGGTGCGGGGGAGTTGACTCTCTTGGCCCGGGTGCGGACGCGTCAGGTGAAGCGAGGCATCAGCGATGTCGGTGGAGAGGCTGCGGGACACCGGGAGCCAGCCGGGGTTCTTCCGGGAACTGGTCGAATCCTCACAGGACGCGATCCTCATGAAGACCCTGGACGGGCAGATCACCTTCTGGAACGCGGCAGCGCAACGGATGTACGGCTACACACCCGAAGAGGCCGTCGGCAGCCATGTCGGCGTGATCGTGCCCCCGGACCTGAAGGACGAGGAAGCGGGTCTGCTCGCGCGGATCGCCCGGGGCGTGCGGATCGAGCACTACGAGACCCGCCGGACGGCCGGCGACGGCCGGGTCCTGGACATCGACGTGACGCTGTGGCCGATCCGCGACCACGACGGGTCCATCACGGCCGCCTGCTCGATCATGCGCGACATCACCGCCCGCAAAAGAGGCGAGGCGGAGCTCACCAAGCTGCACGCGCAGCAGCGCCAGGTCGCGCTGGCCCTCAACCTCATGGGCAACGCCAAGCAGATTCCCGGCGCGTTGGCGGCCAGCCGCTATCTGCCCTCGACACAGGGGCAGGGGGTCGGCGGGGACTGGTTCGACCTGATCGACCTGGGCGCCGGCCGGGTCGGTGTCTTCGTCGGCGACGTGATGGGACGCGGTCTGGACGCGGCCGTGGTCATGGGGCAGCTGCGCTCCGCGGCCCGCGCCCTGGCCCTGGCGGGGCTCCCGCCGTGCGACCTGATGCGGACGCTGGACGCGTTCACGCGTGATCTGCCCGAGCCGTTCGTCACCTGCGTCTATCTGGAGGCCGATCCGGCCCAGGGCGAGGTGACCGTGTGCTCGGCCGGTCATCTGCCGGTGCTCCTCATCGAGCCGGACGCGACCGTCCGCGAGCTGCCGGTGCCGACCGGGATCCCCCTCGGGGTGGGTGGCGTGCCGCACCAGCAGGTCCGGCTGCCGTTGCGGGCCGGCACCACCCTGACCCTCTACACCGACGGCCTGGTGGAGACATCGAGCAGCGACATCGACCTGCGGCTGAAGCTGGTGACCAGCATGCTGGAGGACGTCTTCGCCACGGCCGCCGACCTGGAGAGCGCCGCCGACCGCGTCCTGCACGCGCTGCTGCCGGACACCGAGACGTACGCCGACGACGTGACCCTGTTGCTCGTCAGCTTTCCCACGGCGCCGCTGGACACCGCCGAGACGGGCCTCGCGTGCGAGACGGCCTCGATCCCGGCCGGGCGGCGGTTCCTGCGGGCGAAGCTGGCGGAGTGGGGGCTCACGGCACTGAGCGACACCGCTCTCCTGCTGGCCTCAGAACTGCTGACCAACGCGTACCGCCATGCGCGCGGGCCCATCGACCTCCGGGTGTGGCACAGCGTCCGTGAGCTGGGCGTGGAGGTCACCGACCACACCACGCCCCGGCCTCGGGCCCGGCTCGCGGAGAGCACCGAGGAGGACGGCCGCGGGCTGCTCCTGGTCGAGGCCCTCGCCGACGCGTGGGGCACCCGGCCCACCACCAGTGGCAAGACCGTCTGGTTCACCATGCTCGTGACGTCGGCCGACCAGGGGGCTTCCCCCGCGGCGGCGCTGGCGCCCGCGCCCGGCTGACGCGCCCGCGGGGCGGAACGTCAATGCGCAGCCGCCCCGCCTCCGGGGGTGTACCGCGAGCACCCGCGGCACCGCCCGACCGTTGTCCGTGTCAGCCGACCCGCGCCGCCTCGGGCTCTCCAGTGCCCTCCGTGGGCTCGGGGGGCTCGGAGGGCTTCGTGGGGGCGGAGAGCTCGGCGGCCGCGGCGGTGACATCTGGAAGCGACCAGCCGCCCGCCGGTTCGATCGCGACCCCGCGCCACCACGGCTGCGTCGGGATCGAGTCCGACGCGGGCTCGAACGGCTCGCCCGGGACCGGCAGCGCGATGCTCACGCCCGCGCGGCCCGCCGCGGCGACCGTGCCCTCGCCCGGCGCGGACCACGGGTGCGGCGCGAGATTGAACGTGCCCCAGTGGATCGGCAGCATCACGCCCGCGGGCTGCCCGCCCTGGAGGTCCAGGTGCGCGCGGACGCCCTCCTCGGGCGTCATGTGGATGTCAGGCCAGAACTCGCTGTACGCGCCGATCTGGATCATCGTGACGTCGAACGGTCCGTGCTCCGCGCCGATGTCCCGGAAACCGGTGAAGTAGCCGGTGTCCCCGCTGTGGTAGATCCGGTGCTCGGATCCCACGACGGCCCAGGAGGCCCACAGCGTGTGCTGCGGGTTGCGCAGGCCGCGGCCGCAGAAGTGGCGTGCGGGCGTCGCCGTCAGGGTCAGGCCGCCGACCTTCGTGGCTTCGTTCCAGTCGAGCTCGCGCAGCCGGTCGGCGGGGACACCCCAGCGCTCCAGATGCGCGCCGACGCCCAGCGGCACGGCGAAGACGGTGTCCGTGCCGGCCAGGGCCTGGATCGTCGGCATGTCGAGGTGGTCGTAGTGATCGTGCGAGATGACCACGATGTCCACCGGGCCGAGCGCGGCCAGCGGCACGGGCACGGGGTGCAGTCGCTTGGGCCCCACCCAGGAGAAGGGAGAGCACCGCTCGCCCCAGACCGGGTCGAAGAGCACGCGCTGTCCGTCGATCTCGGCGAGCACACTGGAGTGCCCCATCCAGGTGATGCGCAATCCGCCGACCGGAGGCTTGTCCAGGTCGGCGAGGGTCGTGGCATGCACGGGAACGGTGCTTCTGGGACCGCGCCGGACCCGCTCCTCCTTACGGAAGTAGATCTTCGCGAATTCGAGCGTCGAACCGGTGGGCCGGGTCCGCGCCCCCTCAGGGTTCTGAAAGGACCCGTCGGCGAAGTTCGGCGATCTGAGGATTCTCGCGAGCCGCTCGCCGGCCGGATCCGCGCCGAAGGCGGCGGTCCTGAGCGGACGGAGCCCGGAGCTCAGCGAACGGGACACAGCACCTCCTGGAAGGGGTAGGTCAGATCCCCATTATGTGCACCGCCGCCGACAGCGGCCGCCCGGAGGGGCCCGCGTCGGCCAATGCGGGCATCGGCGCGTGGTGTACTCCTACTGGTCCCCCATTCAGTAGGAGCGCGCTCCATGCCCCCGGTTCCCGCGATACCCGCCCCACCGGCCGTGCCCACCGCCCCCACGCCGCTCCTCTCCCTCACCTGGACCGACCACATCACCGGCCACCAGGGCTTCCTGGTCATCGACCGTCTCGTACGCGGTGTCTGCAGCGGCGGTCTGCGGATGCGCCCCGGCTGCACCCTCGACGAGGTCGCGGGGCTGGCCCGTGGCATGACGATGAAGGAGGCCCTGCACTACGACCCGAGGGCCCGCTGCATCCCGCTCGGCGGCGCCAAGGGCGGCATCGACTGCGATCCGCGCGCGCCGGAGGCGTACGACGTCCTGGTCCGCTATCTGCGGGCGATGCGCCCCTACGTCGAGAGCTCCTGGACGACGGGCGAGGACCTGGGGCTGACCCAGGACCTGGTCGACCAGGCGGTGGCCGAAGCAGGCCTGATCTCCTCCGTCCAGGCCGTCTACCCCCTCCTGGACGACGAGGCGGCGGCCCGCGGACGTCTGGCGGACGCGTTCGCCGTGGAGGTCGACGGAATCGGCCTCGCCGAGCTGGTCAGCGGCCACGGCGTCGCGGAAGCGGTGCTCGCGGCCCTGGACCGCGCGGGTCACGCGCACGCGGGCGCGCGCGTGGCCGTACAGGGCCTGGGCACCATGGGTGGCGCGACCGCCCGGTTCCTCACGCGTGCGGGGCTGACGACGGTGGCCGTCGCCGACATCAAGGGCACGATCGCCAACCCGGCGGGGCTCGACGTGGAGGCGCTGCTCGCCGCCCGCGACGCGCACGGCACGGTGGACCGCTCCGTCCTGCGCCCCGGCGACCGCGAGCTCCCGGGCGAGGCCTGGCTGTCCGCGGAGGCGGAGATCCTGGTCCCCGCGGCGGTGTCGTACGCCATCGACCAGACCAACCAGGCGCGGATCACGGCCCGTTGGATAGCGGAGGCGGCCAACATGCCAGTGCTGCCGGAGGCGGAGCGTCTCCTCGCGCGGCGCGGCATCACGGTCCTGCCGGACGTCGTCGTCAACTCCGGTACCAACGCCTGGTGGTGGTGGACGCTCTTCGGTGACATCGGGCCCGACGCGGACGAGGCCTTCGCGTACACGCGCCGCTCGATGCGGGCCTTGGTCGACGTGATGCTGGGGCGCGCGGAAGCGGACGGCACGACGCCGCGCGCGGCCGCCCACGCGCTCGCGGCCGATCGCCTGTCGGCTATCGGGGAGCGCTTTTGCTGGTACGCGAACGCGTAGCGGGCGTGGGTAGGCTGCCCGGCGTGGCGAGAGTGCGGTTGAGCGTGGCGGAACGGCGGGCGGAGATCCTTGCCGCCACCGTCGGACAGATCGAGGTGCGCGGGGTGGCGGCCGTACGCATCGCGGACGTGGCCGCGGCGCTGGGGGTGAGCAACGCGCTGGTCCTGTACCACTTCTCCACGAAGGAGAAGCTGGTGGCAGCGGCCTTCGCGCATGCCGCGGAGGCCGACCTGGCCCATCTGCGCGCCATCCTGAACCGCCGTACCACCGCCCTGCGCCGCCTGCGCGCCGCCGTCCGGTGGTACGCCCCCACCGGCCAGGCCAAGGGCTGGCGCCTCTGGATCGAGGGCTGGTCCGCCGCCCTGCGCGAACCCACCCTGCGCACGGTGACGCGCGACCTGGACCAGCAGTGGAAGGCCGCCCTCGCGGAGGTCATCGGCGAGGGCGTCGCCGCGGGCGAGTTCACCTGCGCGGACCCCCGGTCCACGGCCCTGCGCCTGACGGCCCTCCTTGACGGCCTGGCGGTGCAGATGACGGCCTACGAGGGCACGCTGCCCCGCGCCCGCATGCTGGCGTGGGTGGACGAGGCCCTGACCCGGGAGCTGAACCCGCCAAAGGCCCCGCCGCCGAGCTGACCGCGTCCTTCCGCGCTGAGCGCATCCTTCCGCGTGGGCGCCCCGTTCAGGACGCGGACTCGATGTGCATCCTGACGGTGTAGGGGTCCACGCTCCCCTTCGCCTCCACGTGGTCCCCCGACGACTCCCCCCGAAGCCGCCGCCCGAACCACGGAACCAGGTACTCGCGGGCCCAGTTGATGTCGTCGCGCCGCACCTCCAGGGTGCCGCGCGGCGGCTCCGGGGGCCACGGCTGGTCCGGGTCCGCGGGGATCTCCAGGCCCAGGACCTGCGCCGCGCGCAGTGCCACGCGGGTGTGGCCCTCGGCGGAGAGGTGCAGACGGTCGCCGTCCCAGGCGCGGCGGTCCTGGATGGTCTTGAGGGACCACAGGTCGAGGACCGGGCAGCCGTACCGGTCGGCGATCGCGCGGACATGTCCGTTGTACGTGGCGATCTTGCCCCGCAGGTGCTTGAGGACCGGGACCCCGCGGGTGTCGAACCCCGTGGTCACCATGACCGTGCCGACCGACGACGTGAGGTCGACGACGGCCCGCTCGAACCGCTCGGCGACCTCGTCCGGGTCGGTGCCGGGGCGGATGATGTCGTTGCCGCCCGCGCAGAACGTCACGAAGTCGGGGCCCAGCTCCTTGGCCAGGGGCACCTGGTCGGCGACGACCTGGTCCAGCAGCTTGCCCCGTACGGCGAGGTTGGCGTACCGGAAGGTGTGCTCCGGCATCCGGTCGTCGAGCAGCACGGCAAGGCGGTCGGCCCAGCCGACGAACGTTCCGTCGGGACCGGGGTCCCCCACGCCTTCGGTGAAGCTGTCGCCGACCGCTGCGTAGGAGGTGAATGTGTCAGGGATGAAGGATGTCGACTCTGCTCTCACGTCGTCACATCTTTCACCTCACCAAGTGACCTACGCCACCGTAGGGAGGGGTTGACGGGGGGTGAGATAAGCCACCGGTCAAGTTTCGTCCAAGCCAGGAATAGACGCCCAACGCGTAGCCGCGGCGGGGGGCTTCACCTGTGAGGCAGCCCTCATGCACGGGCAGTGATTGCCTCAGGTACCCATGTCGTATGGTCGAAGTCCCACCCCGACCGGCGAGTCGCGCCGGCGGCCGGACGGAGGAGCCCCCGTGACGCAGCAGGTGCCGCCGACAGCGCTGACGACGACCGAGCCGGCGGAGCCCGAGCTGACCGGGGTCCGCAACTTCCGTGACGTGGGCGGACTTCCGACCGTGGACGGCCGCCGGGTCCGCCACGGCAGGCTCTTTCGCAGCGGTCACCTCGCGCACGCCACCGCGTCCGACGCCGCGTTCCTCTCCACCCTGGGTCTGCACACGATCTACGACTTCCGCAACGCGGCCGACCAGCGGCTGGAGGGACCGGACGTCGAGCTGCCCGGCGTACGCAACGTGAACCTGCCGCTGACCGACCCCGCCCACGGCGCCGAGTTCTGGACGATGGTCCGGGACGGCGACCTGGACGAGCTGCGCGCGGCCCTCTCCGAGGGGCAGGCGGCGGGGCGCCTCTCCGACACGTACCGCGAGATCATCAGGGACCGTACGGCCGAACACAGCCGGGTGCTGCACGAGATGGCCGCGGACAGCGTGCCCGCCCTGATGCACTGCGCCGCGGGCAAGGACCGCGCGGGGCTCTCGATAGCGGTCACGCTCCTTGCCGTCGGCGTCGAGCGCGACGCCATCGAGGCCGACTATCTGGAGTCGAACGCCACGCACCGCCGCTACAAGGTGCGCCGCGGCGACAACTCCCCGGGCGCGATGTCCCCCGAGGTCATGGAGCTGCTCAGCCCGCTCTTCGAGGCCCGCGCCGAGTATCTGGCCGCGGCCTTCGAGACGATCGAGCAGACCTGGGGCGACACGGAGACCTACTTGACCGAGGGCCTCGAGCTGGCCCCCGAGACGCGCGAGCGGCTCCGCGAGCATCTCCTTGACTGACTCTTCACCGACTGGCTCTCCACCGGCCCCACGTCACTGGTTCTGCGCGCCCAGCGTGAACAGAAGGTAGATGAAGGCCGCGAACAGGTGGCCCACGGCGACATAGACGATCAGTCGGACCCAGAGCCCGCGGGGGAGCTTCTCCTCCATGGACATAACCTTCTTGGCGCGCGCGGGCGCGGGCTCCGCCTGGTCGGTCCGCTGCGCATCGGGTTCCGTCATCGCGTGTCTCCCATGGTGGGGCTGTGCGGGGTCCCGCCGAGGCACAGCGCGGTGGCGGGACTCTGCAGCAGGGTGTGGACGAAGAGAAGGTCGGTGCCGAGGTGGTCCGCGGCGGCGATCCGGTGCGGGGTCAGCGAGTCGAAATGCGCGCTGTCCCCGGGTTCGAGCGTGTACGTGGTGTCGCCGAGCCGCAGCCGAAGCCGCCCCTGGAGGACGTACAGCCACTCCTCGCCGGGGTGGACGCGCACGATGTCGCCCTGCGCCCCGTGCGGCACGTGCACCCGCAGTGCCTGCATGCCGCGGGCCTGCGCGCCCGCCTGCCAGTAGGTCCAGCCGCCGGCCCGCGTCGGTTCCATGTCCGGAGCGCGGACGATGGCGTCCCGGTCGGCGGGCTTCTCACCGAGGAGCTCCGAGACCGTCGTACCGTAGGTACGAGCGAGTGCGAGCAGCATCGGCAGCGACGGCTGGCGCTGCCCGGTCTCCAGACGGGACAGATGGGCGGGCGAGAGCCCCGCGGTGCGGGCCGCGGCCTCCAGCGTCAGCGCGGCACGGCGCCGCAGCTCACGCAGTTGCGGGGCGACGGCCGGCAGTGCTTCGGCTGCCTCCGGGTCGAGCGGTTCGGGCTCGGCATTGCTCATACCCTGATTGAGCCAGGCCCTTGCCCCCGAGGCAACTTTCTTGCCCCAGAGGCAAAAGCCCCCCGCCCTGTGGCGTACGCGGTGCTGCGGCCCCTCAGCGGTTCGCGACCGCCTGCTTCACCAGCGTCCTGCCGAAGTCCCACATCAGCGCGCCGCCGCTGTGCGCCTCGTCCATCACCTCGGTGAAGGCCTCCACGAACCGGTCGACCTCCCGCTCCCCCACGGTGAGGGGCGGAATCAGCTTGATGACCTCCAGATGGTCACCGGAGACCTGGGTGAGGATGCGGTGCTTCTGCAGCAGCGGCACGACGACCATCTGCGCGAAGAGCCCCTTGCGGGCCGCCTGCAGCATCGTCCAACGGCTGCGCAGCTTCAGTGACTTGGGGCGCCCGAACTCGATGCCGACCATCAGGCCCCGGCCGCGCACCTCGCTCAGGAGCTCGTAGCGGTCCACGAGCGCGCCGAGCCTCGACTTGAGGAGCTCACCGGTCAGGCGCGCGTTCGCGACGATCTCCTCGTTCTCCATGACGGACAGGACCGCGAGCCCGGCCGCCATGGCCTGCGCGTTCGACCCGAAGCTCGCCGAATGCACGAGCACCCGGTCCATGGACGAGTAGACCTTCTTGAAGATCCAGTCCTTGCCGAGGGTCGCGCCCACCGGCACATAGCCGCCGGACAGCGCCTTCGCGACGCAGACCAGGTCCGGCTCGACGCCTTCCTCGTGCTGGTAGGCGTAGAAGTCGCCGGTCCTGCCGAGACCCGTCTGCACCTCGTCCACGATGAGCAGCGCCTTGTGCCTGCGCAGCAGCTCCTGGGCGGCGAGCAGATAGCCGGGCGGGGTCTCGTGCACGCCCTTGCCCTGGATGGGCTCGACGATGAGCCCGGCCACGTCGCCCTTCGCCAGTTCCGCCCGCAGGGCGTTCAGGTCACCGAGGGGCACGGCGGTGTCGGGCAGCAGGGGTGCGAACCCGTCCCGGAAGCCCGACTCGCCGTTCACCGAGAGCGAGCCCGTGGTCAGGCCGTGGAAGGCGTGCGTGCAGTAGAGCACCCGCGGCCTGCCCGTCGCGTACCGGGCGAACTTCAGCGCGGTCTCGACGGCCTCCGTGCCGCTGTTGCCGAAGAAGACCCGGTCCAGGTGCGGGCTGTGGGCCAACAGTTTCTCGGCGAGGAGGCCGGGCAGCGGCTGGCAGTCGAAGCGCGTCAGATCCGCGAGCGAGGCGTCCAGGACGTCGTGCAGCGCCTTGCGCACGACAGGGTGGTGGCGGCCGAGGCCCATCACACCGAAGCCCGCGAGCATGTCGAGGTAGTCGTTGCCCTCCGCGTCCCAGAAGTACGCGCCCTCGGCCCGTTCGTAGACCTTGTCGAAGCCGATCGTGTGCAGCATGCGAGGCAGTTGGTGATTCAGATGCCGCGCGTGCAGTTCGTAGCGCTCGGCGCCCCGCTCGGCGAGGAGTCTGCCGAGGTCGAACTCCTTGGTCATGCTCCGTGCTCCTTGGTCATGCTCCATGCTCCTTGGCTGCCAGTGTGGCGCTGATCCGGCCCGCGATCTCGACGGGGGTGAGCCCGAGGTCCGCGAGCACCTCGGCCCGTTTGGCGTGCGCGAGGAACTGTTCGGGGATGCCGAACCGCCGTACGGGGACGTCGACTTCGGCATCACTCAGCGCGAGGGCGACTGCCGCGCCGACCCCGGACGCCCGGCTGTTGTCCTCGACGACCCCCACGACACGGTGCGCCGCGGCGAGGGCGGGCAGTTCGGCGTCGACCGGCTTGACCCAGCGCGGGTCGACCACGGTGCAGCCAAGGCCCCGCTCCCGCAGCAACTCCGCGGCCTGCAGGCAGACGGGCGCCATCACTCCCACGGCCACCAACAGCACGTCGGTGTCGGCGCCCTGCCGGTCCTGGCTCAGCACGTCCATCCCGCCGATCCGGTCCACCGCTGGAATCGAGGGCCCCACCGACTCCTTGGGGAAGCGCACGAGCGTCGGCGCGTCGTCCACGGCGACCGCCTCCCGCAGCTGCGCGCGCAGTTGGTCGGCGTCGCGTGGCGCGGCGATCCGCAGCCCTGGAACGACCTGGAGGATCGACATGTCCCACATGCCGTTGTGCGAGGCCCCGTCGACGCCCGTGATCCCGGCCCGGTCGAGGACGAAGGTGACACCGCACTCGTGCAGCGCGACATCCATCAGAAGCTGGTCGAAGGCGCGGTTGAGGAAGGTGGCGTAGACGGCGACGACGGGATGCAGGCCCCCTGTCGCGAGTCCGGCCGCGGACACCGTGGCGTGCTGTTCCGCGATCCCGACGTCCCACACCCGGTCGGGGTAGGACTGGGCGAACTTCGTCAGGCCGACCGGACCCGGCATGGCAGCGGTGATCGCGACCACGTCTTCGCGTTCGGCCCCGATGCGTACGATCTCGTCGCCGAACACCGAGGTCCAGGACGGGCCGTTGGAGGGCGCGAGCGGCTCGCAGGTCAGCGGGTCCATCACCCCGACGGTGTGGAAGCGGTCGGCCTCGTCGGCCAGGGCGGGCTCGTAACCGCGGCCCTTCTCGGTCAGGCAGTGGACGATGACGGGACCGTGGAAGCGTTTCGCACGTCGCAGTGCCGACTCGACGGCGCCGGTGTCGTGCCCGTCGATCGGCCCGACGTACTTCAGGCCCAGATCCTCGAACATGCCTTGCGGCGCGAAGGCGTCCTTGAACCCCTTCTTGGCGCCGTGCAGTGACTCGTACAGCGTGTGCCCGACGACGGGTGTGCGCTGGAGTATGTCCTTGCCCCAGGCCAGGACCTGTTCGTAGCTGTCGGTCGTGCGCAGCGTGGCGAGGTGGTTGGCGAGGCCGCCGATGGTGGGGGCGTACGAACGTTCGTTGTCGTTGACGACGATGATCAACGGCCGGTCCTTCGCGGCCGCGATGTTGTTGAGCGCCTCCCACGCCATGCCGCCGGTGAGCGCGCCGTCCCCGATGACGGCGATGACATGGCCCCGCTCCCGCAGGACCTGGCGCGCCTTGGCAAGGCCGTCGGCCCAGCCGAGCGCGGTCGACGCGTGGCTGTTCTCGACGATGTCGTGCTCGGACTCCGCGCGCGAGGGGTAACCGGACAGACCGCCCTTGCCGCGCAGCTTGGAGAAGTCCTGCCGGCCGGTCAGGAGTTTGTGTACGTAGCTCTGGTGTCCGGTGTCCCACACGATGCGGTCGACCGGCGACTCGAAGACCCGGTGGAGGGCGATGGAGAGTTCCACCACCCCCAGATTGGGGCCGAGATGGCCTCCGGTCCTGGCGACCGCGTGCACCAGGAACTCCCGGATCTCCTCGGCCAGTTCGTCGAGCTCGTCCTCGGTCAGCGCCTTCAGGTCACGCGGCCCCCGAATGGATTCCAGAATGGTCATGCTCGGCCCCCTCTCTGGTTGAACTCAGCTCACGGTGACGTCCGGCACCCCTGAGGCGACGCCGTCGTCCTGCATCTGCGCGGCGATCTTCAGCGCCTCTTCGATGAGGGTCTCCACGATCTTCGACTCGGGCACGGTCTTGATGACCTCGCCCTTGACGAAGATCTGCCCCTTGCCGTTGCCGGACGCGACGCCGAGGTCGGCCTCGCGGGCCTCCCCCGGCCCGTTCACGACACACCCCATGACGGCGACACGCAGCGGCACTTCCATGCCGTCCAGGCCTGCCGTGACCTCGTCGGCCAGCTTGTACACATCCACCTGGGCGCGGCCGCAGGACGGGCAGGAGACGATCTCCAGACGCCTCTGGCGCAGGTTCAGCGACTCCAGGATCTGTATCCCGACCTTGACCTCCTCCGCCGGAGGGGCCGAGAGCGAGACGCGGATCGTGTCGCCGATGCCCTCGGAGAGCAGCGCGCCGAAGGCGACCGCCGACTTGATCGTGCCCTGGAAGGCCGGACCGGCCTCCGTCACGCCGAGGTGCAGCGGGTAGTCGCACGCCGCGGCGAGCTGGCGGTAGGCGTTGACCATGACCACCGGGTCGTTGTGCTTGACCGAGATCTTGATGTCCCCGAAGCCGTGCTCCTCGAAGAGCGACGCCTCCCACAGCGCCGACTCGACCAGCGCTTCGGGGGTGGCCTTGCCGTACTTCTTGAGGAGACGCGCGTCCAGGGAGCCCGCGTTCACGCCGATCCGGATCGGCGTACCCGCCGCCGACGCGGCGCGCGCGATCTCGCGCACCTTGTCGTCGAACTGCTTGATGTTCCCGGGATTCACCCGCACCGCCGCACATCCGGCGTCGATCGCGGCGAAGACGTACTTCGGCTGGAAGTGGATGTCGGCGATGACGGGGATCTGCGACTTGCGCGCGATCGTCGCGAGGGCGTCCGCGTCGTCCTGCGTCGGACACGCCACCCGCACGATCTGGCAGCCGGACGCCGTGAGTTCGGCGATCTGCTGCAGCGTCGCCCCGATGTCGGACGTACGCGTCGTCGTCATCGACTGCACCGACACCGGTGCGCCGCCCCCCACGGCCACCGGACCGACCTCGATGCGCCGCGAGAGGCGGCGCTCCGCGATCGGCCGGACCGGCAGCTCAGGAAGGCCCAGTGCGACAGGCGTTCCAGGGGTCATGACGTCACCCCGCGCGGTTCGCGGAGACCGTCTCACGGGCGGCGCGGATGGACTCCTTCAGGGAGCCCATGGTGGCCAGGACGGCGGTCGGTTCGTAGCCGCAGTGCGCCATGCAGTTGGCGCACCGCGGGTCCTTGCCGCGGCCGTACTTGCTCCAGTCGGTCTCCTCGATGAGTTCCTTGTACGTCGGGACGTACCCGTCGCTCATCAGGTAGCAGGGGCGCTGCCAGCCGAAGAGCGAGTAGTTGGGGATCGCCCACGCGGTGCACGGGAAGTCCGCCTTGCCCTCCAGGAAGTCGAGGAACAGCGGCGAGTGGTTGAGGCGCCAGCGCCGCCTGTTGCCGCCCGCGAAGGCCTTCTTGAAGAGTTCGCGGGTCTGGTCGACGCCCAGGAAGTGTTCCTGGTCCGGTGCCTTCTCGTAGGCGTAGGCGGGCGACAGCATCATCTCGTCGACCTGCAACTCGTCGTTGAGGAAGTTGAGGACCTCGATGATGTTCTGCGGGGTGTCGTTGCTGAAGAAGGTCGAGTTGGTGGTGACCCGGAAACCGTGCTTCTTGGCTTCCTTGATGGCCTCCACCGCCTCGTCGAACACGCCTTCCTTCGCGACGGATTCGTCGTGCCGCTCCCGCATTCCGTCGATGTGCACGGCGAACGCGAAGTACGGGGAAGGGGTGAACTTCTCCAGCTTCTTGCGCAGCAGCATGGCGTTGGTGCAGAGGAAGACGTACTTCTTCTTCGCCACCAACTGCCGCACGATCTCATCGATGTGAGGGTGCATCAGCGGTTCGCCACCGGCGATGGACACCATCGGCGCACCGGATTCGAGCACGGCGCCCACGGCCTGGGCCACCGGCATGCGCTGCTTGAGCACTCCGGCCGGGTGCTGGATCTTTCCGCATCCCTCGCACGCGAGATTGCACGCGAAGAGCGGCTCCAACTCGACGATCAGCGGAAACTTCTCACGCTTGCGGAGCTTCTGTTCAAAGAGATACGTCGCGACCTTGATGGTCTGGCGCAGCGGCATGGCCATCTGGCTCACCTCCGAGGGAGCAAAGAAGAACGGTGCCATTCGAAAAATGCGGGAAGCACGGCACGAAGAACACGGAAAGCTGATATTCCACCGCGTACCGTGCCGATGCGGACGAGTTCGTGCTGTGGGGTGTCCACGACCACCCGGACGGCGGCAACGGGGCGGTCTCCCGCCCGCAGCGCGCTGTGCAGCGTCGCGGCGGACTCCATGTCCGCAGCGATCGCGCCCGTGGCGAGCAGGCCGGCGCGTTCATGTCCGCGGACGACATGGTCGGAGCCGGTGAGCGGTCCGGTGTGCACGGTGCGGCCTGGCATGGCCCGCTCCAGCTCCTTGACCAGGAGATCGGTGCCGACGCAGGGTGTGCTGCCGCGTGCGTCGCGGGTCTCGTCGGCCACGATCAGGTCGCCGGGGTGCATGCCGGGGGCGAGCCCGGCGCAGAAACCGGTGGCCACGACGGCGGCGTGGCGCAGCGGTTCCTCGCCGAGGGCGCCGGTGACGGCGCGCTCGGCGTTCTTGGGGCCCATGCCCGTACGGAGCAGGGCGACCCGCCCGTTCGCGCCCCCGCGGTCGCCCGTGCGCAGGGCGAGGCGCTCGATGCCGAGCGCGCAGGCGATCAGCAGCGGTGCGGGGTCCGGCACGGCCGGGGACCGGCCCATCAGCCCCCCTTGGTGGAGAGGCCGGCGAACGGCTCCCCGTTGACGTACCGGCCGAGGGCGGTGAGCGGGAACACTTGCCGGTAGAGGTGGTAGTTGATGGAGAAGTCCCAGGGGAAGCCGGTGCCGGTGAAGTACGGCTCGTCCCAGGAACCGTCGTCCCGCTGCGTCTCGGCGAGCCAGGCGACGCCCCGCTCCACGGCCTTGGAGTCCCGCTCCCCCGCGGCGAGCAGCGCGAGCAGCGCCCAGGCGGTCTGTGACGCGGTGGAGGCGCCGTGGCCCCGCCACTCCTCGTAGCGGTACGAGCGCAGGTCCTCGCCCCACCCTCCGTCGTCGTTCTGCACCGACTCCAGCCAGCCGACGGCGCGGCGCAGCGCGGGATGTGAGCCGGGCAGGCCCGCCGCTGCGAGCGCGGGCACCACGGACCCTGTCCCGTATACGTAGTTGACGCCCCAGCGGCCGAACCACGAGCCGTCCGGCTCCTGTTCCCCGAGCAGCCACTCGATGCCACGCCGGGTGCGCGGGTCGTGGGCCTTGCCCTCGATGGCGAGCATCTCTACGACGTGCCCGGTGACGTCGGCCGACGGCGGGTCGATGACCTCGCCGAAGTCGCAGAACGGCAGCCGGTTGGGAAACGGGCTCGTGTTGTCCGCGTCGAACGCCCCCCAGGCGCCGTTCTTCGACTGCATGCCGAGATTCCAGCGCACCCCGCGGCTGATGGCGTTCTCCAGGCGCGCGCGGTCCGGGTGGTCGACCCGGCGCAGGGCCAGGACGACCTCGGCGGTGTCGTCGATGTCCGGGTAGTTGTCGTTGTGGAACTCGAACGCCCAGCCGCCCGGGGCCAGTTGGGGCCTGCGGACGGACCAGTCGCCGGGTCGCGTGATCTCCTCGGCGAGCATCCAGTCCGCGGCCTTGATGAGCTGCGGGTGGTCGGCGGGCACACCCGCGTCGGCGAGCGCGATGGTCGCGAGGCAGGTGTCCCAGACCGGAGACTGGCATGCCTCGATCATCCGTGCGCCGTCCTCGCGCCACACCGCGAACCGGTCGAGCGAGGCCAGGCCCGCCTTGAGGACCGGGTGTTCCAGATCGTAGCCGAGCAGATGCAGCGCGATCACGGAGTAGACGGCGGGCGGCTGGATGCCGCCCCAGCAGCCGTCGTTCTCCTGGCGTTCGATGATCCAGCGAGCGGCACTGTTCATCGCGGCCTTGCGCACCTTGCGCGGGGCGACCTTGTGGTAGAGGTGCAGCGCCTTGTCCAGGCGCTGGAAGACGCCGTCCCAACTGCCCATAGGGGCCGGCGGCTTGTCGGGGTTCGGCAGGCGCGCGTCGCTGTGCAGCTCGTCCAGCGGGAAGGGGGCGGGGCGGACGGGGCGTTTGGCGGACACGATCGTGAGCGGCACGATCGTCTGCCGGGCCCAGCACCCGAAGTCGTAGATGTTGAGGGGCAGCCACTTGGGGAAGTAGATGAGTTCCGGCGGGAGTTCGGGCAGGTCTTCCCACTTCCACCAGCCGAACAGGGCGAGCCAGATGCGGGTGAAGACGCGGCTCTCGGCGATGCCGCCCTGGTCACGGATCCAGGCGGAGGCCTTCGCCATGTGCGGGTCGTCGGGGGCGTCGCCCGCCAAGCGCAGCGCGACGTATGCCTCGATGGTGGTGGAGAGTTCGCCGGGTCCCCCGAAGAAGGTGGCCCAGGTTCCGTCCTCAGACTGCTCGCCGCGGATGAAGAGCGCGGCGGCGCGCGTGGTCTCCTCGTCCCGGATTCCCAGGAACTGGCGGAGCAGCAGGTCTTCGGCGTCCATCGTCACGTTCGTGTCGAGGTCGCCCTTCCACCAGCCCTGGACGTCCTGCTGTCCGAGCAGGAACTCGGTGGAGCGTTGTATGGCGCGCGCGGCGGCGTCACGTGGCCCTGTGGTCGCGGCGGCGTGGTCGAGTGGCTTGCTGGCCGAGGTTGCGCGGGGCGTCGCCGCTCCGGTGCTTCCGTCGGTCGTCGCTGTCATGGCTTCCCCTTCGTGCAGTCGTCTTCTCTGCTGTGGGTCCGCCGTCGGCCGACGCGCTGGGCGCCGGCCGGCGACTGCGAGTCCTATATCTGCTCGATAGTGATCATCTCTTCCGTACGACGACGAAGTCGGCGAGCGCGACGAGCTGCGCCCGTACCCGGTCCGGCATCTGGACGGTGTCCAGGGCCTCGATGGCGATGGTGTGCTGGCGCCGGGCCTCCTCGGCGGTCCACTCACGGCCGCCCGCCTGCTCGATCAGGGCGGCGCGCGCGGCGAACTCCTCCTCGGAGAAGCTGTCGAAGTCATTGCTCTTGGCGTCGGCCGCGAGCAGTTCGCCGAGCTGCTCGGAGGCGGGCCCGCCCGCGGCGAGAGCGGCCACGACCGGCAGCGACTTCTTACGCTGGCGAAGGTCGCTCCAGGTCTGCTTGCCGGTGGCCTCCGGGTCGCCCCAGATGCCGAGCAGATCGTCCACGGCCTGGAAGGCGAGGCCGAGGTGGTAGCCGTACTTCTCCAGGACGTCGGCGGTGCGGTCGTCGGCACCGCCGAGTACCGCGCCGATGGAGACGGCGCAGGCGAGCAGAGCGCCCGTCTTGTTGCCCTCCATCTCCAGGCACTCCTCGACGGTGACCCGCTCGCGGTGCTCGTAGGAGATGTCCTGCGCCTGGCCGTCGATCAGGGCACGGGTCGCGGTGGTCAGACGGCGCGTGGCGCGGCCCGCCTCGACGGTGCCGATCTCCAGGAGGATCTCGTTGGCGAGCGCGAAGAGGGCGTCGCCGACGAGGATGGCCTGGGCCGGACCGTGCACCTTCCACACGGTGTCGCGATGCCGGCGCTGCTCGTCGCCGTCCATCAGATCGTCGTGCAGCAACGAGAAGTTGTGCACCAGTTCGACGGCGACAGCTCCGGGTACGCCGACTTCCGGCGCGGCGCCGGCCGCCTCCGCGGAGAGCAGGGCGAGCGCGGGGCGCACGGCCTTGCCGCCGTCGCCGTCCGACGGATTGCCCTCGGCGTCGATCCAGCCGAAGTGGTAGGCGGCGACGGTGTTCATGGGCGGCGCGAGGCGGTCCACGGCGGACCGCAGCACCGGGGTGGCCAGCGTCCTTCCGCGCTCGAGCAGCGAGGTCACGTCCACCGTGTCGGCAGCCGATTCGGCCGAGGGCACAGTCGGCACAGTCTCTCCTCTTGTTCCGGTGCTGGATTTCTGGGGACCTGACCCCAGAAGGTCTAGCGTCACGCGGCCTCCTCGACGTCGAAGAGGTGATCGCGTGGGCGGTCGAGTGTGGAGAGAGCTGCCCCGGCGGCACTGATGCCACTGCGGACGGCGCTCTCCATGGTCGCGGGCCACCCTGTGGCGGTCCACGCCCCGGCCAGGTAGAGGCCGGGAGCCTTGGTACGAGCACCGGGCCGCAGGCGGCCCACACCGGGAGTCGGCGCGAACGTCGCCGTGCGCTCCCGGGTCACGAAGAAGTCCCGCACCTCGGCGCCGTGCGCGGCGGGCAGCAGCCGCTCGAGTTCGGGCAGATAGCGCTCGCGCAGCGCGGCGACGGGAGCGTCGATCTCGTCCTGGGCGGCGGACTGGGACAGCGCGACGTACTGGCCCTCGGTGAGCCCGGAGGCGTCGGTCCGGTCGAAGACCCACTGCACCGGCGAGCCGATGGCCGCGAAGAAGGGCCGCTTGAGCACCTTGCGGTCGTACACGACGTGGATGTTGAGGATCGGCGCTGTGTCGATGTCGAGCAGCCGGTCGGGCTCGTCGAGGGCGCCGTCCGGGAGCAGATCGTGGGCCTCGTGCTGCGGCACGGCGAGCACGACGGTCTCCACCTCGATCGTCTCGCCGGGAACTTCGACCCGCCAACCACCGTTCCCCGTACGGGAGATGGAGGTGACTCGTGCCCTCAGTTCGGTTCGCACGCCCGCGGAGTCGAGCGCCTTGCGGGCGAGCGTGTCATGGAGATCACCGAGGGGCACATGGGCCCAGCCGATGTCGGCGGCGCCCGGCTGTGAGAGCAGCCCGGTCTTGAAGACCATCGCGGCGAGCCCCAGCGAGGAGTCCCCCGCGACGGCGTTCAACGTGGCCACACCGACCAGGTCCCACAGGGCCTCGATGGCGCGCGCCGACTGGCCGTGCGCGGCGAGCCAGCTCCCGAAGTCCTGTTTGTCCAGCTCGGGGTCGGCCGGGTCGAGTCCCTTCAGGGCGAGCGCGGCGCGCCCCACGTTGGCGCGCTCCGCGAGCGACAGATGCGGGTACGTGGCGAGGCTCGCCGCCAGGTGCAGTGGCACGGGCAGCGCGGTGCGGCGCAGGCGTCCGAGTCGGTTGCGGTCGGCGTCGAGTACGGGCACGTCGAGACGTTCCTGCAAGGGCGCGAGTTCCGCGCCCTCGACGCGGTCGAGGAACCAGCGGTAGGCGGTGCAGCAGCGCAGATAGACGTGCTGGCCGTTGTCGACGGTCAGTTCGCCGCGCTTGAAGGAGAAGGCGAGCCCGCCGAGGCGCGGCCGTCCTTCGAGCAGCGTCACACGCAGTCCCGCGTCGGCGAGGGACAGCGCCGCGGTGATGCCCGCGAGACCGCCGCCGACCACCACGGCGGCCCCCCGGCCCGCGTTCGCGTCGGACTCCGCGGCCGACCCGATGTCGTCCTGGCTCATGCGCTTTCCCCCTCGGCGGTTGCAGTCTGGGACGCCTGGGCACGGCGGAGGGTTGCCCACCGGTTGCAGGGGCTTGCCCTGCGTTCACCGCAATCGCCGTGGATGCCCATCACGTACGCCTCCTGACGGTCTGTCGGGAGATGGTGCGCGCGTCGAGACCGGAGAGCCCGCGCACGGCGACGTACGCCTTTTCGTGGCCCGGCAGCGAGACGCGACCGCGCAGCACCGCCTCGGGCTCCCGCTCGATGCGGTCGAGAAGCCGCCGGTAGATGCCCGCCATGGCGGCGACACAGGCCCCGCTGCGCCGGTCGAGCATGGGAAGGAGGCGGTACCCCTCGGCGAACAGCGCCCGCGCCCTGCGCACCTCGAAGTGCACGAGCCCGGCGAAGTCGGATCCGGCGGGCGGCTCGGAGCCCGAGAACCCGGCGGAGCAGCCGAACTTGGCGAGGTCGTCGGCGGGCAGATACGTACGGCCGCCCGCCGCGTCCTCGCGCACGTCACGGAGGATGTTGGTGAGTTGGAGCGCGAGCCCGAGCGTGTCGGCATACTCCGGCGCGCGCTCGGCATTCAGCGCCCCCCGCTCCGTGCCGAACACGCCGAGCGAGAGCCGCCCGATGGCCCCCGCCACACACCGGCAGTAGACCTTGAGGTCTTCCCAGGTCTCGTACGTCTCGCCGCGGACGTCCATCAGGACCCCGTCGATCAGTTCGTCGAGCCCGCCGAGCGGGATGGGGAAGTGGGTCGCGGCGTGCGCGAGCGCGACCGCCACGGGGTCGGTGTCGTCCTCGTCCACCTTGCCGTCGCGGATCCGGGCGAGGAGGGCCCGGGTCTCGTCGAGGCGGTCGGCCTTGACGTCCGGCGCGAGCGCGCCGTCGCCGATGTCGTCCACGCGCCGCGAGAGGGCGTAGAGCGCCGACATGGCGCGGCGCTTGGGCATCGGCAGCAGCCTGATGCCGTACGCGAAATTGCGTGCCTGCTGCCCTGTGACGGCCTCGCAGTAGCTGTATGCGGCGAGTACCGGCGCGGACACGTTCGGGCCTGACTCCACGGTCCGGCTCACCCCTCTCCTCGCAGAACCGCCCCCACCTCGCGCAGCAAACGCGCTTTGGTGGGCTTCGGCGGTCCAGGAAGTACGTCGTATCCGGCGGCGACGATCGCGGAGACCGCCGCCCTCCCCCCAGCCACGAAACCTGCAAGCAGCACCTTCAGCCTGCCGTGGACGCTACCCACCAGGGGGGTGCCTTCATTCAGGAGGCAGCGGGCGCGTTCTGCTTCATATGCAACCAGCGCGCGCACCGATGCGCCTGCTGTCGGTGCGGCCAGATCCCGCTCCGTGACATGGAATCGCTTCATGTCCTCGGCCGGCAGGTAGACGCGGCCTTGCGCCAGGTCCTCGGCGACGTCCTGCAAGTGCTCGATGATCTGGAGGGCGGTACACACCGCGTCCGAGCGGCGGATCCGCTCCGGCGTCGCGGTGCCGGTGATGCCGAGGACCAGCCGCCCCACGGGGTTCGCGGACAGCTCGCAGTAGGCGAGGAGGTCGTCGTACGTCTCGTAGCGCGCGACGAGCTGGTCCTGACGGTTGGCCTCGATCAATCCGAGGAAGGGTTCGGGCGTGAGGTGACAGCGCCGCACCGTGGGCTGCAGGGCGCGCATCAGCGGGTGCCGGGGCTGACCGGACGCCGAGTCGAAGACCCGGTGCAGATCGGCCTCGAAGGCGTCCAGGAGAGCCGACCGGTCCTCGGCGGCCTCGGGGTCCACGCCGAGATGGCGGGCGTCGGCGCCGCCGGGGGCCAGGTCGCCGTCGCCGATGTCGTCGACGAGACGGGCGTAGCCGTATACGGCCATGAGGTCGTCGCGCCAGGCGCGGGGCAGGAAGAAGGGCGCCACGGGGAAGTTCTCGTCCGCGGCCTTCGCTAGGACGGCGGATGCGTCGCGCAGCTGGAGATCCTCCGTAGCCATTGCCGTCACATCTCCCGTTCTACACTGCCGACCCAATACATCCCATTTCGGACACGCCGCCCGGAGCTCCGCGAGGCGGACCGTGCCACGAGCCGGGGCGCCGCGCGATATCGCCCCACTTGCCGCGAATCAGCACCGCTACAGCTTACGTTGTACAACGCAGCCTGCGTCGTCGGGGTGTTCCGCGCATCACAACAACACACCGATTGTCATCAAACTTCCCTCGGCGCAAGAGACTTGAGGCATCCAACGGGTCAGCCGAGTCTCAGGACGCGACAGGGCCCCGCCGGGTTGACTCCGGCGGGGCCCTGGTGCATTCGGGCGTACGGCAGGGGCCTACTTGCCCGTGAACTTCTCGTACTCCTTTATGACCTCGTCGGTCGGCCCGTCCATGCGCAGCTCGCCGCGTTCCAGCCACAGCACGCGGTCGCAGGTGTCACGGATGGACTTGTTGTTGTGGCTGACGAGGAAGACCGTGCCGGCCTCCTTGCGGAGCTCGCGGATGCGAGCCTCGGAGCGCTTTTGGAACTTGCGGTCGCCCGTCGCCAGCGCCTCGTCGATCATCAGTACGTCGTGGTCCTTGGCGGCCGCGATGGAGAAGCGCAGGCGGGCCGCCATGCCCGACGAGTACGTGCGCATCGGCAGGGTGATGAAGTCGCCCTTCTCGTTGATGCCGGAGAAGTCGACGATCTCCTGGTAGCGCTCCCTGATCTGCTCGCGCGTCATACCCATCGCGAGCCCGCCGAGTATGACATTGCGCTCGCCCGTCAGGTCGTTCATCAGGGCCGCGTTCACGCCGAGCAGCGAGGGTTGGCCGTCGGTGTAGACCTTGCCCTTCTCCGCGGGCAGCAGACCCGCGATGGCACGGAGCAGGGTCGACTTGCCGGAGCCGTTCGAGCCGATCAGGCCGATGGCCTCGCCACGGTAGGAGGTGAAGCTGACGCCGCGCACGGCGTGCACCTTGCGTACGCCCCGCTCCTCGCCGCGCCTGATGATGCGGCTCAGGGCGGAGGTGGCACTGCCCTTGCCCGTCTTCGCGCCGTTCACGCGGTAGACGATGTGCAGCTCGTCGGCGATGACGGTGGGGATGTGCGTCCTGTCGCCCTTGTCGACCTTGTGGAGGGGGGTCTCATCAGCCACGGCCGTAACGCTCCTCAGCCTTCCAGAAGTACACGAAGCCGCCGACGGCGACCAGCACGGCCCAGCCCGCGGCGATCGCCCAGGTCCAGTAACCCAACGGGAGGTACTCCTTGCCGTACCCGTCGATGAGCGCGAAGCGCATCAGGTCCATGTAGATGGCCGCCGGGTTCCACTGCAGGATGTCGGCGATCCACGCGGGCTTGCCCTCGAGCATGACCGGGATGGAGAACATCACGCCGGATGCGTACATCCACGTACGCATCACGAACGGCATCAGCTGAGCGAGGTCGGGAGTCTTGCTTCCCAGCCTGGCCATGATCATTGCCAGGCCCGTGTTGAACAGGAACTGCAGGGCCAGGGCGGGCACGATCAGCAGCCACGTCAGCTTGGGGTAGCTGCCGAAGCCGATCGTGATCACGAACAGCACGATCATCGAGAACAGCAGCTGCTGGAGCTGCTGCAGCGAGAACGAGATCGGCAGCGAGGCCCGCGGGAAGTGCAGGGCGCGCACCAGACCGAGATTGCCCGCGATCGCCCGGACACCCGCCATCACCGAGCTCTGGGTGAAGGTGAAGACGAAGACACCGGTGACCAGGAACGGGATGTAGACCTCGCGTTCGAAGCCCCGGTCGGCCTCCAGGATCAGACCGAAGATCAAGAAGTAGACGAGCGCGTTCAGGAGCGGCGTCGCCACCTGCCACAGCTGGCCGAGCTTGGCCTGGCTGTACTGGGCGGTCAGCTTGGCCTGCGAGAAGGCGAGGATGAAGTGGCGCCGTCCCCAGAGCTGGTGGACGTACTCGAAAAGTCCGGGCCGCGCGCCGCTGACGGTCAGACCGTACTTGGCGGCGAGATCGGCCCGGGAGAGCCCGTCATCGGGCGGCGGTGTCGACGGGGACGCTGTCACCGCGACTCCACCGTCATGCGTTGTCTCACTCACGAGTGGAAACTTTCGTCTTCAGATGCGCAGCCGGTCGGGCGTAGGCGTGGGCCAGGGACCGGGGTATGGCCCAGATGTTCTCAGACCCGAGCTTGTCAGATGACAGGAGGTCGGCCCAGTCGGGTCAGGCGCCACACCGTACGCCACTTCATCGGCCTGCGCGGTCCGCAAGGCGTCGTCCAGCCCTCCTTGAAGCCGCCGAACCAGGCCTTGAGCGCGGGGCCCGAGGGCTTCCTGGCCAGGGTCAGGAGCATCCACACACCAAGGTAGACCGGGACCAGGAGCGCGGGCAGGTTGCGGCGGGCGAGCCAGACGCGGTTGCGGGCGACCATCCGGTGGTAGACCGCGTGCCGCGAAGGGGCGGTCGTCGGGTGGAGGAGCACCATGTCGGCGCGGTAGTCGATCATCCAGCCCGCGTTCAGGGCGCGCCAGGCGAGGTCGGTCTCCTCGTGGGCGTAGAAGAACTCGTCGGGCAGTCCGCCGACCTCGGCCATGACCTTCGTACGGACAGCGTTGGCGCCGCCGAGGAAGGTCGTCACGCGCGAGGAGCGCATCGGGTCGGCCGCGCGCAGGCGTGGGACGTGGCGGCGCTGGGTCTCCCCGGTGTCCGGGTCGGCGATGCGGAAGCTGATGATGCCGAGCTTCGGGTCGGCGGCGAAGGCCTCGCGGCACAGCTGGGCCGTGTCCGTGTTGGCCAGCAGGCCGTCGTCGTCGAGGAAGAGAAGGACGTCGACGTCCGTGCCGCCGGGGCCGAACGCCTCGATGCCGACGTTGCGGCCGCCCGGGATGCCGAGGTTCTCGGGCAGTTCGACGGTGCGTACGCCCTCGGGGACGTCGGGCACGGGAGCGCCGTTGCCGACGACCACCACCTCGACCGGGTCGCCGTCCTGCTTGGCGACCGAGTCGAGCAGGGCGCGCAGCTCCTGCGGCCGGTTGCCCATGGTGATGATGACCGCGCCGACCTTCAGGGGCCGGCTCCCCGCCGCACTCACTTCAGCCTGCTGGAGGCGAGGATGGACACGAGGTGCAGCAGGGTCTGGAGCAGGGCGATGCCGGCGAGGACGGCGACACCGATCCGGGAGAAGAGCAGGTCGCCGCGGACCGAGTCCACGATCGCGAGGACCAGGATCAGCAGGGACGCCTCGATGCCGAGGACCAGGCGGTGGAACTTCAGCGCGCCCGCTGCCTTGCGGGCCAGGGCCATGCCGGACGAGCGCGGCTCGGAGGCCGACTCCTTGACCGGCGCCAGGCCCTGCTGGTGGCGGGCGACACCGACGAGGTCGGTCTCCGCCTTGATCAGGATGGCGCCGAGCGCGGCGAGCGTGCCGAGGAAGGCCCACAGCCAGTCGATGCGGCCCGAGCCCCACAGGTCCGCCGCCCGCAGGCCGAAGCCGACCAGGACCGCGGCGTCGCACAGGTAGGCGGCGACCCGGTCGAGGTATACCCCGGCCATGGAGTACTGCTTGCGCCAGCGTGCGATCTCGCCGTCGACGCAGTCGAGCAGGAGATACAGCTGGACCATGATCACGCCGAGCACGGCGCCCGTGATCCCCGGCACCAGAAGCGCCGGGGCGGCGAGGGCGCCGGCCACGGTCATCAGATACGTGAGCTGGTTGGGCGTGATCCTGGTGTTCACCAGGTAGCGGTCGCAGCGCAGCGAGATCTCTCGCATGTACAGGCGTCCCGCCCAGTGCTCACCGCTGCGCCGGTCCTTCACCCCTGCGGGGTGAACGACGGGGCGGAGTTCAGCTACCGATGGCCTTGGCATAGTCGGCGTATGCGTCCTTGATCTGGTCGGAATTCAGATTGAGGTGCTCGAGGATCGTGTAGCGCCCGGGGCGCGTCTGCGGGGCGTACTCCACGACCTGGACGAACTCGTCCACGGTGAAGCCGATCTCCTCCGGAGTCACGGGGAGGCCGTGCCTGCGCAGCACCTCCACCATGTACAGCGACTCCTCGCGCGCTCCACGCAGGAACATCGCGAAGGCCGCGCCCAGGCCGCACTGCTCGCCGTGGCTGGCGGCGCGCTTGGGGAAGAGGAGGTCGAAGGCGTGGTTGATCTCGTGGCAGGCGCCGGACGCCGGGCGGGAGTCGCCCGACACGGACATCGCGATGCCGGTGAGGACCAGACCCTCGGCGAGGACCTGCAAGAAGGCGTCGTCGCCGACGCCACCGGGGTGGCGCAGGACCGCTTCGCCCGCCTGGCGCGCCATCGCGGCCGCGAGACCGTCGATGTCCTCGCCGCGCTCACGGGCGGCGAGCTCCCAGTCCGCGATCGCGGAGATGTTGGACAGGGCGTCGCCGATGCCGGAGCGCACGAACCGTACGGGGGCCTCACGGATCACGTCGAGGTCGATGACGACCGCGATGGGGTTCGGCACTCCGTACGAGCCGCGGCCCGCGTCGTTGTCGAGCGTGGCGACCGGCGAGCACAGGCCGTCGTGCGACAGGTTCGTCGCGACGGCGACCAGCGGCAGGCCGACGCGCGCGGCGGCGAACTTGGCGCAGTCGATGATCTTGCCGCCGCCGAGGCCCACGACCGCGTCGTAACGGCCCTTCTTGATGGCGTCGGCGAGCTTGATGGCGTCATCGAGCGTGCCACCGCCCACCTCGAACCACTCGGCGGTGGGCAGCTGCGGTTCGAGCCGCTGACGGAGCACCGCGCCGGAGCCCCCGCTGATGGCGATGGCGAGCTTGCCGGTTGACGAGCAGATCCGCTGGTCGGCCAGGACACCGGCCAGGTCGTTGAGCGCCCCCGGCCGGATGTCCACGACGACCGGCGAGGGGATGAGCCTCGTCAGTACTGGCACGCGATCTCCCGGCCCTTGGCGAGGTCGTCGTGGTTGTCGATCTCGACCCACTTGATGTCGCCGATCGGCTCCACGTCGATCTTGAAGCCGCGGTTGACGAGCTCCTGGTAGCCGTCCTCGTAGTAGAGGTCGGGGTCGCGCTCGAAGGTCGTCTTCAGGGCGTCGGCCAGCTGCTCGGCGGCGTCGCCCTCGATGAGCGTGACACCGATGTACTCACCGGTGGCGGACGCCGGGTCCATCAGCTTGGTGATCTTCTGGACGCCCTTCTCGGGGTCCACGATGACCTTCATCTCCTCGTCGGCGAGGTTCTTCACCGTGTCGAGGGCGAGGATGATCTTCTTGCCGTCGCCGCGGGCGGCGAGCAGCGTCTTCTCGACGGAGACGGGGTGCACGGTGTCGCCGTTGGCGAGGATCACCGTGTGCTTGATCGCGTCACGACCGCACCAGAGGGAGTAGGCGTTGTTCCACTCCTCGGCCTTGTCGTTGTCGATCAGCGTGAGCTTGAGGCCGTACTTCTCCTCAAGGGCCGCCTTGCGGTCGTAGACCGCTTCCTTCTTGTAGCCGACGATGATCGCGACCTCGGTCAGACCGATCTCCGCAAAGTTGCCGAGGGTCAGGTCGAGGATGGTGGTGTCACCGTCGACCGGCACCAGGGCCTTGGGAAGCGTGTCGGTGTAGGGGCGAAGACGCCGTCCGGCGCCGGCCGCCAGCACAAGGCCGATCATGCGGGTTCTCCTTCATCGTGTACGGCGGGTGCTCCGCGTTTATGGGCGGTCACCCAGAAGCGGATGCTCTCGACGAGCACCACAAGTGCCACGGCCACGGCGAGCGCCGTGAGCGCGACGGTGAAATCTGTGTCGGTGAGCAGCGTGGCGGCGAGAGCGACCACGAGCGTCCTGCCCTCATGCCCGCCGATCGCCCGCACCAGCCACTGCGGCGGCGCGCCCGCGTCGCCGCGAATGCGGTACACCGTGTCGTAGTGATGGTAGGCGACAGCGGACACCAGTCCGAAAGCCGCGGGCAAAGCGCCGTTCACGTCCGCGTTGGCGGCGAGCAGCAGGATCGTGCCGTACTCGGCCGCGCGGAAGAACGGCGGCACCAGCCAGTCGAGGGCGCCCTTGAGGGGGCGGGCGACGGCGAGCCCCGAAGTGACGACGTAGATCACCGCGGCGACGACCACCCACGGGCTGCCGTACGACGTGAGTCCCGCCACGCACGCGACCACGGCGCCGCCGGTGAGGGCGAGGACCGGCGCGGGCAGCGAGAGGCCGCCGAGCCTGAGTGCGGCGAAGGAGGACGCGAGCGGCCCGGTGTCGGCCAGGTCCGCGAGTGCCTGTGCGGCGCGGTCGGTGCGGGTGGCCCTGCGGGTGAGCGAGCGCAGGACACGGCCCGCCGTGGTGTAACAGGCGGCGAGGCCGCAGCCGATGAGCAGCACGATCAGGGTGATGCGCGGGGTGGTCACCGCGGTGAGTACGGCGATCAGCGCCCAGCGCTCGCCGATCGGCAGCACGATCATCCGGCGCAGCCAGACGGTCCAGCCGACGCTGTCGAGCTTGTCCGAAAGGGCTGCGGTGGGGCTGGTGTTGGCGGTGGCGTCGTGATTCGCCTCGTTGAAGGAGAAGTCCACGACGTGGCGGCCGGTCTGCAGGACCATCGCGCCGAGCGCCAGCGCCCATACGTCGTCACCGCCTTGGGCGGCGCCGAGCGCGAGGCCCGCGTAGTAGGCGTACTCCTTGGCCCGGTCGAAGGTCGCGTCGAGCCAGGCGCCCAGCGTCGAGTACTGCAGGGAGTAGCGGGCGAGCTGCCCGTCCGTGCAGTCCAGGACGAAGGAGAAGAGCAGCAGCAGGCCGGCCGCGACGAAGCCGCCGCGGGTACCGGTGGCCGCGCAGCCCGCCGCGATCAGGGCGACGAGCAGCGAGGCGGTGGTGACCTGGTTCGGGGTGAGACCGCGGCGCGCGCACCAGCGGGCGATGTAGCGCGAGTAAGGAGAGATGCAGTACGTCGTGAAGAAGCCGTCCCGCGACTTGACGGCCGTGCGCAGGCGTACGGCTTCGTCGTCGACGGCGGCGACCGCCTGGCGTGCCTCGTTCCGCGCCTGCGGATCGCTGGGCACGGTGGCGACGAGGGTGCCGAGGTCGGGGCGGTGGAGCGCGCGGCCTTCGGCTTCGACGGCCTCGGCCACGTGGTCCGCGAGCGCCTCCACCGTCACGGCGGAGCCGCCGCCGTTGCCGGAGCCGGTGGTGGCCCGCAGCGCGCGCGTCAGGTCGGCGCGGGCCTCGGGCTGCGCGGTGACGGCGCCGGGGACGGCCGACGCGGCGAAGCGCGGGTCCGTCAGACCGAGGCGGAGCGCGTGGACGTGGCCCACGAAGCGCGCGTCGACGACCGCGACGCGCTGCCCGGCCGGGACGGCGGCGAGCAGCGTCTCGGTGTCCGCCGCGTCGGACGCGACCCGGACGTCAAACCCCAGGGACCGCAGATCGCCTTCGAGCGGCGACCCGGGGACCGGCTGACCGGTCAGGATGGCGGTCGACAGACGAACTCACTCCTTGATTGCCGGCGCGGCTCGCGCCGGGCACGTGCGTGATGAGGGGCGCCCCTGGCCGGCAGCGGCCGGGCGGCACGTCGGCAGAGGCTATCGGATGTTGGGAAGCGGGCGTTCACCGCCCGTTTACGGCCCCATAAGCGGGACCTGCAGAGGCCTCCGCCAACTCGATCATCATGGTCGATCGGAGGCGGCACCCACAAACCGCACTTCATGCGACCGGCACAAACGACATAAAGTCGACGCCCATGACATGGATGATCACAGGTGGAGCGGGATATATCGGGGCACATGTGGTGCGGGCGATGGCCGGCGCCGGGGAGCGGGTCGTCGTCCTCGACGACGTCTCGGCCGGGGTGCCCGCGCGGCTCCCCGCGGACATCCCTCTCATTAGGGGCTCTTCCCTCGACGCCGAGCTGTTGCGGCGGGTGTTCGCCGAGCACGAGGTGACGGGTGTGGTGCATCTCGCGGCCCGCAAGCAGGTCGGCGAATCCGTGGAGCAGCCGCTGCGCTACTACCGGGAGAACCTCGGCGGCCTGGTGACGCTGCTCGACGCGGTGGCCGAGGCCGGCATCAAGCGGTTCGTCTTCTCCTCGTCGGCCGCGGTGTACGGCAACCCGCCCGACGTCGACCTGGTGACGGAGGACACTCCCTGCGTGCCGATCAATCCCTACGGTGAGACGAAGCTCGCCGGGGAGTGGCTGGTGCGGGCCGCCGGGCGGGCGCACTCCATCGCGACCGTGTGCTTGCGCTACTTCAACGTGGCGGGCGCCACGGCCCCCGAGCTCGCGGACACCGGGGTCTACAACGTGATCCCGATGGTCTTCGACCGGCTCACGCGCGACGAGGCGCCGCGGATCTTCGGTGCCGACCACCCGACCCCGGACGGCACCTGCGTCCGCGACTACATCCACGTCGCCGACCTCGCCGACGCCCATCTCGCCGCGGCCCGTCGCGTCGAGGCCCATCCCGAGGGCGACCTGACGGTGAACATCGGCCGCGGCGAGGGCGTTTCCGTACGCGAACTCGTCACGCTCATCGGCGAGATCTCCGGCGACACCCGCCCGGCGCTCGTCGAGCCGCGCCGCGAGGGCGACGCGCCGCGCGCCGTGGCGGACGCGCGCCTGGCCGCCGAGAAGCTGGGCTGGAAGGCTCGGCGCGGGGTGCGCGAGATGGTCGAATCCGCATGGGCGGGCTGGTGCCTCCACCATCCCGAGGCGCGCCACCCCTGATCACGTCAGGACCCCGTCAGCGCTCTGACCTGCGATCATTTCCGCAGGTCAGAGCATATGACAACGGTGTTCAGTGCCGTGTTGCCGGATACCCCCCGCCCGTAGTTCACTGTGATCGCGACAGACGCGCGGCCAGGGAACAGACGACCGATACCGAGCACACGGAGGCGGCTTCCATGGGGGCTGGGCACGACCACGGACACACACACGGGGGGACGGCGACAGCGGCGTACCGGGGGCGGCTGCGCATCGCGCTCTCGATCACGCTCACCGTCATGGTGGTCGAGATCGTCGGCGGACTCATGGCGGATTCGCTCGCGCTCATCGCGGACGCGACGCACATGGCGACCGACGCCCTCGGGCTCGGCATGGCGCTCCTTGCGATCCAGTTCGCCGGCCGTCCGGCGACGGAGAACCGCACCTTCGGCTACGCCCGCGCCGAGATCCTCGCGGCGCTCGCCAACTGTCTGCTGCTGCTCGGAGTGGGCGGCTACGTCCTGTTCGAGGCGGTCCAGCGGTTCATCACGCCCGCCGAGACCGAGGGCGGACTGACCATCGTCTTCGGCGCCATCGGCCTGGTGGCGAACATGATCTCCCTCTCGCTCCTGATGCGCGGCCAGAAGGACAGCCTGAACGTGCGGGGCGCCTTCCTGGAGGTCATGGCCGACGCGCTGGGCTCCCTGGCCGTGATCGTCGCGGCGGTGCTCATCCTGACGACCGGCTGGCAGGCGGCGGACCCGATCGCCTCGCTGGTCATCGGCCTCATGATCGTTCCGCGTACGGTGAAGCTGCTGCGGGAGACCCTGAACGTGCTCCTGGAGTCCGCGCCGAAGGGCGTCGACATGGCTGAGGTCCGCTCACACATACTGGATCTGCCGGGTGTCGAGGACGTCCACGACCTGCACGCCTGGACCATCACATCGGGGATGCCGGTCCTCTCCGCGCACGTGGTCGTCAGCACCGAGACGCTGAACGCGATCGGCAACGAGAAGATGCTGCACGAACTTCAGGGCTGCCTGGGCGATCACTTCGACGTCGAGCACTGCACCTTCCAGCTGGAGCCGGTCGGCCACGCGGAGCACGAGGCGAAACTCTGCCACTGACACCGGTGCGGGTGGCTTCCGGTGGTTCCTTGCCGGGAGGGCCCCTCACGTGCGGCAGACTTGAGGCTCGAAGACCGAAGCGAAGGATGGGTATGCCGACCACACCTGCCACCGCGGCGAACAGCTCGTCGAACGGCACCGGAGAAGCGATCTTGCTGGAACTCGTCGACGAGGACGGCAGGACGATCGGCACAGCGGAGAAACTCTCCGCGCATCAGGCGCCCGGGCAGCTGCACCGGGCGTTCTCCGTTTTCCTCTTCGACGAGCAGGGCCGGCTCCTGCTGCAGCAGCGCGCCCTGGGCAAGTACCACTCCCCCGGCGTCTGGTCGAACACCTGCTGCGGCCACCCGTACCCCGGCGAGGCGCCGTTCGCGGCCGCCGCGCGCCGGACGTACGAGGAGCTGGGCGTCTCGCCCTCGCTGCTCGCGGAGGCGGGCACGGTCCGCTACAACCACCCGGACCCCGACTCCGGTCTGGTGGAGCAGGAGTTCAACCACCTCTTCGTGGGGATGGTGCAGGCGGAGCTGCGCCCCGATCCCTCCGAGGTCGGCGAGACCGCCTTCGTGACGGCGGACGAGCTGGCGCGGCGCCATGCGGAGGGGCCGTTCTCCGCGTGGTTCATGACCGTCCTGGACGCGGCCCGGCCCGCGGTCCGCGAGCTCACGGGGCCTTCCGCCGGTTGGTGAGACCCGGCTGGTGAGACCCGGCTGGTGAATCAACTGCCGTTCGGGTCGGCTCCGTCGGGCTTCAGGGGCAGGGCCGCCCAGATGACCTTGCCCCCGCTCGCGGTGTGTTCGACGTCGCAGGCTCCGCCCGCCTCCTGGGTGATCTCGCGCACCAGGAGAAGGCCCCGCCCGCCGGTCTGGCCGTGGTCGGCCACCAGGGCGGTGGGGCGGTAGGGGTGGTCGTCCTCCACGGAGACCCGCACCCACTCGGCGCCGACCGCCACCTCCACCGCGAGCATCGGCGAGAGCAGGGCCGCGTGCCGCACCGCGTTGGTGACCAGTTCGGAGACAATCAGGAGCAGGCCCTGCACGAGGTCGTCCGACACGGGCACGCCCTGCCGGGCAAGGAGGTCACGCACCGCGTGCCGTGCCTGGGGCACCGAGGCGTCCACGGCGGCGGCGGTGAACCGCCACACGCCTTCGTACGGCACTTTTCCGGGCTCCCGAGGGAGAGGGCCTGGCCCCCTCCCGTCATCGTCCATCGTCCGGTCGCCGTCCCTGCGCTCGATTGTCACCACGTGTCGAGTGTTGGGAACGCCTTGGCCCGGACCCTATGACTGACCAGAAGTCAGCGACTATCGACGGCATTTGATCACTGACGCCCGAGCGCGTCAGTTGACTGACTGATCCTGTTCTCGCCGTTTCGCTTCAAGCGTTCTTCGGGTTGTACGGGTTGTTCGGGCCGTCAGCGTCGTTCGCGTCGTCCGGGCCGTTCGCGTCGTCCGGCCCGTTCGCGTGACCCGGCGGCCGGTCCTCCGCGACCATGCTCACGATCCGGCGCCCGCCCAGGCCCGTGGCGAGCAGGCCGAGGCCGTCGAAGAGCAGCGCGAGGGAGAAGAAGCAGCCGATCACGTACTGGCTGCTGCTGGGCCAGTTGCCGAGCACCAGGATGCCGAGCAGGAGCCCGAAGGCACCTTGCACGAGCGTCCAGCCGAACTGCGGGCCGCGCACCACCAGGCTGCCGACAAGCCGGAAGACACCACCGGTCAGGAAGAGCAGCGCGGCGAACATCGTCAGCGCCTCCGCCGCCACATCCGGGCTGCGGATGATCACGACACCGGCGGCGAGGTTCAGGGCGGCCACGACCACGCCGAGCCAGAAGAAGTTCGTGCCGCGCGACTGCACCGCGTGCAGCAGACCGACACAGCCACCCACCAGGAGCAGCCAGCCGAAGAGGAGCATGGAGGTGAGGGTGGCGACGCCCGTGTAGACGAGGCCCACGAGCCCGGCGACCGCCAGGATCGCACCCAGCAGGGCCAGCCAGCCGAGGCTGCGGTTGAGCTGCTTGGCGCCCTGGGCCCGGGGTGCGGCGGCCTTGGCGCTCTTGGATCGGGCCATCAGCGTCTCCGTCCTGCTGCCCCCACTGCTCAGCGTTCTCCGGGCCGCCCCTTCTTGATCGTACGTTCGAGTAGTGCGGATAGCATCCCGCACATGGAGCCGCAGCTGAGGCAGGCCGTCACCCACGGCGTCGCCACCGTCGTCATCGACCATCCGGCGAAGCGCAACGCCATGACGGCGTCCATGTGGCGTCAGGTGCCGCCGCTGCTCGCCGGGCTCGCCGCCGACCCGGCCGTGCGGGCGGTCGTACTGACCGGAGAGGGCGGCACCTTCTGCGCGGGCGCCGACATCTCCTCGCTGCGGGAGTCACCCGGCGAGGCGCAGGAGCTGGCGGTGCGGGCCGAGGAGGCACTCGCGGTCTTCCCCAAGCCGACGCTGGCCGCGGTGCGCGGCTACTGTGTGGGGGGCGGAAGCCAGCTGGCGGCGGCCTGCGATCTGCGGTTCGCGGACGAGGGCGCCCTGTTCGGGATCACTCCGGCGAAGCTGGGGATCGTCTATCCGTCCTCGTCGACGCGGCGCCTGGTGTCGCTCGTGGGCCCCGCGTCCGCCAAGTACCTCTTGTTCTCGGGCGAGTTGATCGACGCGGGGCGTGCGCTGCGTACCGGCCTGGTGGACGAGGTGCTGCCCGCGGGCGAGCTCGACAAGCGGGTGGCGGAGTTCACCGCCGTCCTCGCCGCACGTTCGCAGCTGACACAGGCCGCGGCCAAGGAGTTCGCGGCCGGGCGCCTTGACCGGGATGCCCACTGGGGCGAGCAGGCGCAGGCCGGCGGCGACACCGCCGAGGGGGTCGCCGCCTTCCTGGAGCGCCGAGAACCGCGCTTCACCTGGACGCCGCCCGGCGACGGCGCCCCCCAGAACGGCGCTACTGGCTGAAACGGCTGCCCGCGCGGAACTCCTCGACGAGGTGCGCGGGGGCCTTCTGCGGGGAGCCGGCGTCGTAGGGCGGCTGAGGGTCGTACTCCGTGAGGAGCTGCACGGACTGGGCCTGCTCCTCGCCCGCGATCCGGCCGACCAGGGCGAGCCCCATGTCGATGCCGGAGGAGACCCCGGCCGCCGTGACGTACTTGCCGTCGAACACCACCCGCTCCCCCGTCGGCTTCGCGCCGAACCTCTCCAGCTCCGCGAGGGCCAGCCAGTGCGAGGTGGCGCGGCGCCCCTTGATCAGCCCCGCGGCGGCGAGCAGGAGGGAGCCGGTGCACACGGACGTCGTCCAGGTGCTCGTGGCGTCGGCGGAGCGCAGCCGGCCCAGGAGCACCTCGTTCTCCATCTGGGCGCTCTGGCCCGGGCCGCCCGGGACGACCAGGACGTCCGGCTCGGATACGTCGGCGAAGGCGCGGTCGGCGACGAGAGCGAGGGAACCGTTGTCGTTGCGCACCGGGCCGGGGCGCTCCGCCACGAAGACGGTCTCGGCGCCCGGAAGGCGGCTGAGGGTCTCGTACGGACCGACCGCGTCCAGGGCCGTGAAGCGGTCGAACAGGACGATGGCGATCTGCATGGCTCGCCTATCCGTCGAGGGCGGGTGCCGGCTGAGGGGTGAGTGGGGCGTGGAAGCGCCGCCGGTACTCGGCGGGCGCCGCGCCGAGGGTCTTGATGAAGGCCCGGCGCATCGCCTCCGGTGTGCCGTAGCCGCAGGCGCGCGAGACCTCCCCGATCCCGTGGGAGGTGTCCTCCAGGAGGCGGCGCGCGTGCTCGACGCGTACGCGCTCGACGTACTTGCCCGGCGTCATGCCCGTCTCCGTCTGGAACGCGCGGGCGAAGTGCCGCGGTGAGAGCCGGGCGCGAGCGGCGAGCGACTCGACGCGGAGGTTCTCGTCCGGGTGCTCGCTGATCCACTGCTGGACCTCGCGCAGGGGTTCGCGCAGGGCCGTCTGCGCGGAGAGCTGCGCACTGAACTGCGCCTGGTTCCCCGGTCGCCGCAGGAAGACGACGAGATAGCGCGCGATCAGCAGCGCCTCGTCCCGGCTCAGGTCCTCCTCCACCAAGGCCAGGGCCAGGTCGATGCCCGCGGTCACGCCCGCGGACGTCGCGACGTGACCGTCACGGACGAAGATCGGATCGGGGTCGACCTCGACAGCGGGGTGATCACGCGCGAGCTCGGCACAGAACGCCCAGTGGGTCGTCACCCGGCGACCGTCCAGGAGCCCGGCCTCGGCGAAGAGGATGGCGCCCGTGCAGACGGACACCAGGCGCCGCGCGCGCGGGGCGTTCGTCCGGAGCCAGTCGATCAGGCGGGGGTCGGCCGTGCGGCTGCCGATGCCGCCCGGGACGAGGAGGGTGTGCGGCGTGGGGGCGTCGGCGAGGGAGGAGTCCGGTACGAGCGTGAGGCCGCTGGATGTGCGTACGGGGGCGCCGTCGAGGGAGGCGGTGCGGATGCGGTACGCCGGCTCTTCACCGCCGTGGCAGGCGGCGGCGCCCGCGAAGACCTCCACGGGCCCCGTGACGTCGAGGCTCTGGACGCCGTCGTAGAGGACCACCAGGACAGTTCGCTGCTCCATGCCCTGATTCTTGGCCTCGCGCGGGATGGCCGCAATGACGAATGGCCCCCTTTTCCTGCCATCGACCGAGACTACGCGGGCGCGGTCCCGGCGGGTGGGCGCCCTGGGCTTCACGTCATACCAACCAGTCGGTAGCGTGCGGTCATGACTTCTCTCAAGCCCCCCTCGCCGGCCGCGGCGCTCCACCCGCGCGCGGGACGTCGGTGTCACAACGTGCTCAATTCGCTGCACTCGACGCACTACTTCTCGCCCGACACGGGGCGCGAGCTGGCCGGGATCGGGATCGCCCACCCCAGGGCCGTCAATTTCGCCGTGCGGACGGCGGCGATGGGGCCGGTCGGCGCCGGAGTGGTCTCGGCGGCGTTCTACAACTACAAGCACGAGACCGTCGCCCGGCACGTGCCCGGCATCTGGCGCACCGCATCCCCCGAAAACGTCCTCGCGGCACGCGCGCGTGCCGTCGACTCGACGCTGCGGCGCCTCCTCGGAGAGGAGGCCCTCGCGTCGCCGGAAATGGCGGAGGCGGCCGAGCTCGCGCTGCGCGCCACCGAGGCCTGCTCCCGTTCGGCACGGCCGCTCTACGCGGCCCACGCGGACCTGCCCGTCCCCGAGCAGCCGCACCTCGCGCTCTGGCACGCCGCGACGCTGCTGCGCGAGCACCGGGGCGACGGGCACCTCACGGCTCTCCAGCACGCCGAACTCGACGGCATCGAGGCCCTGGTGAGCCACACGGCGACCGGCAAGGGCATGCGGCCGAAGTGGAACTTCCACACGCGCGGCTGGACCCAGGAGGACTGGGACGCGGCGGTGGAGCGGCTCCGCGCCCGCGGACTGCACGACGGCAAGGCCGAGTTGACGGAGGCGGGCGTCGCGCTGCGCAAGGACGTCGAGGAGGCCACGGACCGCCTCGACCGGGCTCCGTACGAGCACCTGGGCGCGGCCGGTGTGGAGCGCCTGACGGAGCTGGGCACCGTGTTCGCGGGCGCGGCTCTCCAGGCAGGCGCGTTCCCGGCGGATCTGCTCGGCAAGGAGTAGCCGGCCCCCGGCGCGGGCCGAACCACGGCGCAGGCGGCGCAGTCGACGCAGGCATGGACGGCGCCGTGCGAGGTACCCGTTCGTCTCCGGCCCCGCGCGCTTCGCGCCGGACCGGCGACGAAAGGGGAAATCCCGTGTTCCGAGCGATCGCAGATGTCCTGCGTCAGATCGGCGCGGCACTCGCCACCGTGGTGACGCTGCCGTTCCGCGCCGTTGCCCGGCTCTTCGGCGGTGCCTCCAGCTCCACGCGGCGAACGGGGCGCCGGTCGGGAGGCCGCCCGGGGCGGGCACGCCGGGTCTGATCCCCCCGCTGTCGGTGCCACCTGCCACAATTGCCCCGCAACCCCAGTGAGAAGGCGGGAAACGTGGCACCTCTGCAGACGTCCACAGCATCGATCGAAGGCAGGATCGCCGAAGAACTCGGCGTACGGGAGCGGCAGGTGAAGGCCGCCGTCGACCTGCTCGACGGCGGCTCGACGGTGCCCTTCATCGCTCGCTACCGCAAGGAAGCGACCGAGATGCTCGACGACGCGCAGCTGCGCACGCTCGAGGAGCGGCTGCGTTATCTGCGGGAGCTCGAGGAGCGGCGCGCCGCGATCCTCGAATCGGTCCGCGAGCAGGACAAGCTCACCGACGACCTCGAGGCGCGGATCCGCGCGGCGGACACCAAGGCGCGGCTCGAGGACATCTACCTGCCGTTCAAGCCGAAGCGCCGTACGAAGGCGCAGATCGCCCGCGAGGCGGGGCTCGAGCCGCTGGCCGACGGACTGCTCGGCGACCCTTCCGTGGAGCCGCTCGCCGCGGCCTCCGCCTTCGTGGACGCCGACAAGGGCGTCGCCGACCCGCAGGCCGCGCTGGACGGCGCCCGCTCGATCCTCGCCGAGCGGTTCTCCGAGGACGCCGACCTCATCGGTGAGCTGCGTGAGCGCATGTGGGTGCGCGGCCGCCTCGCCGCGAAGGTCCGCGAGGGCAAGGAGGAGGCGGGCGCCAAGTTCGCCGACTACTTCGACTTCGCGGAGCCCTTCAAGGACCTGCCCTCGCACCGCATCCTCGCGATGCTCCGCGGCGAGAAGGAGGACGTGCTCGACCTCGTCCTCGAACCGGAGGAGGCCAGGGAAGGCCCGTCCTCGTACGAGGGGATGGTCGCCCATCGCTTCGGCGTCGTGGACCGCGGCCGCCCGGCCGACAAGTGGCTGCAGGACACGGTGCGCTGGGCCTGGCGGACCCGCATCCTGGTGCACCTGGGGATCGACCTGCGGCTGCGCCTTCGCACGGCGGCCGAGGACGAGGCCGTCCGGGTCTTCGCGTCGAACCTGCGCGACCTGCTGCTCGCCGCACCGGCGGGCACGCGCGCGACGCTGGGGCTCGACCCCGGTTTCCGTACGGGCGTGAAGGTCGCCGTGGTCGACGCGACCGGCAAGGTCGTCGCGACGGACGTCATCCACCCGCACGTCCCGGCGAACAAGTGGGACCAGTCCCTGGCCACGCTTGCGAAGCTCGCCAAGGAGCATTCGGTCGACCTGATCGCGATCGGGAACGGCACGGCGTCGCGCGAGACGGACAAGCTCGCCGGTGAACTCATCACGAAGCACCCGGAGCTGAACCTCACCAAGGTGATGGTCTCCGAGGCGGGCGCCTCGGTGTACTCCGCGTCGGCCTTCGCCTCGCAGGAGCTGCCCGACATGGATGTGTCGCTGCGCGGCGCCGTCTCCATCGCCCGGCGCCTTCAGGACCCCCTCGCCGAGCTGGTGAAGATCGACCCGAAGTCCATCGGCGTCGGTCAGTACCAGCACGACCTCTCCGAGGTGAAGCTGTCCCGCTCGCTGGACGCGGTCGTCGAGGACTGTGTGAACGGCGTCGGCGTGGACGTGAACACGGCGTCCGCCCCACTGCTCGCCCGAGTCTCCGGCATCGGCGCGGGCCTCGCCGAGAACATCGTGTCGCACCGCGACGCGAACGGCCCCTTCTCCTCCCGCAAGGGCCTCAAGGACGTGGCACGGCTCGGCCCCAAGGCGTACGAGCAGTGCGCGGGCTTCCTGCGCATCCGTGGCGGCGACGACCCGCTGGACGCGTCCAGCGTGCACCCCGAGGCGTATCCGGTGGTGCGCAAGATGGCGAAGAAGACGGGCGGCGAGGTCGCCTCGCTCATCGGCGACACGGCGACGCTGCGCTCACTCAAGGCCGACGAGTTCGTGGACGAGTCCTTCGGTCTGCCCACGGTGACCGACATTCTCAAGGAACTGGAGAAGCCCGGACGCGACCCGCGTCCGGCGTTCAAGACGGCGACCTTCAAGGACGGCGTCGAGAAGATCTCCGACCTCGCGTCCGGGATGGTCCTGGAGGGAGTCGTCACGAACGTGGCGGCGTTCGGTGCCTTCGTGGACATCGGCGTCCACCAGGACGGGCTCGTGCACGTCTCCGCGATGTCCAAGACGTTCGTCAAGGACCCGCGGGACGTGGTGAAGCCGGGCGACATCGTCAAGGTGAAGGTGATGGACGTCGACATTCCGCGCAAGCGGATCTCGCTGACGCTGCGCCTGGACGACGAGGCGAGCCCGGCCGACGGCGAGCAGCCCAAGCGGGGCGGGCGTCCGCCGCAGCAGCGGGGGCAGCGGCCTCCGCGTCAGCAGGGCGGCCAGGGCCAGAGCGGTCAGGGCCAGCGGCAGCAGAAGCGGCAGGGTCCGCCGCCGGCCAATGACGCGATGGCGGACGCGCTGCGACGGGCCGGGCTCCTGAACCCCAAGCAGCGCTGATCCAGGGTGAGTCGGCGGAGGTCAGGGTGACAGTTCGGTCACCTTGCCCTCCGTCACCTCCAGGCGCCGCGTGACCCGCACCGCGTCGAGCATCCTGCGGTCGTGCGTGACCAGCAGCAGCGTGCCCTCGTACGCGTCGAGGGCGGACTCGAGCTGCTCGATCGCGGGCAGGTCGAGGTGGTTCGTCGGCTCGTCCAGGACCAGGAGGTTGACGCCACGGCCCTGGAGCAACGCGAGGCCCGCCCGGGTACGTTCGCCCGGGGAGAGCGTGGCCGCGGGGCGCAGGACGTGCGCGGCCTTCAGGCCGAACTTGGCGAGCAGCGTGCGGACGTCCGCCGGTTCGGTGTCGGGCACGGCCGCGCAGAACGCGTCCAGAAGTGACTCCGGGCCGTGGAACAGCGCGCGTGCCTGGTCCACCTCGCCGACGAGCACTCCGGAGCCGAGGGCCGCGTGGCCCGCGTCCGTGGGGACGCGGGTGAGCAAGGTGCCGAGCAGCGTCGACTTGCCCGAGCCGTTCGCGCCGGTGATGGCCACCCGGTCCGCCCAGTCGATCTGCAGCGTCACGGGCCCGAGCGTGAACTCGCCGCGGTGCACCTCCGCGTCGCGGAGGGTGGCGACGACGCTGCCGGAGCGCGGCGCGGACGCGATCTCCATCTGCAGCTCCCACTCCTTGCGGGGCTCCTCGACGACATCGAGCCGTTCGATCATGCGCTGCGTCTGACGTGCCTTCGCCGCCTGCTTCTCGCTGGCTTCGCTGCGGAAGTTCCGGCCGATCTTGTCGTTGTCGCCCGCCTTGCGACGGGCGTTCTTGACGCCCTTGTCCATCCATGACCGCTGCATCTGGGCGCGGCCCTCCAGAGCGGACTTCTTGTCGGCGAATTCCTCGAACTCGTTACGTGCGTGCCGGCGCGCGACGTCACGCTCCTCCAGATACGCCTCGTATCCGCCGCCGTAGAGGTTGACCTGCTGCTGGGCGAGGTCGAGCTCCAGGACCTTGGTGACGGTCCGGGCGAGGAACTCGCGGTCGTGGCTGACGACCACCGTGCCGGCGCGCAGACCGCGGACGAAGCTCTCCAGGCGTTCCAGGCCCGCGAGGTCGAGGTCGTTGGTCGGCTCGTCCAGGAGGAACACGTCGTAGCGGGACAGGAGCAGTGAGGCGAGGCCCGCTCGGGCGGCCTGGCCGCCGGAGAGCGAGATCATGGTCGTGTCGAGGCCGACGTCGAGGCCGAGGGAGGCGGCGACCTCCTCCGCCCGCTCGTCCAGGTCGGCGCCGCCGAGCGCAAGCCAGCGCTCCAGACTGGACGCGTACGCGTCGTCGGCGCCCGGGGTTCCGTCGACCAGGCCCTGGGTGGCCTCCTCCATGGTCCGCTGGGCCTCGTCGACGCCGGTGCGGCGGGCCAGGAAGGCACGGATGGTCTCGCCTGGGCGGCGGTCGGGCTCCTGCGGCAGGTGGCCCACGGCGGCACTGGCCGGGGCGAGGCGGAGCTCGCCGGCCTCCGGGGTGTCCAGGCCCGCGAGGAGGCGCAGGAGGGTCGACTTGCCGGCGCCGTTGGCACCGACCAGGCCGATGACGTCGCCGGGCGCGACGACCAGCTCCAGGGCGGAGAAGAGGGAGCGGTCGCCGTGGCCGGCGGCGAGATTCTTGGCGACGAGGGTTGCGGTCATCAGGTGGTCGAGTTTAGGCGAGGACGGGGGCTGCCTGTCCGGCAGCACGGGTATGGCGGGCCCGAGGCGTCACGAGGGGTACAAGCCGTTCAGTTTGTCCGGGTTGAACTGGAAACGCATGGTGTGCAGCAAGCCGTCCGCGAGGTCGTAGGTCAGGCACCCACCGATGTAGTCGCCCAGTCTGAACAGGACGCCCAGTTCGCCGTTGATGGTGGCGGGCTCGCAGGTGACGCCGGTCATCACGGGTTTCGCCAGGACGCCGAGAAACCAGCGCGCCACATGGTCCGCGCCGTACAGCGGGCGGCGGGCCGCCGTGACCTTGCCGCCGCCGTCGGACCAGGCGGTGACATCGGGGGCCAGGAGTTCCATGACCGCGTTCAGGTCGCCGCCCGAGCAGGCGGAGAGGAAAGAGGCGGTGACCTGCCGGCGCTGGTCCACGTCCGTGTCGAAGCGGGCGCGGCGCGCCTGGACGTGGGTACGGGCGCGGCGCGCGATCTGCCGGACCGTGGCCTCGGGGCGCTCCACGGTCTCGGCGATCTCCGCGTGGGAGTAGCCGAAGACCTCGCGGAGCAGGAAGACCGCGCGCTCCACCGGGCTGAGGGATTCCAGGACGACGAGCATCGCGGTGGAGACGGTGTCGGCCAGCTCGCTCTCCTCGGCTACGTCGGGCGTCGTCAGCAGGGGCTCGGGAAGCCACGGTCCGATGTACGTCTCGCGGGTGGCACGCGCCGAAGTGAGCCGGTTCAACGACAGGTTGGTGACCGTGCGCACGAGGTAGGCCTTGGGGTGGCGGACCGATTCGCGCTCCACCGAGTTCCAGGCCAGCCAGGTGTCCTGCACGATGTCCTCGGCGTCGGCGACGCTGCCCAGCATCCGGTAGGCGGTGGAGTGCAGCAGCCGCCGGTGCTCGAAGAACGGGTCGGGCGCGGGCTCGACGCGGGTCATCGGCACATGGTCCCAGCGCGCCGATCGGGGCGACAAGGCATCCACGGCCGCGCACCACCTCTCTTCACTTGCGGAGGCGGTGCGCCCTCATTTCCTCATGTGCGGCGCGCCCTCACCGCGTGGTCCTCGCGGGCCTGGTCGCGCGCCCGCCGTGGGACAGGGTGGCGGTGACGTAGACGCGCTTGCCCAGGCGGTACAGGGTGACCGGGCTGCCGCTGACGAACTCCTTGTAGGCGACGGCGGGCTTTCCGCTCAGGAACCAGCGGCGCGGGGTGTCGTCAGCGTAGGTGAACTGGATGACCGCGTCACGGCGGCCGAGGCTGACGGGCTGGTGGAAGTAGCCGAAGCGGAACGGCTTGACGCTCTTGCCGCGCAACCTCCTGGCCAGGGCGTCGGCGGTGTACTGGGCGGTGGGCAAGCCGCTCTGGCAGGTGCCGTGGACCTGGCCCCAGGCCTGGTGGACGGCTGCGGCGTCACCGATCGCGTGGACCTGGGGGTGCGAGGTGGAGCGGAGGGTCGCGTCGACCAGGATCAGGCCACGCTTGTCGACGGCGATGCCCGCGTCCGCGGCTAGGGCCGGGACCCGTACACCGGTGGTCCACAGACACGCGTCGGCCGGGACAACCGTGCCGTCGGCCAGCTCGACTCCGCCGGGCAGAACTTCGCTGATGGCGCAGCCGGTGCGCAGGGTGATGCCGAGGCGCTCGAACGCGGCGTACAGATGGGCGCGCGCTTTCGCGTTCATCAGGGGGCCGGGTTCACTCCGGCTGATCAGGGTGACGCGCAGGCCGGGGTGGCTCTCGGCGATCTCGGTGGCGGCCTCGGCGCCGGTCAGGCCGCCGCCGCAGACGTTCACCGTGCCGCCTCGGGCGGCGAGTCGGCTGATGCGTTCCGCGAAGTGCCCGGCGGCGTCCTGGCCGTTCAGGGTCCAGGCGTGTTCGGAGGCGCCGGGGACCGTGCCCGTGTCGGTGGAGCTGCCGAGGGCGTAGACCAGGCTGTCATAGGGGAGTTCGACCGGCCCTTCCGGCGTTTCGACGGTGACCGTCCGGCCCTCGGCGTCGACGGCCGTCGCTGTGCCCTGTACGAACGCGACGCCTGTCCCGTCGAGGAGATCGGTGATCGGATGGTGTGCCAACTCCTGTCCGGCGACGACCTGATGCATCCGCAGCCGCTCGGTGAAGCGGGGTGAGGGGTTGACCAGCGTGACGCGGATGCCGGTACGCCGGGTGCGGCGGGCCAGCCGGATCGCGCACAGCATGCCGGTGTAGCCGGCGCCCAGGACGAGGACATGGTGGTTGATCTTCATGTTCGGCTCCTGTGTTGATGCCCCGCGTTCAGGAGGCGTCGTGTCGATGACGCCCATGGGACAAACACATCGGCCCCGCCGTGACAGGCCACCACTGTGTGCTGAATCACACGACGGAAGCCCGCGCGGTCTATCGCGCTATCGGCGCCACCAGCACGCTGTCCGTCGTCCGTGCCACCACGAACGACTCCCCCTTCGTCGCCTTGGCGTCGAGATCTACGCGATGCTCACCCGGTTCCAGGACGCCGTCGAAGACCTCTCGGACCTGGGTGCGGGAGAGCCGGTCAAGGCGGTACGCGATGAGCTGGACCCGGCACGTCGAGGTGATCTCCACGTCCGCCGAGCCGTCGGCCGCCGCGAGCCGCGTCAGGCGCCGCAGCTCCAACGGGCTGCTGTCGAGGGCGTGTTCTATCTGCGCGACCAGGAGCGGGATGATGGGGGCCAGACCGTCGACGTACGCGACCCGGAGCCCCGCCCCCTCGAAGGCCGCGCGCACCCCGTCGCGTGTCGCCGCCGGGACGGACCGGCCGAAGGCCACCGCCCCGTACGTCCGCAGCTCGTCCGGCGGCACGCCCGCCGCGTCCGCCGCGATCTCGGCGCCGACACCGATGGTGCGCAGCGCCGCCGCGAGCTTGGCCAGGACGGCGACGCGGGCGCCGATCAGCAGGACCCTGCGGCGCGGCGCCGGTTCGCCGTCGGCCAGCAACTGCCGCAGCGCCTCGCGGTATCCGGCGCCCTGGAAACGGAAGGGCCCTATGCCGTGGTAGCCGTTGAGCTCCAGGTCCACCCGTTCGGTCGTCTGCCAGGCGAAGTCCCGCCATACGTAGGTGTCGGTGCCGTCCGGTGCCCGCTCGATGACCGCGGTGACGGCGCCGCAGTCCAGGTCTTCGCACTCGGGGCAGCCGTAGATGACGTGCCGGTCGTCGAGCAGGGGCGCTCGGGCCTCCAGGAGGAGTCCGCGCACATGGTGGGTGAAGATCGCGGGTGGTACGTCGGAGGCGAGCGGGGAGACGGCGTCGAGGTCGGAGAGCTGGAACAGCAGCGGGCGCCCGTTCACGATGAAGTCGACGAAATCCCGGTGGACTTGGAAGTCACCGTTGGCGAGAACTCCACCGGCGCGCATGGCCGGTGCCAGACCGAAGGTCGCGTACTCGGCAGACATGGTGTGAGTATCCCCATCTGGGGGGTGATGTGAGCACGGCATGACGTATTCCGTCACGTTCTCGGGGCGGACGGGGTGCCGGTCAGTGAGGCGGGCGGCACGGGTGGGCGTACGCATGGTCGATGGCGTACAGGTCGAGACGCGGCTGGACGACCCGCGGCGCCCGCGGCCGGTGCCGGGGGTGCCGGTACGCGCAGGAGGCGGCGCGCCTCGCGAACGAAGCGGCCGCCTCCGGAGAGTGGTGCGAGTGGTACGACGTCAGACCGTCTTGGGCGGACTCTCCTCCTCGTCCGCGTTGTCGGACGGGCCGATGCGGATCTCGAAGTCGCCGGCGTACTGCTCGTGGCCCGCGATCACGGCCTTCTCGACGGCCTCCGTGCCGTGCTCGCCCCGGACGATCAGCGGGTCGTGGCGCAGGTCCCGCATCAGGGCCACGCACATCCCGATCATCACCAGGGTGAAGGGTGCCGCGACAAGGATCGTGAGATTTCGCAGGCCGGTCAGGGCGTCGTCGGAACCGTCACCGATCAGCAGCATGATCGCTGCGACGGCTCCCGTCACCATGCCCCAGAAGACGACGACGAGTTTGCCCGGTTCGAGCGCGCCCTTCTGCGAGAGCGTGCCCATCACGATCGAGGCCGCGTCGGCACCCGACACGAAGAAGATGCCCACGAGGATCATCACGAGCAGGCTCGTGATCGTGGCGATCGGATACTCGTGCAGGAGACCGAACAGCTGGGCCTCGGGCGTGGTCTCGCCCTCCAGGCCGCCCCGGTCCTTGACCGTGATGGCGGTGCCGCCGAAGACGGCGAACCAGATCAGGCTGACCGTGCTGGGCACCAGGATGACGCCGCCGACGAACTGACGGACCGTACGTCCGCGGCTGATCCTGGCGATGAACATGCCCACGAAGGGCGTCCAGGAGATCCACCAGGCCCAGTAGAAGACGGTCCAGCCGCTGAGCCAGTCCGCGACGCCCTTGCCGCTGGAGGCTTCGGTACGGCCGATCAGTTGCGGGAGGTCGTTGAGGTAGGCGCCGAGGGACGTCGGCAGCATGTCCAGCATGATGACCGTGGGGCCCGCGATGAAGACGAACAGCACGAGCAGTCCGGCGAGCACCATGTTGATGTTGGACAGCCACTGGACGCCCTTCTCCACACCGGAGACGGCGGACGCCACGAAGGCGAGGCTCAGCACGGCGATGATGGCGACGAGCAGGCCCGTGCTCGCATCGTCCATCCAGTCGAGCACCTCGAAGCCGCTGCCGATCTGCAGGGCGCCGAGCCCCAGCGATGCGGCCGAGCCGAAGAGCGTGGCGAAGATGGCCAGGATGTCGATGACCCTGCCCCAGCCGCCGTTGGCGCGCTTCTCGCCGATGAGGGGCGTGAACACGGCGCTGATCGTCTGGCGCCGGTTGCGCCGGAAGGTGCTGTACGCGATCGCCAGGCCCACCACCGCGTAGATCGCCCACGGGTGGAGCGTCCAGTGGAAGAGGGTGGTGGCCATGGCCGTTTCCATCGCCGCCGCCGAGTCGGAGGGGTCGGTGCCCGGCGGTGGCGTCGTGAAGTGGGCGAGCGGCTCGCTCACGCCGTAGAACATCAGGCCGATGCCCATGCCGGCGCTGAACATCATCGCCACCCAGGACACCGTGCGGAACTCCGGAGCCTCGCCCTCCTTACCCAGGGTGATCTTCCCGTACCGGCTCATGGCGAGCCAGAGCGCGAAGACCACGAAGCCGGTGGCGGTCAGCATGAAGAACCAGCCGCCGTTGTGCATGAGGCCGTTGAGCATGTCCGTGGAGATGTCCTGCAAGGAGTCCGTCGCCACGGCGCCCCAGACCACGAAGGCCAGGGTGAGCACGGCCGTCACTCCGAACACGACCCGGTCGGTCCGTGGAGTCCGGCCGGCGGGGGCGGGGGTCATGATCACTCCCCCTCCCCCGTCGTCCGATTTCTGCTGGTCTTGCGTCACAAGTGCACCTTTCGCGGATGTCGATGACGTGCATATCTGTACTCCGCTACCCCCTACCACATGTGACGCACCTCTCACCTACTGACAACTGGTGTCGGGCCGAGCTGTGACGAGGTGATACGGGGCGCGCTCGTCGAGAAGCAACGGTACGAGAGAACGCGCCGACTGCCGCATCGGCACGTAGGCTCCCTTGCCGTCCCTCTTGACCTTTACTCCGTGCAAGGCGAGTTCGTCCCTGATGTCGCCGAACTGGTCCGCGTCGAGCCGGTACCCGCACGGCGGGTCCTGGATCACTTCGGCCGGCTCGGCGGGGTCGTTGTCGGCGCCCCCGATATAGACCGGCCCGCGGTCACGGAAGCCTTCGAGGCGGGCGGCGCCCGTGGCCGCTTCCAGCTGTCCGCGCCGCTCGTCGGCGTAGGTGAACAGGCCGCCGACCGCCGCCAGTTGGGAGTTGACGCGGCGCCGGTTGTTCAGCGCCTCGTCCTTCTTCTCCGCTTCGGTGAGCGGGTCGACGCGGCTCTCGATGAGCAGACCGGCCGCGTGCTTGATGCCGGAGACGTTGCGCAGGATGCGTTCCTGGCCGTCGCCCGCCGTCTGCTTGATGGGTTCACCGGTCACCGGATCGGTCCAGATTCCGTACGTCCCGGTCGTGTGGCCCGCCTTGTTGGCGGCGGGCCTGACGTACGCCTTGGACAGGGTCTGTGCCTCCTTGTGAACCGCCTCGTCGGTGTTGAGGTTGCGGGGCCAGAGGTCGAACAGGTCCTTGTCGTAGTACTTCGGGGTAGCTCCGTACTCGTGCAGGTCGTAGATGGAGTCGGGCTGTTTGTCGCGGATGACGGCGGCCATGGCGCGGGCCTCCGCGGTCCGCAGGGAGATGTGGTCGCGGTTGATGTCGACACCGTCGGAGTTGCCGCGGGTGTTGGCGGCGCGGCCGTCCGGGTTGGCGGTGGGTATGAAGAGGAGCGTGGTGCGCGAGAGGAACTTCCGGGTCTTCTTGTCCTTCGCGTACGCCAGGTCGCGGATGGTCGACAGGCAGGCGTCGCGGCCCGACGGCTCGTCGCCGTGCTGGCTGCAGATCAGCAACACCGTGTTCTTCGTGGGGCGTTCACCGATGCGGACCAGCTGGACGGGCCGGTCCTGCTTGGTGGTGCCGATGCGGGACACCGAGACCCGGTCGGTCGCCCGGTCGACGGCGGCGAGCAGCTTCAGCTCCTCCGGCTGACTGGTCCAGCGCGCGCCGTCGCTCTCCTCGAATCCGGTGCGGGGCGGGGACGGCGTCGCCTGCGCGGGCACCGTCAGGAGCGGTGCGGCGAGCGCGGCGGTGGCGCAGGCGAGCGCCAGGGTGCGGACACGGGGCGTGAGGCCGGTGCGGGGTCTCATGAAGTGCTGCCTCCAGGTACGGGGCGGAACGGACGCGGTGGGGCCACGCCGTCGAGACGGGACTCGCGGGGGGTGACGGTCTCGGAGGTGCGGAACGCGTCGGCGCCGCCGACCAGCGGGACCTTCGCCGACGTACGGGACAGGTCGATGGCGAGGGTCGGGGTGTCGGCGGGAGGGTCGATGAGGTCCTTGTCCGTGCCCGCGATGATCAGCGCGAGGCGGTGGCCCTTGGGTACGACGTGGTCGCTCGCGGCGAGGTCGAGGGTGATGGTGTGCTTCTTGCCCGGCGTGAGGGGGCGGCCCTTGTGGGCGTCGGCCCAGTTGCCGAGATCGGCCCAGCCGCGGCTGAAGATCGTGTAGTCGACGTCGGCGGTCTTGGCCTTGGTCTCCTTGAAGCAGGAGCTGTCACCGCCGGTGCTCGGGCCCCAGCAGGTGCGCTCGGGGAGCGTGGTGATGCCCTCGCCGGCACTCGCGTAGTCACGGATGGTGTCGGGACCGAGGTCGACGAGGACCGCGGAGAGGTGGGCGGTGCGGGTCGTCGGTGTCGCCGTGACGGTCACCTCGGAGGAGCCGGACAGGCGCAGGTCGCGGCCGAGGGGCTTGCTGATGAACCCGGCCTTCGACGGGGTGGAGGTGTCGATCTGCGCGGCCCAGTCGGTCTCGCTCAGCCTCGGGTCGTCGGTGAAGGTCTCGCTGCCGGAGCCGTGGCGTGTGCCGAGGGTGCCGACGCCGGGTGAAGTGCCCTTGCCGGGGCGGAGCTTGACCGTGTCCGTGGCGCGCGGGGGCCAGACGCGGTCGGTGGTCCACTGGTCGGGGGCGCGCTCGATGTCGGCCATCGGCTCGCGGTCGATGCCGTTGTCGTAGCCGAGGAGTTCGTGGTCGAACCAGCGGTGCAGGGTGCGTACCCACTCGCCGCGGCGGAAGTCGAACGGGTCGACGTGGCCGGTCTGGCTGAGCCACACCTTGCGGTCGACGCCCGCGTCGGCGAGGGCGTCCCACCACTGGCCGAAGTGCTTCATCCGGACGTTCAGGTCCTGCATGCCGTGCACGGCGAAGACGCTGGCCCGCACCTTGTCGGCGTCCGGGGTGTGGTCGCGCTCGCTCCACAGCCGGGTCCAGTCGCCGGTGCGGGGCGCCTCGTCGACGAGACGTTTCTGCACGGCGGCGCAGCGGGCCCGCGCCTCGGGGCTCTCCACGTAGTCCGAGAGCCACTCGGGGCCACTGTCGTAGAGCGGGGCGCCCTTGGCGAAGTAGTAGTCGTACCAGGAGGAGATGGCGCCGATCGGCACGATCGTCTTCAGGCCTTTGACGCCGGTGGCCGCGACGCCGTTGGCGACGGTGCCGTCATAGCTCTTGCCGATCATGCCGGTGGCGCCGTTCGTCCAGGACGCCTTGGTGCTCTTGCCCCCGGTACGGGTGGTGTAGCCGTGGGCCCGGCCGTTCAGCCAGTCAACGACGGCCTTGGCGGACTGGACGTCGGAGCGGCCGCCGACGTCCACGCAGCCGTCGGAGCGGTTTGTTCCGGCGAGGTCGACGGCGACGAATCCGTAGCCGCGGGGGACGAAGTAGTTGTCGTAGTAGAGCGGGAACTGGACGGGGTTGCCGTCCGCGTCGTACGTCTTCTTCTGGCTCTCGTTGCCGCGCCCGCAGCAGGAGTAGTACGGGCTGGCGTCCATGATCACGGGTATCTTCCGGCCGTGCTGCGCCGGTTCGCGGGGCCGGACGATGTCGACGGCGACCCGGTCGGTCTTCCCGTCACCATCTCCGTCGATCTTCGTGTCGACCCAGACGGATTCGCGGATCGCGCTCTCGTACGAGTAGACGGGCTTACTCTCACGCGGGGCGCTCGGCACCCCTTGTGCGGCTCCCGGGGTCACGAGCGTGGCCAGCAGGGCGGCGATGGCCGCCGTCAGCAGGGATCTCCATATCAAGCGCGTGCGTCGCGCACGTATCGGCATGGCGCGGAAGGTACACCGGTCAACTCCCGCGCGACAGAGGGCCGTACACACCGATGACAGGCTCGTGGGGCGTTTTGGCACATGTCGGCCGAATGGCGATCGTGTGACAGTAGTGACCATGGACATGACGCGTGGCCGCAGGGCTCAATATGGTCGGACCCATCTACGGACCTGTCCCTACGACTCGTACGACTTGGAGCTCTTGTGCACCGCAGACTCATCGCCCCGGGCGCGCTCGCGGCCTCTCTGCTGCTGGCGATCCCGGCATCGGCGGCCGACTTCACCCCTGGGGCGCCGGGCATCGGCGATCCCTATTACCCGGCGAGCGGCAATGGCGGCTACGACGTCTCGCACTACGACCTGCGGCTGAAGTACCAGCCGAAGACCGACCTGCTCGAAGGCACGGCGACCATCAACGCCACCACGACGCAGAACCTCTCCCGCTTCAACCTCGACCTGGGCCTGAAGGTCAGCGAGGTACGTGTCAACGGCAAGAAGGCCGCTTTCAAGAAGTCCGGCGAGCAGGAGCTGGAGATCACTCCGGCGGCCGGTCTGCCCAAGGGCACGCCGGTCACGGTGGTGGTCCGTTACGCGGGCAAGCCGTCCGAGGTGAAGATCAACGGCTATACGGCCTGGGCGCGTACGCCGGACGGTGGCGTGGCGGCGCAGGAGCCGGAGTCGGCGGCCTGGTGGTACCCGTCCAACGACCACCCGCTGGACAAGGCGACGTACGACGTCTCGGTCTCCGTGCCCGACGGCTCGCAGGCCATCTCCAACGGCGTTCTGCAGTCGCAGAGTTCGAGACTCGGCTGGACGCGCTTCAACTGGCGCTCGAACAAGCCGCAGGCCAGCTATCTGACGACCCTCGCCGTCGGCAAGTTCGACATCACGACGGACAAGACCGCGGACGGCCTGCCGGTCCTGAACGCCTACAGCAAGGACCTCGGCGACAACGCGGGGGCCGCGCGGGCGAGCATCGAGCGCTCCACCGAGGTCGTGGAGTGGCTGGAGACGGTCTTCGGCAAGTATCCCTTCAACGCCCTGGGCGGTTACGTCCCGAACGTGACGAGCGGCTTCGCCCTGGAGACGCAGACGCGGCCGTTCTACAGCCCGAGGCAGTTCGCGAACGGCTCCAACGTGTCCGTCGTGGTCCATGAGCTGGCCCACCAGTGGTACGGCGACAGCGTGTCCGTCGACGGCTGGAAGGACATCTGGATCAACGAGGGCTTCGCGCGGTACAGCCAGTGGCTGTGGTCGGAGAAGGAGGGCGAGGGGACGGCGCAGGAACTGGCCGACTACGTGTACGCCCAGCACCCCGCCGACGACCCGTTCTGGAAGGTCAAGCCGGGCGACCCCGGCCCGGAGAACCAGTTCGACATCGCCGTGTACGACCGCGGGGCGCTGGCCCTGCAGGCGCTGCGCAACGAGATCGGCGAGAAGTCCTTCTCGGCGATTCTCAAGGGGTGGCCGAAGGAGCATGCGTACGGGAACGCGAAGGTGAGTGACTTCGTGAAGTACGCGGAGAAGGTCTCCGGCAAGCCGCTGGCTTCGCTCTTCGACGCGTGGCTGTTCCAGCCGTCCCGGCCGGACGCTCCCGCCGCGCGGGAGGCCGGGATCGCGCGCAGCGCGGGGGTTCCGGCCGCGCCGAAGTCGTGGAAGTCGATCGCTGCGACGAATGGTGTGCACGACCACGGCCACTGATACTGAGCCACCGGTGCGCGGCGGATGTATCGCGCCCACCCACCCGTTGGCCCGGCGTCAAGAGGGTGGTTGGGCGCGGCGTCGCGCCTCGTACGCCATCGGCAGGTACCGCAGGCGCTCCGGGAGCAGCGGGACCACCGTGCGTACGACCCGGCCGAAGCGGCGCAGGCGGCGCTCCTGGAGAGGTGTCCAGGGCAGGCCTATGGCCGACCTCGCGTCCGGAGGCATCAGGCCGATCGTGATGAAGCGGCGGAAGCGGGCCATCGGCGGCAGGAGCAGCGGCCACAGGGCGCGCAGCGTCACCCGCAACAGGTAGGGGCCCCGGTCCGGCGGCGGGACGGGGCGGTCCGTGGCGATGAGGTCGCGGACCACCTCGGTCTCTTCGAGCTCGTCGGCGAGGACCTTCGCGTAGTACGGCCAGAACTCCTCGAGCGTCTGCGGCATGTCCCGGTCGTGGATGCCGAGGATTCGGCCCACCTGGAGCCACTCCGCGTACAACTGCCGCTCCTGCGCCTCGGTGAAGGGGCGGCCCAGGTATTTCTGGGCGTGGCGGTAGACGGGGAACCCGGTGGCGTGGACCCACGCGTAGTAGGCGGGTGTCAGCGCGTGGTACTCACGGCCGTGCGCGTCCGTGCCCCGGAAGTGCTTGTGCAGCTCGCGCAGCCTGCGCCCCTCCTCGGCCGCGCTCTCGCCGCCGTACACCCAGGTCTGCAGCGACCGCAGCGACCGCTCGCCGCGCCCCCAGGGGTCGGTCCGGAACACGGAGTACGTGTCGACGCCCGCGCCCACTGCGGGGTGCGCGACCTGCATCGTGAGCGCGGCGGGCAGGGCGAGCAGGGCGCGGACGTCGCCCGCGATGTCCCACAGGATCCCGCCGGGCGGGGGCGGCTCGGGCGCCTGACGGCGGCTTCGCATGACGGGGCTCCCTCCCAGGGTCGGCGGCGCCCGGTTTGTGTGTGTTCCAGTATGCGACGGCCCAGGTCAGGGTGGTGCGCGGCGGGGGCTACAGAGGGCGGCGGCCACAGGGGGCGTGCCTGACGGGGGCGCGGCACAGGGCGCGCTCCTGACGCGGAGCGCGACGCAGGGCGCGTCCTGACGTAGGCGACATAGGGATCGCCCCTGACGCGGGCGCGACACTCGGCACGTCCTGACGCGGGGCGCGCTCCTGACGTAGGGCCCAGGCCAACCGAGCCGCTTAGGAAGTCCCGGCACCGACGCAGGACACACGGGACACCCCTTGAGGCCCCTCCCTGAGAGCCTGCAGCCTTCGCACCCGCCCCCCTACGCGCACGCCACCCGCACCCCGCGCCACGCCGGACTCACGATGGGGGCGCGGAACTGCCGTTGCCCCTCAGCCCCCACACTGTCACCGCCCACCGAGAGGCACATACCCGAGATCCCCAAGCCACCGTGCCCGCAGCACACCAAGCGCCCGCCAAGAAGCCCCTCCCGAAGAACCCGCGGCCTGCCTTCGCACCCGCCCCACCCACGCGCACGCCACCCGCACCCGTCGCTAAGCCGAGCCACAAGAGCCTTCCCGCAGCTGCGACCGCTGTCCCACTGGGTGCGCTGCGCCGCCTATCGCGCGGCCTCGTACGCCTCCAGGATCAGGGCGGCGACCGCGTCCGGCTCGCGCAGGGTCGGGAAGTGGTCGCTGTTCCGCAGGCGCACGAGACGGCAACCCGGGATGCGTGCCGCCATCTCCTCGTTGCAGCGGACCACCTCGGGGTCGTCGCGCTCCCCGAGGGCGAGCACGCACGGCACGGCGAGCTCGGCGAGGCGGTCGAAGGCGGGCGGGTCGGGTACGTGGTGAGGGTGGACGGCGAACCAGGACGGGATCACGCCCCTGATGAGCTCGTCCGCCACGGGGTCGTCCCCGGTGCCCGCGGCGGCCGATGTGCGCCTCGCCAGAGCCACGATGCCCTCCACGTCACCCGCCTCCGCGAGCCGGCCCACCTCGGCGGTGAACTCCGCCATGGCGAACTCCGGGTTGCCGGTGATCCCGGGGACCAGCAGGGCGAGCCCGGCCACCCTGGCGGGGTCGCTCAGCGCGAGGCCGATGGCCGTGGCGCCGCCCATGCTCGATCCCGCGAGGAAGGCGCGGGCGACGCCGAAGTGGTCGAGGACCGCGGTCAGGTCCTCGACGAGGGTGAACGACGCGGTGGGGGCGGGAGACCTGCCGTAACCCCGCGCGTCGTAGCGGATGACCCGGCGGCCCTCCGACAGACGCGGCAGGATCCCGTCCCAGACGCGGGAGTCGGCGACCCCCGGGTGCAGCAGGACCAGCGGCAGTCCTTCGCCACCGAAGTCCTGCGCCCAGACTTCGCCGTCCTTGACCGGCACCATGAGTTCCATGGTGCGAGCGTGCCGCGGGGACGCCCCGAGCGCCAGACGGAACTCGGCCTGCCTCTCGCGGGGCGGCCGTCCGCCAGAAGGGCCCGAGCGGGGCGCCGTCCGTCTAGCGGCCCGAAGCCGTCGCCGTCGGGAGCGGCTCTCCCACGATCCTGCTCGCCAGCACCGACGCCAGCTCGGGGACCTGCGACCGCAGCTCCGCCTCCGTCGACGCACGTTCCGTCACGATCGTGGCCTGACCCGCGGTGAGAATCTCGTCGCGCTCGCGCAGGCCGTCCGCACGGGCCGCTGCGATCAGAACAGCGCCTTGCTCCCGGGCCTGCTGCCGCGTCCGCGCGGCCTCGTGACGGGCCTCCGCCAGCGTGGCCTCACGCTCGGCCCGTATCCGCTCGGCCTCGCGGCGAAGCTCCGCCGCCGGCCCGCCGGTGACCCCTTCGAGGATCGTGGCGCGCTCTTCGAGTACGCGGTTGACGCGGAAAATCATGCGCCTGACGAAGACATAGAGGGAGCCGAACAGCACGGCTCCGACGGCTAGATGTTCGACTTCCGGGTTGATCGGCCCTAGCGGCATGGGGATGAGCTGCATGCCGCTGATCTACCCGCTCATACGTGCGCAACAACGCGCATCTGCAAGGGGGTTGAGTGAGCCGCGTCACGCCCGCCCTTCTCGGCGGCTCAGCGCGAACCGGACGGGTGTGGCACGTACCTGAAGGTACGTACTTGATCAAGAAGCCGTGTCCGGGGAGTCTGATGAAGGCGCGCCAAGTCCCTCGTCCGTCACCACCCCTGCCCTTGCGGTCAGGTGGTCCCGACCCCAGGCGGAGAGCAGTTCCAGCAGGTCGTAGAGCCGACGTCCCTGCTCGGTCAGCGAGTACTCGACCCGAGGCGGCATCTCCGCGTAGTCCTCGCGGTGCACGATCCCGTCCGCCCGGAGCTCACGGAGCTGCTGGTTCAACACCTTCTCACTGATGCCGGTGACCAGTCGTCTGGTCTCCCCGAAGCGGCGCGGACCGTCGGCGAGCGCCCACATGACGAACGACTTCCACTTGCCCTCGAACACCCCGACGGCCACGCCCATCCCGCACGTGTGCGGGTCGGTCACCGTCACAACCTCGGAGTTCCCCATGTCTGCTTCCCCCGTCACCGTTCTCGGCCTGGGCCCGATGGGCCGGGCCCTGGCTGCCGCGTTCCTGGCCGCAGGGCACCCCACAACCGTGTGGAACCGTACCTCCGGCCGGGCGGACGGCCTCGTGGAGAACGGCGCCGTCGAAGCCGCGACCGCCGCCGAGGCGATCGCGGCGAACGACCTCGTGGTGGTCTGCGTCCTCGACTACGACGCCGTCCGCGCCGTCACCGCTCCGCACACCGCGGCCCTCGCGGGCCGCACTCTGGTCAACCTCACCGCCGGTACCCCCGACGACGCCCGCGCCACCGCCGAGTGGGCCGCCTCGCACGGCATCGGCTACCTCGACGGGGCGATCATGGTTCCGACGTACCTTGTCGGCGGCCCGTCCACCCTGGTCCTCCACAGCGGTCCGGCCGACCTGTACGAACGCCACCGGGACACCCTGCGGGCCGTCGGCGGCACCTGCGTGCACCTGGGTTCCGACCCGGGCCGTGCGGGGGCGCACGACGTCGCGCTACTCGACATCTTCTGGACGGCACTGACCGGAGTCGTCCACGCCTTCGCCCTCGCCAGGGCCGAGGGCGTCACCGCCGCCGATCTGGCCCCCTACGCCAAGGGAATCACCGGTCTCCTGCCCGAGGTGATCGACGCCTTCGCCGAGCAGGTCGACACCGGCAGCTACCCCGCCGGTGGCTCCAACCTCCGCTCGGCGGCGGCCATCATGTCCCATGTCCTCGACGCCTCCCGCAGCAGGGGCGTCGACAGTACGGTCATCTCCGCCGCCCACGACATCGCCGGCCGCGGCATGAAGGCCGGCTACGCGGACGACTCCTACGCCCACGTCGCCGAACTCCTCCGCAGCTGAACCGGCCTCTCGGCCGGGACGGGCGGGCGCAGTCGTCGGTTCGAAGCAGCAATGAGCTGGGACGCCTCTGCCGAACGGCGCGGTGGCGTCACCTCGGGGGACGAGGCGTCCGTGTAGTACAGCGGCTGCAGGAAGTTCTGGATC
>NZ_JBFALJ010000033.1:0-116840 GCF_040660195.1 Streptomyces sp. NPDC050147 | reverse complement strand
TGCTGGAACCACGGGTGCTGATCGCTGGTGTGGTTCATCACGAAGTCGATGATCACGCGCATGCCCCGCTGATGCGCGGAATCCACGAACTCCACAAAATCCCCGAGATCTCCGAATTCGGGCAGGACGGCGACGTAATTCGCCACGTCGTAACCGCCGTCGCGCAGGGGAGAGGTGAAGAAGGGCGGCAGCCACAGGCAGTCCACGCCCAGCCACTGCAGATAGTCCAGCTTGGCGGTGATGCCCTTGAGGTCACCGATGCCGTCGCCGTTGCTGTCGTGGAACGAGCGGACCAGGACCTCGTAGAAGACGGCCCGCTTGAACCAGTCGGGGTCTCGGTCCTTGGCGGGCGTGTCCTCGAACAGGTCCGATACCGGCTTGTTGATGGTCATGCATCCTCCGTTGCCGCACGGCTTGGCGCGTGCTTCCTCACTCGACCGCGCATACGTGCGCGGGGGACACGCCTGGTGTCAGACGGACGAAATTGGTCTCGCCCCACGTGTAGGTCGCGTCGCTCAGTTCGTCGTGCACGCGGAAGGTGGAGCCGGGCGCGATGTCCAGGCGCGCGCAGTCGAGGCGCACGGTCGCTTCCTGGGTGTGGTGCGGGTCGAGGTTCACGACCACCAGCACCGTGTCGCCGGGCTCATGACGGCTGTACGCGATCACCTGATCGTTGTCCGTGGGATGGAAGTACACATTGCGCAGCCGGCGCAGCGCCGGATGGCGCCGGCGGAACGCGTTGAGCGCGGTGATGAGGGGCGCGATGGTGGAGCCGGTGCGCTCGGCCGATTCCCAGTCGCGCGGGCGCAGTTGGTACTTCTCCGAGTCCAGGTACTCCTCGCCACCGGCCTGGAGGGGGGTGTTCTCGCAGAGCTCGTATCCGCTGTAGACGCCCCAGGTCGGCGAGAGGGTGGCGGCGAGCACCGCGCGCAGTTCGAAGGCCGGGCGGCCGCCGTTCTGGAGGAACTCGGGCAGGATGTCGGGGGTGTTGACGAAGAAGTTCGGCCGCATGTAGGCGGCCGACTCACCGGCCAACTCCTGTACGTACGAGGTGAGTTCCGGCTTGGTGTTGCGCCAGGTGAAGTAGGTGTAGGACTGCTGGAAGCCGATGGCGGCCAGGGTGTGCATCATGGCCGGGCGGGTGAAGGCCTCGGCCAGGAAGATGACGTCGGGGTCGGTGCGGTTGATGTCGGCGAGGACCTGCTCCCAGAAGGCGACGGGTTTGGTGTGCGGGTTGTCGACGCGGAAGATGCGCACGCCGTGGTCCATCCAGAACCGCAGCAGGCGTACGGTCTCGGTGATCAGTCCCGGCATGTCGCGGTCGAAGGCCAGGGGGTAGATGTCCTGGTACTTCTTCGGGGGGTTTTCGGCGTAGGCGATGGAGCCGTCGGTGCGGTGCTGGAACCACTCGGGGTGTTTGTCGACCCAGGGGTGGTCGGGGGAGCACTGCAGGGCGAAGTCCAGGGCGACTTCGAGGTGCAGGTCGCCGGCGCGGCGTACGAAGGCGTCGAAGTCCTCCAGGGTGCCCAGGTCGGGGTGGATCGCGTCGTGGCCGCCTTCGGGGGAGCCGATGGCCCAGGGCACGCCGACGTCGTGCGGGCCGGGAGACAGGGAGTTGTTGGGGCCTTTGCGGAAGGTGGTGCCGATGGGGTGGATGGGCGGCAGGTAGACGACGTCGAAGCCCATCGCGGCGATGGCCGGCAGTCGTTCGGCGGCGGTGCGGAAGGTGCCCGACCTGGGGGGCTCGCCCTCGCGCACGACGGCGCCCTCCGAGCGCGGGAAGAATTCGTACCACGACCCGAACAAGGCCCGCTCCCGCTCCACCAACAGCGGCAACGGAGCGCTCTCGGTCGGGCGTTCACGCAAGGGGTGGGCCGACAGGAGCGCGCGTACCTCCGGGGCCGTGGCCGCCGCCAGCCGATCCAGCGGGGAGCGGGTGTCGTCGCGCAGCAGACCGAGCGCCGTCTGCAGGGTGCAGCGTGTGGCGTCGTCGGGAGCCTGGGCGACGGCCCGTTCGAAGAGCTGGATCCCGTCTTCGAGGGTGACCCCGGTGTCCACGTCGGCGTGCACTTTGATCACCGCGTCGCGCTGCCAGGCTGCCATGGGGTCGGTCCAGGCCGCGACGGTGAAGGTCCAGTCGCCGACCGCGTCCGGGGTGACGTCGGCGGCCCACCGGTCTGTTCCCGGTTCCAGCTCCCGCATGGCCCGGCGCAGGGTGGTGCGGCCGTCGGGCGCGTACAGGACCGCCTCCGCACCGAGCACGGCGGAGCCTTCGGCGAACACGAGGGCCGTCACCTCGACGGCCTCGCCGACGACTGCCTTCGCCGGACGCAGGCCACCGTGAACACAGGGCCGCACATCCTCGATGGGGATGCGGATGTGGCTGGGGGCCACCGACATGCTGTCCACCTCCGGGCTCATACCGTGCGCGTTGATCGTCTTGGCTTGGTCTCCTGCGGCTTCGCGTGCTGCGTCAGTCGCCGCCGAGCGGGTACGCGCGACCGGCAGGCGCGGGGCGAGGCAGGCGTTCGGCGGCCTCGGCCGCCTCCCTCCCGCAGCGTCGGTTCGTCACCGCGCACAGTGCGGCCACGGCGGCCTCGAACCGCGCGCGCACCGCGGGATCGCCGGGCGAGGCGAGGAAGCGGCGCTGCCAGGCGCGGTACCTCACCAGTTGCCGATCGACGTCTTCTGTGGCGCGCTCCGCCCGCATCGCACTCGACCTCCTGGGACCTCCGCCACGGCGAGCCCTGGCGGGCTCGTGGACCGTTCACAGAGGGGAGCGACCCGTCACAGCGGGTCCACTCCGTCCCCCCATGGTGCGAGGAGAATCGCTCGCCGTCCTGTTGAACGCAGAGCACACGACCGGTCACGCTCGTGTTGCACGAATGGAGTAGGGGGGTGACGCTGGTGCTGACTCTCGAGCGATCACTGCTCACGCTCCGTACGTTTCCCGGCTCCGTGCCGAAGCGCCGAAGCGTGAGCTCCGCGGTGAGGAGCATGAACGATGAAGCACCACGCAGTGTCCCGCTACTACCACCTCGACGTGGAACTGGTGCCTGAGCGCGTCGGTCAGATCCGACGCATCCTGGCCGCCCATCTGAGGTACTGGGGGCTGGAACAGCACGTCGCCGACGTGTCACGCGGGATCGGTCTCCTGCTGGAGCCCGCGGCACGCAACACCTCCGCCGTACGGACGGCGATCGAGACATGGTGGACGGGGCAGCACCTGATCACCGCGGTCTCGCACGTCGATCCGGCCGCTACGGGTGAGCACCACGTCGAGCCGCACTCCCTGGCCGAGATCGCGGCGCTCAGTGACGGGTGGGGCAGCTGCACCGCGGATGACCAGCACATCGTCTGGTTCTCGCTGCGCAGCCGTACGGAGCAGCGCGAACCCCTGGTTCCCAAGGGCCCGGCGCCCGACACGATCGAGGCACGGCCCCTGCCCCGCGCCCTTTCGCGCCCGGTCGGCGTGGGCGCGCCGGAACCGGCGACACCCCTTGAGGTCGCCGGCCCTGCCTGACCGGACGTTGCGGCGGGTGCGCTCCCGGAAGGGCGCGCACCCGCCGTATGCCCGATGGTCGAACCAGAAGACTTGAGGGCTATCGACGGGAGACCTTGTGCGCGTGTGGACCGGCCGACCTTTTCCGTTGGGCGCCACGTACGACGGCGAAGGGACGAACTTCGCCCTGTTCAGCGAGGTGGCCGAACAGGTCGACCTCATCCTTGTGGACGCGAAGGGCGCCGAGCGGAGCGTGACGCTGACGGAGGCCGACGGCTCGGTGTGGCACGGCTATCTGCCGGACGTCGGCCCGGGGCAGCGCTACGGCTATCGGGTGCACGGCCCGTGGCTGCCCGCCGCCGGCCACCGCTGCGACCCGGAGAAATTCCTCCTCGATCCATACGCCAGGGCGGTGCACGACCTCCGTGACGACAGGGCGCGCACGGACACACCCGTTCGTGGGCCGGGGGTCCGAGACGACGCCGGGCCGGCCGCCCTGTGCGGTGTCGTGATCGATCCGGGCTTCGACTGGACCGGGGACAGCCCGCCCTCGCACGCTTACGCCGATTCGGTCATCTACGAGACACACGTACGCGGACTGAGCCGCACCCACCCGGGCGTCCCCGAAGAGCACCGCGGCACATACGCGGGCCTGGCCGCACCGGCGATCCTCGACCATCTGACCTCCCTCGGGGTCACCGCGGTCGAGCTGATGCCGGTGCACCAGTACGTCCAGGACGGGTTCCTGCTCGACAAGGGCCTGTCCAACTACTGGGGCTACAACACGATCGGTTTCTTCGCGCCGCATCACACGTACGCGGCCCACGGGACGCTCGGGCAGCAGGTGAACGAGTTCAAGTCCATGGTGAAGGCCCTGCACGCGGCAGGCCTCGAGGTCATCCTCGACGTGGTCTACAACCACACGGCGGAGGGCAACGAGAACGGCCCCACCCTGTCCTTCCGCGGCATCGACAACGCCTCCTACTACCGGCTGTCCGACGACGACTTCAGCCATTACTACGACACCACGGGGACGGGCAACAGCCTGCTGATGCGTCATCCCAACGTGCTTCAGCTGCTCATGGATTCACTGCGCTACTGGGTCACCGAGTGCCACGTGGACGGATTCCGCTTCGACCTGGCCGCCACCCTCGCCCGGCAGTTCCACGAGGTGGACCGGCTCTCCGCCTTCTTCGACCTCATCCAGCAGGACCCCGTGATCAGCCGCGTCAAGCTGATCGCCGAGCCGTGGGACCTCGGTGACGGCGGCTACCAGGTGGGCAACTTCCCACCCCTGTGGTCCGAATGGAACGGCAAGTACCGCGACTGTGTCAGGGACTTCTGGCGCGGGCGTGACGGGACGCTCGCGGAGTTCGCCTCAAGGCTGACGGGATCCGCCGACCTCTACCAGCACGACCGGCGCCGACCGCGTGCCAGCGTCAACTTCATCACCGCCCACGACGGATTCACCCTGCGCGATCTCGTCTCGTACGACACCAAGCACAACGAGGCCAACGGCGAGGGAAACCGGGACGGCGAGAGCAGCAACCGATCCTGGAACTGCGGCGCCGAAGGCCCCACCCGCAGACGCGACGTGCGCGCCCTGCGCGCACGACAACAGCGCAACTTCCTGGCCACGCTGATGCTGTCCCAGGGCATTCCGATGCTCAGCCACGGGGACGAACTCGGCCGCACCCAGCTGGGCAACAACAACGCCTACTGCCAGGACAACGAGACGACGTGGATCGACTGGGACCTCGACGAGGAACGCGCGGAGCTCCTGGACTTCACCCGCCGGGTGGTGGCGCTGCGCACCGAGCACCCGCTCCTGCGCCGCCGCCGCTTCTTCCGGGGCGACACCGTCACACACAAGGGACAGCCGCTGCCGGACCTGGTCTGGCTGCGCCCGGACGCGGCGGAGATGACGACGGCGGACTGGGACCGGCCCGACGCGCACGCGGTGGCCGTCTTCCTCAACGGCGACGCCATCGCGGAACCGGACCGCGTCGGGCGGACCGTCGTCGACGATTCCTTCCTCGTGCTGTTCAACTGCTACTGGGAGCCGATGGAGTTCCGGCTTCCCGACGCCACGTACGGCTCGTGCTGGACGACCTTGCTCGACACGTACGAAGCCGGCGGACCGCCGGACGAGACGGAGCACAAGGCCGAGACGACGCTGAGTGTCGGACCGCGGTCCCTGGTCGTCCTTTCCCGTCCCCCGGTCGGGAGACAGGGGCGGGGCAGGGGCTGATCAGGGGCGGTCCAGGTCCACCTGGAGATCGTCGGTCTCTGTCCAGAAGCCTTCGTCCGCGTCCTGCAGACGGGACGCCGCGTGCTTCATGTGGCGGCGGACGGCGCTGCGGGCCGCTGCCGCGTCGCCCGTCTCGATGGCCGCGAGGATCGCGTGGTGCTCCACCCGCACCGCCTCGATGAAGTCGTCGCGCCGTGCTTCGTTGGCCCGCGTGACGCGGATGCCGCCGCGCATGACCTCCCCCAAGTACCGCACGGTCGAGACCATCACCGCGTTCCCGGTCGACTCGGCGATCGACTGATGGAAGGCCAGGTCCTCGTCGACCCCGTCGCCGCCTACCGCCACCGCCTTGTCGATGGCGGCCAGTGACTGCCGCATCCGGGCGATGTCGTCCGGCGTGGCCCGGGTGGCCGCGAGCGAGGCCGCCTCGCCCTCCATGGCGCGGCGGACCTCCACGATCTGCAGCACCTTTGACTTGGTGCCGGAGGCCTCGGCCTCCAGGTCGAGCGGCCGGGTGCGCCGGGGCATGACGAACACGCCCCGGCCCTGCCGCGGTTCGACGAGGCCCGCGTTGCGCAGCCGGGAGACGGCCTCGCGGATCACGGTGCGGCTGACGCCCAGCTGCTTGACCAACTCGACCTCGGTCGGCAGCTTGTCGCCCTCGGCCAGACGTCCGGATTCGATCTCCTCCGAGAGGATCGCGGCGACCCGGTCCGCGAGCCGAACGGGGCCACTCACCTTGGAGAACATGCTCGTCAGTCTATCCGTCAGGGCCTGATCGCCCCGGGGGCGGGCAGGTCCGCGGGCGCGACCGCCTCGGGGTGGTCCTCGACGTACGCCCTGACGATCGACTCGAAACTCTCGTCGGGCCGCAGGCCGAGCGCCGTGGCACGCGCGTTGTCGAAGGCGGCGGGCCACGAACCGACGATCGCCTCGACGGCGGGATCGGGCGTGATCGTCACCCGGTCGGCGACGGCGTCACCGGCCACCCGGCGCAGCGTGTCCAGCATCTCGGCGACCGTGACCGTCAGCGCCGGAAGGTTGACCGGAAGCCCGCCCGCCAGCTCGCCGGGCCCGCTGCCCCGCCCGGCCTCGGCGATGCGGAGGATGCCTTCGACGGTGCGCCGCGGCGAGGCCAGGGCGACTCGGAGGCCGGGGCTGACCGGGCAGGTGGCCGGCAGACCGGCGAGGGGCTCGCGGATGATGCCGGACAGGAAGCCGGAGGCGGCCGCGTTCGGCTTGCCCGGCCGTACCGAGACGGTCATCAGACGCGCCACGCGTCCGTCGATGAAGCCCCGCCGGGTGTACTCGGCGACCAGCTGTTCGCAGACGCGCTTCTGCGTACCGTAACTGGACCGCGGTGTGGGCAGCGTCGACTCGCTGACCACGGGCGGGAGCGGCAGCGCGGCGTCGGAGCCGTAGACCGCGACGCTGCTGGAGAACACCAGCCGGGGGGTCGGTCCGCCCGCGGCCGACTGTGCGCGGGCCGCGTCGAGCAGTGCGCGGGTGGTGTCCAGATTGGCGCTCATGCCCACGTCGAAGTCGGCCTCGCACTCGGCCGAGACCGCCGACGCCAGGTGGATCACGACGTCCACCGGCTGCGCGAAGATCGCGTCGAGGCGCTCGCTCAGGTCGCCGTGGACGACGTCCACCAGCGGGTCGGCCGACACCGTCGCCTCGGCCGGCACGAACCGGTCGGCGAGCACCAGTTGGCCGATCGGCGCCCCGCACAGGATCCGCCGCTTCAGCAAGGAGTCGGCGACCTGCCGGCCGAGGAAGCCGAAGCCACCGGTGATGACGATCCTCATGCGTTTTCTCCTCGGTAGTTCTTGAGCCAGCCGAGCCCCTCGCTCGTACCGGCGCGGGGGATGTACTCGCAGCCGATCCACCCGTCGAAGCCGAGACCGTCGACGACGTCGAACAGGTGGCGGACATCGAGTTCGCCCCGGTCGGGTTCGTGACGGTCGGGCACACCGGCGATCTGCAGGTGGGCGACGCGGCCGGTGGGAAGGTCGCGGCGCAGTGTCGTGGTCAGGTCTCCCTCGACGATCTGGCAGTGATACAGGTCCAGTTGCACCTTGAGGTTGGGGGCGCCCACCTCCTGTACGAGAGCGTGCGCCTCGGCCTGCCGGTGCAGGAAGTAGCCCGGCATGTCACGGCCGTTGATCGGCTCGATCAGGAGGTCGACGTCCACGGCGGCGGCCCGCTCGGCGGCCCAGGCCAGGTTGGCCAGGTAGGTGGCGCGGTGCGCGGCCCGCTGGGCGGGCGTCACCTGCGGCGGCAGGAGGCCGGCCATCACGTGCACCTGGCCGCAGCCGAGCGCCGCCGCGTACTCCAGCGCACGCTCGATGCCGGAGCGGAGCTCGCCCTCGCGGCCGGGGAGCGACGCGATGCCCCGCTCCCCGGACTCCCAGGCGCCGGGCGGCGCGTTGAACAGCACCTGCCGAAGGCCATGGTCTTCGAGCCTGCGGCGCAGCTCGGCGGCTTCGTAGGCGTACGGGAAGAGGTACTCGACGGCCTCGAAGCCGTCCGCCGAAGCCGCGGCGAAGCGGTCGGGGAAGTCGTACTCGGTGTACATCATGGACAGGTTCGCGGCGAACCTCGGCATGCGTGCTCCTGCGGTGGGGCCGGGCCGGGGCCCGGTCAGCGGTTGACGACGTCCTTCTTGGTGGTCAGCACGGCGGCCGCACCGATCACCAGGCTCAGGGCAAGGACGTACATCGGGATGGAGGTCGATCCGGTGGCGTCCTTGAGGCCGCCGATCATGTACGGGCTGACGAAGCCGGCCAGGTTGCCCACCGAGTTGATCAGGGCGAGCCCGGCCGCCGCGGCGGTGCCGCCGAGGAACGCGGTGGGCAGCGACCAGAACAGCGGGGCGCAGGTGAGCACTCCTGCCGCGGCGAAGGACAGGGCGACCAGGGACAGCACGGTCGATCCGCTCCATCCGGCGGCCAGGGAGAAGCCGACGGCGCCCATGAGGCTGGGTATGACCAGGTGCCAGCGGCGCTCGCGGCGCTTGTCCGCCGAGCGGCCGAACAGGTTCATCGCGATCAGCGCGGCCAGGAACGGCACGGCGCTGAGCACACCGATCGTGAAGTTGTCGTCGATGCCGGTCGACTTGACGAAGGTGGGCATCCAGAAGGTCAGGGCGTACTGGCCCATGACGAAGCAGAAGTAGATGAGGCACATCAGCCACACCTTGGGGTCACGGAAGCCGTCCCAGACCCGGCCGTGCTTCTGGTGCGCGGTGTCCTTGGCGATGGCCGCCTCGACGATGTCCTTCTCCTCGTCGGAGAGCCACTTGGCGCTGCGCACACCATTGTCGAGGTAGAACATCGTGGCGACGCCGATGAGGAGCGCCGGAACCGCTTCGAGCAGGAACATCCACTGCCAGCCCTGCCACCCGCCGACCCCGTCGAAGGTGTCCATGATCCAGCCGGAGAGCGGGTTGCCGAAGATGCCGGCCACGGGGATCGCCGACATGAACATCGCGATCACGCGGGCCCGGCGGTGGGAGGGGAACCAGTAGGTGCAGTAGAGGATCACACCCGGGTAGAACCCGGCCTCCGCGGCTCCGAGCAGGAAGCGGAGCACGTAGAACGTCGTCTCGTTCGTGACGAACGAGAACGCGCCCGAGACCAGACCCCACGTGATCATGATGCGGGCGATCCAGGTGCGTGCGCCGACGCGCTGGAGCATGAGGTTCGAGGGGACCTCGAAGAGGAAGTAGCCGATGAAGAACAGTCCGGCGCCGAGGCCGTACGCCGCCTCGCTCAGGCCCAGGTCGTCGGACATCTGCAGCTTCGCGAAGCCGACGTTGACGCGGTCCAGGTAGGAGAAGACGTAACAGAGGATCAGGAAGGGGACGATGCGGAGAACGACCTTGCGGAACACGGCGTTCTCACGGGCGAGTTCGGGGGTCTCGGCCGTCGCGGTGGACGTGGGCATGCGGAATCCTTACTGCGGCTCAGGGGATTCTCCGACGGGCGGCGCGTGGCGCGGTGTGCGGTCACCAAGAGGCGTCGAACACGGACCGCAGTTCGTCGAGAGCGGGGCGGGCGAGCGGCTCGGGGCGACGGTCGGTCAGGAGCCAGAGGCGCGCCGTTTCCTCGAGTTCTTCGAGGACGGCGAGGGCGGATGCGGCGTCCGGGCCCCAGACCACCGGGCCGAGACGGTCGAGCAGTACGGCCCTGATCGGCGTGCGTTTCGCCGCACGATCAGCGATATGGCCGGCCACCAGGTCGGCCACGCGGGGGTCGCCCGGCCGGTGGTAGGGGATGAGCGGGACGTGCCCGACCTTCATGACGTAGTACGGCGTGAGGGGCGGCAGCACGTCGTCCTGACTCCATACGCCGGCCAGGGTGAGCGCGACGAGATGCGTGGAGTGGGTGTGGATGACGAACCGTGCCGTGGGGTCGGCGGCACAGACGCGCCGGTGCAGGGTGAGGGTCTTGCTGGCGCGGTCGCCCGCGATCTGCTCGTCCCCGGCGTCGACCAGGGCCAGGCGATCGGGTTCCAGGAAGCCCAGGGCGGCGTCGGTGGGCGTGATCAGGTGGGAGTCGCCCACCCGCGCGCTGATGTTGCCGGCGCTGGCGTGGACGTAACCCCTGGCGAACAGGCTGGTGCCCACCCGGACGATCTCGGCGCGCGCCTCGTCCACCGTGAGCCTTGGGGAGTGGGTCACGCGGTCTCCCGGTCGAGGTGGGCGAAGGCCGCGGTGAAGAAGTCGGGGCCGCCGAAGTTGCCGGACTTCAGCGTGATGTGGAGCGTGCCCCCCTCGGGGAGGGCCGCCGCGCACCACGGCACGCCGGGGTCGATCTGCGGTCCGACGCGCAGACCCGTGACGCCCAGCTTCTGGACGACCGCGCCCGAGGTCTCGCCACCGGCGACGACGAGTTGACGGACACCCAGCTCCACGAGGCCCTCGGCGACGCGGGCCAGGGTCTGCTCGACGAGCGCACCGGCCTCCGCGACGCCGAGGCGGCCCTGGACGTCCTTGACCGCGTCGGGAGCCTCGGTGGAGTGGACGAGGACCGGCCCCTCGGCCAGATGTGCGGCGGCGAAAGCCAGGGCCTGCCCCGCCACGTCGTCGCCGGCCGCGATCCGCAGCGGATCCACGTTGAACGCGGGCCGTCCGCGGCGCAGGAAGTCTTGGACCTGACCGTTGGTGGCAGTGGACACCGATCCGGAGACGATGGCCTGGTAGCCGCCGGGCGGGGGCAGTTGGGCGGCGGCGGGGGACGGCGTGAACCCCCAGTTCGCGGGCAGACCGATCGCCAGACCCGACCCGGCGGTCACCAGCGGCAGTTCCTTGACCGCCGCGCCGAGCCGCAGGAGGTCGTCGTTCGACACGGCGTCCACGATCGCGGCCCCGACACCCTCCTCGCGCAGGGCGCCCATGCGCTTTTGGATCGCATCGGCACCGGCGGCGACCACGGTGTGATCGATGAGGCCGACCGGCCGGGCGGTCTGCGCGCCGAGAACGGACACGAGGTTGGAGTCCGTCATCGGCGTCAGCGGATGATGCCGCATGCCGCTCTCGCCGAGCAGGACGTCGCCGACGAAGAGATGTCCCTTGAAGACGGTGCGCCCGTTGTCGGGGAACGCCGGGGTGGCGACCGTGAAGTCGGTGCCGAGGGCGTCCATCAGGGCCTCGGTGACGGGGCCGATGTTGCCGGCCCGCGTCGAGTCGAAGGTCGAGCAGTACTTGAAGTAGATCTGCTCCGCCCCCGCGGAGCGCAGCCACTCCAGCGCCCGCAGCGACGCCGCGACGGCTTCGGATGCCGGGTTGGTCCGCGACTTGAGCGCGATGACGACGGCGTCCGCGCCGGGGGGACCCTCGGTGGCGGCTTGCGGTACGTCGATCAGCTGGACCACGCGCATGCCCGCGCGCACCAGGTTGTTGGCCAAATCCGTGGCACCGGTGAAGTCATCGGCGATGCAACCGAGTCGGATCGCCATGTCAGCCCTCCACCTGTGCAGCCTGGTCGGTCTGTCCGGGCAACTCGTTCTTCACGACCTGTACCGGCAGCTCGATCCCCGGGAAGATTTTGATCACCGCACTGTCGTCCTCGCCGCCCAGGCCGGAGGCCGACGCCTGTAGGAACATCTGGTGGGCGGTGGCCGCCAGGGGGAGGGGGAACTTCTCCGGTCGCGCCGCGTCGAGCACAAGGCCCAGGTCCTTGACGAAGATGTCCACCGCGGACAGTGGCGTGTAGTCCCCGGCGAGCACATGTGCCATGCGGTTCTCGAACATCCACGAGTTGCCCGCGCTGTGTGTGATGACTTCGTAGAGCGCCTCGGCCGGTACGCCCGCCTTGATGCCAAGGGCCATGGCCTCCGCCGCCGCGGCGATGTGTACGCCGGCGAGCAGCTGATGGACGACCTTGACCTTGGACCCGATCCCGGCTTCGCCGCCCAGGCGGTAGACCGTGCTGCTCATGGCCTCCAGCACCGGGTCAGCGATCGCGTACGCGGTGGGAGCACCCGAAGTCATCATGGTGAGCTGCCCGTTGGCTGCCCGCGCGGCGCCGCCGGAGATGGGCGCGTCCAGGTAGAGCACGCCGCGCTCGGCCAAGCGCCGCTCCAGATCGGCGGACCAAGTGGGGTCGACCGTGGAGCACATGACGTAGACGGAGCCCGGGTGCAGCCGCTCGGCCGCGCCACCGTCACCGAACAGGACCGACTCGACCTGCGCCGCGTTGACCACGACGCCGACCAGGACGTCGACGCGGGCCGCCAGTTCACCGGCGGAGGCGAAGGCGGTGCCGCCGCCCTCGGCGAAGCCCGCGGCCACGTCGGGGCGCAGATCATGGACGCCCACATCGAAGCCCGCGTCCCGCAGACTGCGCGCCATGCCGAGCCCCATGGCCCCGAGCCCCACCACGCCTATGCGCGGCCCTGCCGACCTGTCCTGGTCGTTCATGCCCATCCTCGTCTCGCTGTGCCGTGCCGCACCCTCGGGGGTGCGCGAAAGCTCTGAATCCGTGCGGCGGTCGGGTCATATGATGACCTGAGGATGTGGCGTGGCGCACTGTGATGCCGGTCACAGTGATGGGATGAGGTGTGGGAAGAGGGGCGCGGTCCGCCGGATACGACGGTGGCCGGCCGGGAGCTCAGATCTCCGCCTGCCCCATACCGGCGAACCACCGGGCCGCGACGGAAGCGACCTCGTTCAACGCCGTCGGCTCCTCGAAGAGATGCATGGCGTCGGGGATCACGCGCAACCGGCTGAGGACACGCATCCGGTTGGCCGCTTCCCGGTTGAGCCGCAGTATCTCGGTGTCACGCCCCCCGACGAGGAGCAGGACCGGGGCGTGCACATGGCCGAGCACCTCGTCTCCGGCCAGATCGGGGCGGCCGTCGGGGCAGACCACCGTGTCCACCAGGCCGGGCCTGGCGGCGGCGGCCCCGAGCGCGGCCGCCGCTCCCGTGCTCGCGCCGAACAGGCCGACCGGCAGGTCGGAGACGCGGGGTGCGAGCCAGTCGACGGACGCGGTCAGCCGGTGCGTCAGCAGTTCGACGTCGTGGTGCTGTCGGCCGGTTGCCCTGTCGGCTGCCACTTCTTCGGCGGTGAGCAGGTCGATGAGCAGCGTCCCGCAAGCGGAATCGTGCAGCGTGCCGGCCACGGCCCGACTGCGGGGGTTGTGCAGGGAACCGCCGCTGCCGCGGGCGAGGACCGCGATGCCGAACACCGTGTCCGGCACGGTCAGTTCACCGACGAGTGCCCCCTCGCCGCTGGGCACGGTGACAGTCTCGGACAACATGTGACCTCCGGATTCCGGGTACGGGTGAACGCCGGGTACCCCCCGGGTCCTGCGCTACGCGGCAGCGGGACGGGGCGTACGTACTTACGAGGAGGCCGGGACGCGACCGGCTTACGAGGCGGCCGGACGCGACCGGTATCTCCCCGCATCGACGGCACGCCGGGCCCGGACAAGGGCCCGTCCCTCGGCCGTGTACCACTGGCGCCCGAGCAGCACGGCCAGGACGATGCCGACCACGTCCCCGCCGTAATACATGACGTACGACGCCAGGTGCAGGTCTGCCGCGGCGAAAGTGGTGCCGGGCGGGCCCGTGACATAGAGCGACTTGGACAGGATTCCGTGCGCGGCCGAAGCGGCCAGCAGGGCCGCGCCGCGCAGCGCGAATCCGGCGCGGTGACGCAGCGGGTCCAGGGCGAGGACGGCGAAGGAGAACAGCACGCCGGAGACCAGGAGATGCACACTTACGAGCGTGTGCAGCCACTCCTGGTGGTGCGCGGCACCCATGACCGGCGTGCGGTACACCACCCACAGCCCGGCGGAGTGCATGAGCGCGGCCAGCGGCGGCCACACGAGCAGGGCCGCGGGCCGGGAATGGACGCAGGACAGAAGGCGTCGCCGTGGCACCACAGGCAACGCCCGCAGCGCCAGCGTCACGGGCCGGCCGAGCACGAACAGCAGGGGCGCGATCATCCCGATGCCCAGATGGGTGACCATGTGCCCGGTGAACGGCGGCCATCCCTCCCACGGAGCGACGACCGAGGTGACGAACACCGCGCCGCCCGCGCAGACCGCCGCGTCACGCCGGTGCGGCCAGCGGTCGCCGCGGCGGCGCAGCTGCCGGGCCGCCGCCACACAGCCGAGACAGCACACGGCCACGAGCAGCGCCACAGCCGTCATCGGCGGGCCCGGACCAGCAGCAGCACGCCGGAGAGCAGGAAGAGGACGGCGATCACGTTCCAGGTCCAGTCGTACGGGGCCAGCTCCACGCCGTAGCGGATCTGATGCAGCTCCAGCGCCTTGTGCTGGAACGTGCCGTCGTACAGCTGGAAGCCGCCGAGACCCAGGCACAGGCCCGCCCACCAGGCGGTGAGGTGCCGGGCGTCCCGGCGCCACAGGTCCGCGTAGAGGAACAGGCCCGCCACCATCGCAAGCCAGCCGAAGGCATGGAAGATCCCGTCGGAGACGAGGCCGGCCTCGCTCGACGCCTTGTCGTAGAAGTGGTGCCAGTGCAGCAACTGGTGGAACACCATCTCGTCGATGAACGCCGCGAATCCGACGCCCACCAACGCCCCGGAGAGCAGGGAGCGCTGCCTCACCGGTCCGCGCCCCTGTGCCGGTCCAGCGGAACGCGTCGCTGCTCATGGAAGGGGAACGTCATCCGGGTCTCCTCGGCACCAGGGCGGGAAAACGGGCGGGATCAGGTGGTACGTGCGGGCGGGCGAGGCGCCGGGTACCCGCGAAGCGGAATGGCAGTCCGCCGCATTTGCGCCACTGTGTCGTCCGGCGGCCAGGCCCAGGTTCGCAGGCTCACCCGCTTGCGCGCGCGGAGGCGGCGGCCATGCGTGCCGCCGGTAGGGCTATTACGGTGAAAGCCCACGAAAGACCGTGAAGGGAGCCCTCGTGACGCGTGCCGCGCTGTTCGACGTCGACGGAACGCTCGTCGACACCAACTACCTGCATGTCACTGCCTGGTGGGAGGCGTTCCGGCAGGCAGGTCACCAGGTGCCGATGCGCGCCGTGCACCACGCGATCGGCCTGGGCGGTACCGACCTGATCGAACACGTTCTCGGCGATGACCGCGATCCGGACCAGGACGACGCCATCAGCGCCGCGCACAAGACCCTCTACGGCACCCATTTCGACCGGCTCAAAGCCTTCGAGGAGGCCGGACAACTCCTGCGGGCCCTCGCGGGGGAGGGGTGGACCATCGTCCTCGCCACTTCCGCGGGCGGCGCCGAACTCGACGCGCTGCGCGCCGCAGTCGACGCGGACGACGTCATCACCGCGACGGCCAGCGCCGACGACGTCGACGAGGGCAAACCCGCCGCGGAGCCCGTCGCCCACGCGCTCGACCTGGCCGCTGCGAAGGCGCGGGACAGTGTGTTCGTCGGCGACTCGGTCTGGGACATGAAGTCCGCGCGGCGCGCGGGCGTCACGCCGGTGGCGGTGCTCAGTGGCGGCATCCCCCGAGACGACCTCGTCCGGGCCGGAGCGGCAGAGGTGTACGACGACACCGCCCACCTGCTGTCCTCGCTCAAGAGCAGCGCTTTCGCTGGTCAGGGAGGTAAGGACTGACCGCACGGATGTCGCCGCCGATGACCGTCAGACTTTCCAGGACCTGATCTGGTCGGCGACGGCGTAGACACTGATCCGGCTGTCGCGAATCTTCCGGATGAGGTCGGACAGCGCGCCGTAGGGCGGATCGATGCCCTCGCCCGACTGGTCCATGTACTGGGCGGCGACGAGCGCCGCGTACAGGCTGTTGCGGTAGGGCAGGGGTTCCAGGCGCACGATGGTGTGCAGCAGGGCGGCGGCGCGCCAAGCGGCGTCCGGGTCGGCGGACTCCAAGGTCGGCAGCTTCGTCTTGTGGCGTGCGACCGCGGCGACCAGTGCGGAGTAGTCCGACACCGTCATGTCCTCGGGAGCGACCGCGAACTCCTGGACGTCCAGCAGCCAGGAAACGTCTACGTACAGAACCATCAGGCGGCCGCGGACCCCTCGTGACGTGCGGAGGGCGGAATCTCCTCGGGATTGGCCGCGTCGAACTCGGCCCGCAGCCGGTCAGCCCAGGTGGAGGCGCCCGCGACGAACTTCTGGCGCTCCATTTCACGGACTCCGAGGTCGTGGAGGTACTGCTTGAGGCTCTTGCCCTCGGCCGCTGCGGCCGCGCGGACACCCTTGAGCTCCTCGTCGGTGAAGGTCACGTTCAGAGACGGCATGTCTCCAAGGTACCAACTAGGTACCTGCCGGGGGAGTGCCTCCCCCGACCGCATCGGAATCAGGCTGTGACAGCAAGGGGAACAGCCGGGTGATGAGGGCCACCGGGCGGGCTTCTTCGGGTCGGGCCAGCGGGCGTTGCTCGCGGTCCTGGTAGGGGGCGAGTGCCCGGCGGACGGTGTGCGCCACCTGGGTCATCTCCTCGGGCGTCAGGTAGGCGATGGCGCTGAATGCCTCGTCGCGGCGCCATTCGGCCGGGGCCTGGTCGCGCTGGGCCAGCCAGCGCTGCCAGCTCTCGTCCTCCAGGCCTCGGGCCAAGTCGCCGAACTCGTCCTCCGTGGGTCCACCGGCGGTCGGGTCGCTCTGCTTCAGTCGCCAGGGGCGTGCGCGGCCTCCGTGGTGAGGGGCTTCCTCGATGTGCCCGTGCCGCGCGAGCTGCCGCAAGTGGAAGGAGCAGAGCCCCGAGCTGTAGCCCAGCCGGGTGGCGGCTTCGGTCGCTGTGACGGTGCCGACTTCGGCGAGCAGCTCCATCAGGGCCGTACGGACCTCGTGCTGACGCAAGGAGTCGCCGGCGTCCCCCGTCCGGCTGGGCGCGTGACCGGGCGAGTGGCCGAGCGCGTCGTCGGGGGAGGCGTTGAGGTCATCTTCAGTCACTTTGCAAAGTCTGCTACTTTGCAAAGCTCTTGGCAAGCGATTCACGTCGTTCTGCGATTCACATCGTTCTTGGGAGACAGCGATGCCTGTTCGTCACGGAGGCCGGGCCGTCGACACTCGTCCCGCACTGCCGCCAGAGGCGGAACGGGGTTCGGTGCGCCGGATCACGGTGGTGGGGGAGAAGATCCTGAGCCGTCGGTGCCAGGAGGTGACCGAGTTCGGCACCCCGGAGCTGTCGGCGCTGATCGACGACATGTTCTTGACGATGTACGTGGCCGACGGCGCCGGCCTCGCCGCCAACCAAGTCGACGTCGACCTGCGGCTGTTCGTCTACGACTGCCCGGACGACGAAGGGGTCCGGCATGTCGGCCACATCATCAACCCCGTTCTTGAGCTGCCGGCCCCGGGCAGTCGCCGGCTCGTCGACGACTTCGAGGGCTGCCTGTCCGTGCCCGGTGCGACCGTGGCGGTTCCCCGCACCGATCGCGCCGTCGTCCGCGGCGTCGACAAGGACGGCACCCCTCTCGTCATCGAGGGCACGGGCTACTTCGCCCGGTGCCTGCAGCACGAGGTCGACCACCTCGTCGGCCACACGTATCTCGACCGGCTCTCGAAGCGGGACCGCAAGGACGCCTTGCGGCAGATGGAAGAACGCCGTGAGGACGTCTTCGCGCAACGCGTGGCCAAGGCGGGCGGTCTGGGTCGTTGAGACAGTGACTCAGAGCGCGGCGCAGGCCTCGCCGATCGCCTGGTCCAGCGTCGTCAGGCCCAGCGACAGCTCGTCCTCGGTGGCGGTCAGCGGCGGCGCCATCCTCAAGACCCCGCCCATGCCGGTGAGTTGGACGATGTTCAAGTGCAGGCCGAGTTCTAGGCAGCGTCGGGTGACCCGCGCACCCAGCTCGTTCGAGTGCTGCTTGGTCTCGCGGTCGGCGACAAGTTCGAGTCCGGCCAGCAGTCCCCGGCCGCGGACGTCGCCGACGACCGCGTGCCGCGCGGCGATGTCCCTCAGGCCTTGGTGGAGGAACGCGCCCAGCGACCGTGCGCGCTCGTCGAGCTTGTCGCCGATCAGGACGTCGAGAACGGTGTTGCCGACCGCGGCCACCAGCGGGTCGGCGACGTGCGTGGTGAAGAACAGGAACCCGCGCTCGTACGCCTCCTGTTCGATCTCGGCGCTGGTCACCACGGCCGCCAGGGGCAGTCCCGCGCCCAGCGTCTTGGACAGCGTGAGGATGTCGGGCACGACGCCGTCACGCTCGAACGCATACCAGGTCCCGGTGCGGCACAGGCCCGTCTGGGCCTCGTCGAGGATCAACAGCATGCCGCGTTCCCGGCATTTGGCCCGCAGGGCAGTGAAGTATCCGGCGGGCGGTTCGATGATGCCGCCGGAGCTGAGGATCGGTTCGACGAGACAGGCGGCGAGGCTGCCGGTCGACTGGGCGTCGATCAGGTCGAAGGCGAAGTCCAACTGCCGCCGCCAGTCCAGGGAGCCGTCGTCCGTGGTGAAGTCGGGCCGGTAGGTGTTCGGGACGGGGATGGCGAAGTTGCCGGGCGCGCCGGGGCCGTAGCCCTTGCGTCCCGCGCTGTACGTGGCGGACGCGGCGGCCTGCGTCATGCCGTGCCAGGAGCGCGCGAACGAGACGATCTCGTGCCTGCCGGTCACGAGCTTGGCCATCCGGATGGCGGCTTCGTTGGATTCGGCGCCGGTCGTCAGGAGCAGCGCCTTCTCCAGCGGCGCGGGCAGCGTGTCCGCGAGACGCCGGGCGAGGTCGACCACAGGGCGGCTGAGCATGCCGCTGAAGAGATGGTCCAAGGAGGCGACCTGCCGCTGGACGGCCGCGACGATCTGCGGGTGCGAGTGGCCCAGGATCGCGCTCATCTGACCGGAGGTGAAGTCAAGGACCTTCCGGCCGTCCGCGGTGAACACGAAGCTCCCGGCGGCACGTTCGATGATCTCGTGGGTGAACTCGCCGCCGTAGCGCACGAGATGCCTCTCGGCGTCCGCCCAGAAGGTGTCGGTGGACGGCAGGGCTGCGCTCGAAGCGGTCATATGGCCGACGGTAGGCGGCGGCCGAGCGACACGTCCACCTCACGATTCCGGCTTTCCTGTTCGGTAAAGCCGTACAACAATGCCAACGTGATGAACCCCTGGCGGCTGCGGCTGCTCAGCCAGCTCGACACCCTGGGCACCGTCCGGGCGGTCGCCCAGGCCGCCAACCTGAGCCCGTCGAGCGTGTCCCAGCAGCTCGCCGTGCTCGAGAGCGAGACGCGCACCCAGCTGCTCGAACGGACGGGACGCCGGGTGCGGCTGACCCCCGCCGGACTGATTCTCGCCCGCCGTGCGCGGGCGATCCTCGACCACATGAGCAGCGTGGAGACCGAGCTGCGCGGATTCGGCGAGGAACCGGCGGGACTGGTGCGGCTCGGGGCCTTCCAGAGCGCCATCCACACCATGGCCGTGCCCGCGGTGAGCCGACTGGCGCGCGAGCATCCGCGCCTCGACGTCGAACTTTTCGAACTGGAGCCGCACGCGAGTATGCCCGCGCTGCGGGGCGGCGACGCTGACATCATCATCACGACCACCGGCTTCGACGAGCTGCCGCTCGGCCCGGACCTCGACATCGTGCCGCTGGCCACGGACCCGGTCCTGCTGGTGGTCCCGCCCGGGCATCCGGCGACCGGCCGCGGTGCCGTGGACCTCGCGGCGTACGCGGATGAGGCGTGGGCGTTCGACATCCCGCAGTCGTACATGGCCAATCTCGCGGTGCGCCTGTGCCGCCAATCAGGCTTCGAGCCGCGCGTGGTCTGCCGCTTCAGCAACTACATGATGACCCTGCAGCACGTCGAGGCCGGACTCTCGATCGCGCTGCTGCCCGGCCTGGCGGTCGACCGCCGATACGCCGTCGCCACCAGGGAACTCGCCACTCCCGTGACGCGCACCATCACGGCGGCGATCCGCCGCGGCTCACCACCTCGCGCGGCGGTGCGCGCGGTGCTGGAGGCCCTGCGCCACCATCCGGAGCTGCCGCTGCCGGGCGGGGAGTGAGGCCGGGGGCCCTGCCGAGGCGCGCAAGGGCCGGATTGTCAGTGGCGCCTGGGAGGGTGGGAGACATGGACAGGGATGAGGAGTTGCTGCGCGGCCGGGTCTACGGCCAGGACCACGACGACCCCCGCCGGGGCCCGCAGCCGGGACGGGACTACGGCGAGCTGGTCGGCGGCCCCCTGGACGGTCTGTTGCTCGACATAACCGGCTGGACCAAGGGCGAGACGGAGACCGGTGTCGCCCTGCCCACGGAACTCGGGCATTTCGGTGCCGGCGGCCGAGCGATGTACGACCCACGCCCCGGCGACCGCCGCCGCTGGGACTGGTCCGGCGACACTCCCTGACAACTCCTGGCACACAGCTCGTAAAGTCGCAACGGTGAACGAGAACAACACCTTTGGCATGCAGGACGCTCCCGACCCTGATCTGCCGATGCTGACCATCGCCCAGGCCACCCGCCTGCGGGCACTCGCCGACCCGTACGCGCGAGAAGGCCACTCCTACTTCTTGCACAACCTGGCACAGAGGTGCCGTCAGGCACCGGAAGAGCACTGGCCCGAGATGGTCGCGGCCCACTTCGCCCGCCTGGCGGAAGGAAGCAAGGGCGACGAGAGCGCCGCTGAGCTTCTGCGCGGGGTTCATGCGCGGTTGCTGCCCACGGATTCGCTCACGCCGGAGATCGCCGGTGCCATGAGGTACGCGCGCGTGGTGGCCGAAGGGCTCGTCTTCGCCTACGCCCTCGACACGCCCACCAGCGTGCGGATGCTCACCGACTCCGACGTGGAGCGCGCCGGGATCGAGGAGTTGGGGCAGGCGGCGTACGCGAACTTGATGCGTGTGCCCGTCGAGCACGACGAAGTGCCCATAGAGGGAGGCGCGGTTCTGCACTCCCTGTACGGCGAATCCCCGTTCGTCGCGAGCAAGGCGCTGTACCTGTCGGAAACGGTCCGGCAGATCACCGGTGAGTCACTCCCGGACGCCGGAGCTCTCTTCGTCGTGCCCACCCGGCACCTGCTGGCCTACCACCCGATCGCCGACGGTTCGGTGGCCGACGCCATCAACGGCCTTGCCGCCTACGGCCTCGGCGCTCATGAGGACGGCCCGGGCTCACTGTCCCCAAGGGTCTACTGGTGGCATCGGGGCCGCCTGACGTCGATCACGGTCATCGACCACGACACCCGGTCCTTCTCCCTGCAGCCGCCGCCGGAACTGCTCGGCCGCATGAAGGGCCTGGTCCGCCTCGACCGTGCCGGACGGCTCGACACCGCCACCGCGGCCAGGACATCCGACGTGGCCGCGCTCACCCGCGCCACGGCCGACGCCACGGCCGGCCTCGCCGAGAACCCGGCCGGACTGGGCGACGCCTTCGCCTCGGCTCTCACGCTCGCCCACGCCCACTGCGCCGCCGACCCCAAAGCGTCGTACGCCGACACCTGGGACGCCTGGGCCACCGCCGTACAGCTCGGCTCGGCGCTGTTCACCGGTGCCCAGGCCCAGGAGTGCCGACTGGGCGAGGACATCGTGCGGCAGCTGCCCGCGATTTTGGCCGCACCGCCCGCCGACGCCCGCGCCTGGCTCGACGCCTTCTACGTCGCGGTCGTGTGCCGTCAGAAGGACAGGGCCGACCGGCTGTGCCAGGTGCCACTGGAGGTGCTGCGGCAGGACGACTCCGTCGACGCGTACGTACTGAACTGGGTCGACACCCTGCAGACCTACTGGTCCGAGCGCCCCATGGACGATGTCGTGGCAAAGCTGCTCGCGACCATGGAAACGTCTCATCCGCAGTCGCTGACCCACACGCCGAAGGACTTCGCGGACCTCATCGACTACCAGCCCGTCGCGCTCTTCCACCGCCTGATCGCCCGCGACCACGACGCCTTCGCCAAGGCCCTGGCCGAAGCTGTCGCGCACCACGGCAACTACTGGGGCGACTCGGCGGCACCGCGCGCCCGGGTGGCGTTGGGAGTCCTTGCGATGGCGAGCCTCGCGTACGACTACGGCTTCCCCGTCGCCATGCCGCAGCCGTACCTGCCCACGTATCTGCTCGACCGCCAACGGATCGAGGAGATACCGGCCGGCTGAGGGCCCGCGCTGAAACCCTCGTGAAACCGCGCTGAATGCGTCATGCCGCAACCTCTGCGGCATGACGACAACGACGAAAACGACGACAACGTCCTCACTCGCCATCGCGGCCACGGGGATGCGCAAGGCCTACGGGGGCAAGACCGTACTGGACGGCATCGATCTGACGGTGCCGGTCGGCACCGTCTTCTCCCTGCTGGGGCCGAACGGCGCAGGGAAGACCACCGCCGTGAAGATCCTCTCGACCCTCGTCACCGCCGACGCCGGTGACCTGTGGGTCGGCGGCCACGGTCTGGCCGCCGACCCACAGGCAGTGCGTGCCGCGATCGGTGTCACGGGTCAGTTCTCCGCGGTGGACGGCCTGATCACCGGCGAGGAGAACATGCTCCTCATGGCCGACCTGCACCGCCTGCCCAGACAGGAGGGGCGGCGAATCACCGCCGAACTCCTGGAACGCCTCGACCTCGCCGAAGCGGCGAGGAAGCCCGCCGCGACCTATTCCGGCGGCATGAGGCGGCGCCTGGACATCGCCATGACGTTGGTGGGCAGCCCTCGGATCATCTTCCTCGACGAGCCGACCACCGGGCTCGACCCCCGCTCCCGCCACAACACGTGGGACATCATCCGCGAGCTCGTCTCCGGTGGGGTGACGGTCTTTCTCACCACCCAGTATCTGGAGGAGGCCGACGAACTCGCCGACCGCATCGCCGTGTTGAGCGACGGGAGGATCGCCGCCGAGGGTAGTCCCGACGAGCTCAAGAGGCTCGTCCCCGGCGGGCACGTGCGGCTGCGGTTCACCGATCCGACCGCCTACCGTCGTGCCGCTCTCGCCCTGCGCGAGGCCACACGCGACGACCGTGCCCTCACCTTGCGACTCCCCAGCGACGGCAGCCAGCGCGAGTTGCGCTCCACCCTCGACCGGCTGGACTCGGTCGGTATCGAGGCGGACGAGCTGACCGTGCACACCCCCGACCTGGACGATGTGTTCTTCGCCCTCACCACCGGCGCCACCGACGCTCCCCACCAGCCCATGGAGTCCGCCCGATGAGCTCGCTCTCCCTCGCCGTGCACGACTCGGCCACGATGCTGCGCCGCAATCTCCTGCACGCCCGGCGCTACCCCTCCCTCACCCTGAACGTCCTGCTGACACCGATCGTCCTGCTGCTGCTCTTCGTCTACGTCTTCGGCGACACGATGAGCGCGGGCATCGGTGGCGGCGGCGCCGACCGCTCGGACTACGTCGCCTATCTCGTCCCGGGCATCTTGCTGATGACCATCGGCGCCACCCCGGCCGGGACCGCGGTGTCCGTCTCGATGGACATGACCGAGGGCATCATCGCCCGCTTCCGTACGATGGCGATCCACCGCGGCTCGGTGCTCGTCGGACATGTCGCGGGCAGTGTGCTGCAGGCCATCCTCAGCGTGCTGCTCGTCGGCGCCGTCGCCGTGGCCATCGGTTTCAGGTCCGTCGACGCCACGGTCCTGGAATGGCTGGCGGCGTTCGGACTGCTCGCGCTCGTCGCGCTCGCGTTCACCTGGATCGCGGTCGGGATGGGGATGGCGAGCCCGAACGCCGAGGCGGCCGGCAACAACGCGCTGCCGCTGGTGATCCTTCCGCTCATCTCGAGCGCCTTTGTGCCGGTCGACTCGATGCCCGGCTGGTTCCAGCCGATCGCCGAGCACCAGCCGTTCACCCCGGCCATCGAGACCCTGCGCGGCCTGCTGCTCGGCAGCGAGATCGGCGACAACGGGTGGATCACGATCGCCTGGTGCCTGGGCCTGGCCGCGCTCGGTTACCGCTGGTCGACGGCGCTGTTCAACCGCGACCCGAAGTAAGCGCACGGGCCGCCTCCCACAGCTGGTCCCGTTTCAGGGCGGCGTACCGCGACACCGCGTCGGCGTACGCCGCCCGGTCGGCGGTCTCGGCCGCCCGGCGAGCGCGGGCCGCCGACATCGTCGGCTGGAACTCGCGCAGCACCCGCAGCCGTTCGGCCAGCGCGATCATCCGTACGGCACAGACGTCGCCGGACGCGAGTCCGGCCATGCCGAGCGCGTGCAGCACCGTCCCGAACACAGGCAGCTCCAGGGACGAGCGGGGCGGGCCACCGAGCAGGAGCGGCAGCCGTTGCCACAGCCTCTCGACCGGCTCCGCGACCAGATCGAGCCGTCCGGCGTGCGCGTGCGCCGTCACCGCCGCCGACTGGATCTGAAGTGCCCACGGGTCGAGCCACGGGTCGCCGCCGCTCAATGAGCGTGCCTCGGGCAACCGCTCCACCGCCCTGCGCCACAGGCCGAGCCCCACCTCCGTGAACCCGCGGGCGAGAGCGATCTCGGCACGGCCGCCGAGGTCAGGGTTGTAGAAGGCGTCCTCCTGCGAGGCGTTGTCCCCCTCGGTCTGCCGCAGCCAGTACTCGGCCTCGTCCGGGTCGCCGCGCTGCAGACAGGCGAGGACGAGGGCCGAACGGATGCCGATGTAGTCGAGCTCGTCACCGAGCCGCGGCAGCGCCTTCAGCGCCGCCCTGAGGTGCTCGTAGGCGATCTGGCCCTGCCCTGCCCGCAGGGACAGCTCACTCAGCCGGGAGTGCCCCATGAGCTGCAGGGGCGGCTGGTCCACCGGAGCCAGCGCGGCGAGCATCCGGTGCGCCGAGGAGAGCGCGCGGTCGATGTCGTGCTCGTACTCCCATACGTAGGTCGCCACGCACTCGGCGATACCGGCGATCAGGGGCTGCTTACTGGCGCAGAGCGTGTGCAGCACGGCGTAGTCGGGTGGACGCATCTCCGGGAGTGCGCTCAGGACCGCCGCTGTGGCGCGCGGCAGGGTGTCCGGCGGAGCCACGGGCAGGCGGCGCAGGGTGACGAGCTGGCGTACGCCATGGGGTCCGTGGTTCATGAACAGGCCCGCCGCGCACAACACCGCCGCCGTGCGGGCGACTTCGACGTAGGCGGGCTGGGCGCGGTAGCGCGACAGCGGTGGGCCGGTGTCCGCGGCGAGGGTGGCCAGGCGGGGGTAGTTGGAGTCGGTGGACCACAGAGCGGCGAGTACGGCGGTCAGGGCGGCGATCGTCGGGTTCTCCGTGCGCGCCAGGGCGTGCCGCAGGGCCGGCACGAGGTTGTCCTGTTCGGCCCTGATCCGCTCCCGGGCAGCGATGGAGCCGACGCCGGCCGGGTGGAGCCGAGAGCCGGGGGAAGGTTCCGGAGCGAAGAGCCAGTCGTGGTGCCGCACCCCGAAGTCCCGCGCCCAGGCGAGGAACCGGCCCACGGCCTCGTCCTCCTCGTCGGCGTCCGCACGGCGGGCCGCCCTGAACTCCCGTACGGCCTCCAGCATCCGGAAACGCACGCCGGCCGGAGTGTCGACGACCGTAAGCAAAGACTGATCGGCCAGCTGCCCCAGGAGCGACAGCGCGTCCTCGCCGAGCACGTGCTCCGCCGCTTCCCCGGAGAAGCCGCCGGGAAAGACGGACAGTATGCGCAGCGCCGCCCTCGCGTCCGGCGTGAGGAGGTTCCAGCTCCACTCCACGACCGCGTGCAGGGTGCGGTGGCGCTCCGGAGTGTCCCGGGCCCCGCCCCGCAGCAACGCGAACCGGTCGCCGAGCCGACGGGCGATCTCCAGCACCGACAGCACCTTCACCCGCGCCGCCGCCAACTCCACGGCGAGCGGCAGCCCGTCGAGGTGACGGCAGAGCTCGGCCACCGCGTCCGCCGGCAGCTCCACACCGGTCCTGGCGGCCCGGGCGCGCTGCGTGAACAGTTCGACCGACGTGTCCAGATCGAGCTCCGGCAGCGCGTACACCGCCTCCGACGTGAGGTCCAGCGGGGCACGGCTGGTGGCGAGCACCCGCAGCTCCTTCGAGGACGCGACCAGGTCCTGTACGAGGCCCGCGGCGCCCTGGACGATCTGCTCGCAATTGTCGAGCACCAGCAGGGCGGGCCCGGAGCCGAGCACGCCGAGAATGCCGGACACCGGGTCGGCCGCGGCGTGGCCGCTCACCACGCCGTGCCGCCCCTCGCCCGCACCCAGCGCGGAGGCCACCTCAGTCGCCACGTCCGCGTCCGTGGTGACTGAGGCGAGCGGCACGAAGTGCACCACGCCCTGTTCGGCGCGGCGGCTGACGGCATGCGCGAGCCGGGTCTTGCCGAGGCCGCCGGGTCCGGCGACGGTGACGACACGGAAGGTGCCCAACAGCCCCCGCACCGCCGCGATGTCCGCCTCCCGGCCAAGGAGCGGGTTCGGCTCGTGCGGCACACCATGCCGAGCCACCGGGGCCTCGCCGCGCAACAACTCCCGCTGCACGGCCTGGAGTCCGGCGCCGGGGCCGGTGCCGAGCGCCTCACGCAGTTCACGGCGGTACGCCTCGTAGCGCGTGAGGGCGGCGGCGGGGCCCGCCGCCGCTGCCTGCGCGCGCAGCAGCTCGGCGAGCACTTCCTCGTCGCGCGGATGCTGCGCGGCGACCATGGCTAGCGGACCGGCCGCCTCCGCATGCCGTCCCAGGCGGGCGAGTGCGAGCGCCCGCGCGCGTACGAGAGCGGCGCGGGCGGGGGCACGCTCGGCGCGCAAGGCGTCGACGGGGTCGGTGCCGGCGGCGGCTTCGCCAGGGGCGCCTTCCCACAGGGCGAGCCCGGCTTCGGCCGCGGCCAGCACTCCCGCGTGGTCACCGGCCCTGGCCCGTGTCGAGCTCGCGGCGGCGTGCAGCAGCAGCACCGAGCTGTCGACCTGTTCCTCGGTGAGGGCGAGCCGGTATCCCGTGGGCGTGCTCGCGATGACGTCGGCGCCCAACCGCGCTCGTGCCCGGGACACGAGGACCTGCAGCGCCTTGCCCGGCCGCTCCGGCAGCGCGTCCGGCCACAGCCCCGCCACCAGCCGCTCGGTGCCGCTGCCCGTGCGCAGGTCGGCGGCGAGCAGCGCGAGCAGGGCGCGAAGCCGGGGCGCGGTGACCTCCTGCCCGCGATGCGCGACACGCGGCAACAGGGTCAGTTCGATGGTCACCCGAGCAGATTAGCCAAGGCCCGGGCAGCCCCCGGCAAGAATGCGCCGATGGATCTCAGGGCCGCCTCGTTGTCCATCTTTCACCCCTTCCTGTGCTGATGCCCGACCGAGCCCGTAGCAAGCGGATCCGTACGAGATGGCGGACGTCAAAGTGGCGCTCGTCGGTTTCGGCGACGCGGGGCGGCAGCATCTGCAGGCCCTGGGCGGCACGGTCGGCGCGTGTCCCGTGGCTGTGGTCGAGGACGATCGGGAAGCCGCCGCGGTGGCCAGGGCAGCCGGTCTTCAGACGCGTGACATGGGCCAGGTCCTGGCGGACGAATCGATCCGGCTCGTCGCCCTGTGCCGGCCCCCCCGAGTGCCGTCGGCAGTGAATCAGGACCCTTTTGGCGGCAGGCAAGCACCTTCTCCTCGACGCGCCATCTGCCGACCCATGGCCCGCAGCTAGCTCCCCGGTACGTTCTTGAGGAACACGAGCCCGTCGATCCGGGCCAGGTGGGCCGGGTCGAGCGGGGCGTAGCCGAACCAGGGGGATACGCGGGGCGCGGGGGGCGTGTCGCCGAGGGCGGCGGCCAGCCGCGGGGCGTCGATGACGTAGCGGTCCTCCGGGAGTGCGTGGAGGAGTCCTTCCACGGTGTCCGGCGGCGGAGTGTCCACTCCCTGGTGCCTGAGCGTGCCGAGGGCCGTGGCCACGAAGGCGTACCCCTCGCCTTCGCCCAGGCAGGAGTTGACGAGTGCGCCCGCGCTCCACCACTCGAGCAGCGGCTGGTCCCACATGCGCATCGTGCTCTTGTCCCGCTGGAGGTGAGTGTTGTGGGCGTGGACGAGGGTCGGACCCCGTTCGGCGAGGGCGAGAAGATTGTGGGCCATCATCTGGTCCCGCAGGCCCACCAGGCGGGCCATTCGGCTCGGTGAGGCGTCGGCCATCCAGTGGTGGTAGCGCAACAGGCCGGTGGCAGTGCGCCCGTAGAGGCGGGCTCGGTCCCAGTCGTCCCGTGAGGTCGCCGCGATCAAGTGCGGGCTCTGCGCGTCGAGCAGGGCCACGAGGTCGTCGGCGAGCACCCGCAGCTGCTGCGCCTCGGCCGACTGGCCCACGGACTGGGCCGGGTCCATCATCGCGGCGGGGTCGGCCCACCGGTCGTCGTCGCCGAGCAGATGGTCAAGGGTTTCCGCGGTGCAGGGCAGCAGGTCCGCATCCGCGACCCGGGCCGAGAGATAGCCGTGGAGCGAGGTGAGGGCCTGGCGGGGGCCGGCGGCATGGGTGATCTCCAGTGGGCCGTCGAAACCGGCGAAGCGGATCTGCTCGGAGGCGGGCCTGCCGTCGTTGAACTCCCCTGCCCAGCGCACGAGTTCGCGGTTGGCCGCGGAGGCTCCCAAGCCCAGGTCCGGGTGGCTGAAGCCGTGCTCCATGACGTCGTCGAGGGCGCCCGTGCCCGAGGTGACGTAGTCGTCCACGACCAGCCCCGCCATGCAGTCACTCTCGATCGCGATCGTCCGGTAGCCCTCCTCTTCGACGAGCTGCCGGAAGAGGTCGTTGCGCACGTCGAGCAGAGTCTCCTCGCCATGGGTGGGTTCGCCCAGGGCGAGCAGCTGTGGCCGGGTCCGGAGGAGCTTCATGATGCTGGTGGCCTCGACGGCATGTGCCGTGGTCTTGATGTCAGTAGCCATGCCTTAAACGCTATCGTTGAACTCTCGGTTGAAACTTTCTGCTGTACGGGCGGGTGCATGGGGAAAAACCTTAAAAGCCGGGAACGGCTCAGGCCGGTTGATCTGGCGCGCGGACACGGTCTGTCCACGCAGGCGGTCAGGAACTACGAGGAGGCCGGCATCCTCCCGGCCGCTGACCGCACACCGCACGGCTACCGCACTTACACCTCGCTGCACGCGCGAGCCCTGCGTGCGTTCCTCGCCCTGGTGCCGGGCCACGGCCACCGGACGGCGACGTCGATCATGCGGGCCGTGAACCAGGGGGCGGTCGATGAGGCGCTCCGCCTCATCGACGAGAGCCACGTTCAGCTCCTCGAGGACCGGCGGACCCTTCAGGCCGTGGAGAGGGCGCTGCGCGACCTGGAGCCCACGCCGGTGACCGGGGCCGGGCCCGAGGGCATGTTCATCGGCCCGCTGGCCGCAAAGCTCGGAATCCGGCCGGCGACGCTGCGCAAATGGGAGCTGGCCGGGCTGGTGCGCCCACGCCGGGACACGCGGACCGGTTACCGCGTGTACGACGAGGCGGACGTACGGGATGCCCGGCTGGTGCACCAACTCAGACGGGGCGGGTACCTGCTGGTACACATCGCCCCGCTGATCGCCCAAGTACGGGCGGCCGGCGGCCTGGAGCCCCTGGAAGCCGCGCTGAGCGACTGGCGCGGCAGGCTGTCGGCCCGAGGCCGGGCCATGCTGACCGGCGCCGCCGAGCTGGAGGCGTACCTCGGCGAGCATGCGCCGACAGGGGGAGCGAGAGCCTTCGGCAGCTGAAAGACCTGCTGTGATGTGCGGGCCGGGTGCTCCTGGGTATATGGCGATTTCAGCGGAGTGGCGATCGATGCGGGTAGAAAGGTGACACATGTCGATGAGAGGAGACGGTGTGGCATCGGACGCGGGTGACAAGGACGGGGAGCGTCTGCTGGACGGGCTGTCGGTGGACGAGGCCCGGCCGGAGCGCCCGGTGCTGCTCGACGCGGAGGGAGAGCCGCTGCGGACGTGGCAGGAGAATTACCCCTACTCCGTGAAGCTGAGGCGCAAGGAGTACGAGCGCCAGAAGCGGATCCTGCAGATCGAGCTGCTGAAGTTGCAGAGGTCGGTACGCGAACAGGGCCAGCGCATCGTGGTCGTGTGCGAGGGGCGTGACGCGGCGGGCAAGGGCGGCACGATCAAACGCTTCACCGAGCGCCTCAATCCCCGCGGTGCCCGCATCGTGGCGCTGGACAAGCCCACCGAACGCGAGGCGGGCCAGTGGTACTTCCAGCGTTACGTCGCGCAACTGCCGTCCGCCGGGGAGATCGTCTTCTTCGACCGCTCCTGGTACAACCGAGCCGGTGTCGAACCCGTCATGGGCTTCTGCACCCCACGCCAGCACGAGGAATTTCTCCAGCAGGCGCCGCTGTTCGAGAAAATGATCACCGATGACGGCATCGTGCTGGTCAAGTTCTGGTTCTCCGTCTCCCGCGCGGAGCAACGTACACGCTTCGCGATCCGCCAGGTCGATCCCGTACGTCAGTGGAAGCTCTCGCCCACGGATCTGGCCTCGCTCGATCTCTGGGACGCCTACACGCGCGCCAAGGTGGAGATGTTCCGCTCCACGGACACCGTTCACGCGCCGTGGTCGGTGATCAAGTTCAACGACAAGCGCCGCGGGCGCCTCGAGGCCATCCGGCATCTGCTGCTGCGCGTCGACTACGCGTCGATGGACAAAGACGCGGTGGGGGAGGCGGATTCGCTCATCATCGGACCCGCCGACACGCTGCTGGAAGCGGACGAGGACCCGACGGACCTTTCACCGAGCCGCCTCGCCGAAAGTGGTGAGGGGCCCGGTCAGCACCCGTGAACGACTGAGGTCCTGACGCTGTCCCCAGCAGCAGTCAGCCGACGTTGCGGCCCGGCGCGCGCTCGACGCGTGCCGGGCCGTGTCACGTACCGCTGTCTCGGCAGCAGACAGACCGTCAGCGCGCCGCGAGACCTGCGAGCAGCTGAGCGGCCGGCTTCGGGTGGACGAGCCAGCGCAGGTGGCTCCCCTCAAGGGTCCCGACGTCGAAGGGGTTGTCGGGGGTGAGCGTGTCGGCCTCGCGGATCAGACGGTCCTGCATGGCGAGCGGAATGCTGGCATCGTCGCTCAGGCGCACGTAGGTCTTGGGGACGCGGCCCCACGTCGCGGCCTGCGCCCGGTCGGCGGACGTGCCCACGTCGAGATTCTCATCGGGCTGGAAGGTGTTCAGGAACGTCAGGAACTCCTCATCGGTGAGATCGGCGGCGATGGCACCCTTGAGTGCGGCGAGCGTCTCCGGGGCGGCCGTGCGGAAGTTGACCCGGAGCAGGCCGAGCTCGGCCGGGTTCCCGACGAGCGCCGGAGCCAAGGCCGCCGGGTCTGCGCCGGCCATCTCCGGCTGGGCGTAATAGTCGTTGACGTCCAGGTCGACGGGGCACCAGGCGGAGACATAGACGATCCGGTCGATCAGATCGGGCCGGGCGTTGCCGACCGCGGTGAGCGTGATGCCGCCCCTGCTGTGGCCGACGAGGATGGTCGGCCCGTTCTGCTTCGCTCGCTCAAGGACCTCGATCACGCGGGCGGCGTTGTCGGCGAGAGTGACGCCCTTGATGCTTCCGGGTTCCCCGGCGAGCACGTCGAGATCCTGCGGCGCCTGGTAGGCCGCGGCGTACGTCGCCTCGAATCCGTGGCCCGGAAGGTCGACCGCGACCGAACGGTGCCCGAGCAGGCCGAGCTCGGCCTGCAGCGGCGCGAACGAGAACGAGTTGGCGAAGGCGCCATGGACAAATATGAATGTCGGCTGATTTTGCATGCCCGTAGCCTCCAACGAAACGATCTTCGGAACAAGCACGAATCGAATACTTGGTGCCGACGTCCGGACTGCCGCGCAGCCCGCAGAACGGACCCGCCGCGGAGCCCCGCGGAGCGGACCCGCCACGTACGCGACGGGGGACCCCCGCGGGCGTCGGCGTGCATAGCATGGCCTCATGACCGTAGATCTGTTCGCGGGCATCCCCGTCCGCGACTACACCACGGCGGTGGCCTGGTACGAGCGACTGCTCGGTGGGCCGCCGTCCTTCCTGCCCAATGACACCGAGGCGGTGTGGGAACTCGCCGAGCACCGCTACGTGTTCATCGAGGTGCGGCCCGAGCACGCCGGGCACGCCCTGCACACCGTGTTCGTCGAGGACTTCGACGGCCGCGTGGGCGAAATCGCCGAGCGGGGCCTGAAACCGGACACGCGCGAGACGTACGCGAACGGCGTCCGCAAGGCCACCTACCGCGATCCGGACGGCAACGAAATCGGATTCGGCGGCGGCCCGGCGGCCTGACCGAGACGATCCGTCAGCTCCGTGGGCTTGCCTCCGATGTCCTGGCGCACAGGTACGGGCGCGCGAGGAGCAGCGCCGTGCCGGTCAGGATGATGCCGAAGTAGACCGGCGCGAGGTGGATGAGGTCGGTGTAGTGGATCGTGCCGTGCACCACGACAGCGGGCAGGAAGCCTGCGGCCGCCGCCGCGGCAAGGGTCCAGAACACCCAGGCCTCGCCCCGTCGCCAACCCCACGCACTGAGCAGCACGATGGCCACCGCGGCGGACATCAACGCCCCGCCGAACCCCGCGCGGTCGTGGGCCAGGAACGGCACGAGCCGGGGATTCACGGCTTCCAGCGTGTGCGTGTCGGTGCCCAGGAACGTCAGGTCGGTCGGGACGAAGACATCGGTCAGACCGACCACCGAGATCACCACCCCGCCGACGAACAGACCCGCGCCCGTCAGAATCATCAGCAACTGGCCGACCAGTGCCCGCCGGCGTTCCGGCTCCGGGCCCTCGGGCGCCAGGCGCCACCGCGGCGCGTGCGGGGTGTGGCGCGCCGCGGCGACGAACATCGGGAACAGCACGAGGGCGGTGGCCGTGTGCAGCGGTTCCACGAAGCCGGTGGCCAGGAAGTAGAACAGCGTGGGGAAGCCGATCGCCCCCGACAGCAGGAACACCTCGCGGGCCCAGGGCCAACCGCGCCGGACCCCGCCCAGGGCGAGGCCGGTGTAGAGCGAGCCGATGGCCACCATCGTTCCGGCCATGGTGATCCGGTCGTGCTGGAGGAAGTGCACGAGGTGGTGATTGGCCGCGTGCAGTTCGTGCAGCGTCATGCCGAGGTAGTCGCGGTCGTACCAGAGCAGCACCGGCCCGAGCGTGATCGCCGCGGCGCCCAGCCCGGCGCCCGTCATGCCTAGCCCGACGAGCAGCGCCCACCACCAGGTGGGCCAGCGGCGCGGATCGCGGCCGACGTCGCGCAGCACCGGCGCGGGCGCCGTGGGCGTGGCGGCTTCGGTGACCCGCGCGAACCAGCCGGGTCCGGCGGCCACGAGGACTGCCGGGCGGGCGAGTACGACGGTGCCCGGGTCGTCGAGCGCGGTCGCCGCCGCCGAGACCGACGGGTCGCACACATGGATGACGTCGGGGGTGTCGCCGCCGGTGAATCCGTCGACGTGAGGCGTCAGGGCGGCCTCGACCCGCGGGTCGCAGGCGCGGACGACCACCGGGATCGTGCGGCCCGCGGCGGCCTCACGCACGGTCTGCACGTCGGCCGCCGAGACGGGAGCCACCTCGACGACGCCGGCCCCCAGCGGGGGCATGGCGCGAACCGTTTCGAGGGCGAGCGAGGGCGGGACGGTGATGCCGAGGCGGACGGCCACGGGCACACCGGCGATCTCGCCCGCGAGCCGTCGCGGCGGATGGCGGTGGCCGAACCCCCGGGCGATCAGCCGCGCGCCGGCGGGGCGGGAGCCGATGGAGGCCAGTATGCGCAGGGCGGTTCGCTGCGAACGGCGCAGGCCGAGTACGGCGGCTGCCGCGCCACGCAGCGGCTGATAGGTCCAGTCGGGCATCAGCGGCTCTCGTTTTCCGTCGCGATCGCCTGCTCACCGGGCGCGGTCCAGCCGAGGACCGGCGCCATGGAACGCAGCGTCACCCGCGTCGGCATCAGCCGGGCGGCCGTGTCCCGCAGCAGCACGGCGGGCGGCCACGACAGCTGACCCAGGGTGCCGAGCCGGGCGGAGCGGCGCGCGATGGCCTGGGCCCGCGGGCGGCGCAGCCGGTCGTACGAGTGGAGCGCGCCTGCCACGTCGTGGGAGCCGTCGAGGCAGTGGGCCAGCGTGACCGCGTCCTCCAGGGCCTGGCACGCGCCTTGCCCCAGGTTCGGGGTCATGGCGTGGGCCGCGTCGCCGAGGAGCGCGACCCGGCCGCGGACGAAGGAGGGCAGCGGCGGCAGGTCGTACAGGTCGTGCCGGAGCACGCCGCCCGCCGGGACGGCGGCCAGGAGGGAGGGGACGGGGTCCGGCCAGGCCCCGAACCGGCGCAGCAGCTCGTCGTACTCCGACGTGGCGGCGGTCGTTCCCGCGGGCAGCGAAGCGGTCGCGAAGCAGTACATCCGCCCGCCCGGCAACGCCGTGTAGCCGAACCTCTCTCCACGGCCCCAGGTCGCGGCGCCCTCGGCGGGCACCTCGGCCAAGGGCTCGGTGACCATGCGCCAGGCGGTATACCCGGCATACCGCGGGCCGGCCGCAGCGGGCCAGAGCGCGCCGCGGACCGCGCTGCGCAGCCCGTCGGCGCCGATCACGAGGTCGGGCCGGGTCTGCCCGCCGGGATGCTCGACGACCAGGCCATGATCGTCGTCGCGGACCAAGGACACCTCGCTGCCCGGCCGCAGGCTGTCGGCGGGCAACGCCTCGGTCAGCGCCCGCAGCAAGTCCGCGCGGTGCAGGACCAACAGGGGTTGGCCGAAACGCCGGGCCAGCTCCGCGTTGTCCGTACGGGAAAGCCAGCGGCCCCGCAGATCGCGTACGCCGCCGGCGGCCTCGACGGCGCCGAGTGCCCGGACGGTGTCGGCCAGGCCGAGTGCGTCGAGCGCGCGCAGCGCGTTCGGCCACAGGGAGATGCCGGCGCCGATCTCGGTGAACCGCGGGGCCCGCTCGAGCACTTCGACGTGCCAGCCGCGGCGGTGCAGGGCGATGGCAGCCGCGAGGCCGCCGATCCCGCCCCCGACGATGGTCGCGGCGCGCTGCGGCATGGTTCGTCCTCGCTCCGGGTTCGGGGGCGTCGCCCCCGGTCAAGTGGCTGCCGATGCGGCCGGGGTCCGAGCGGCAAACCACCTGCGCAACTCCGGCTGAGCGGCGCCTCATAGCAACATGTCGACAGAGACCTGTCAATGTGATGAGAAGCGGACCGAGGGGGATGTGATGCGGCCGTGGGCCAGGGTGAGGGTCTGGTCGGCGGTGGTGAGGTTCGAGGCGTTGTGGGTGATCAGGAGCGTCGTGCGGCCGTGGGTGGCGTGCAGGATGTCGGCGAGTACGGCCTCGGCTGTGTCGTCGTCCAGTCCTTCGGTGGGTTCGTCCAGGACGAGGACGGGCGGATCGGCGAGCAGGGCCCGGGTCAGGAGCAGGCGTCGGCGTTGGCCGCCGGACATGGCGGAGCCGTTCTCACCGAGGAGGGTGTCCCAGCCGTCCGGGAGCGATTCGATCCAGGTCAGAAGGTGGGCTCTGCGGGCGGCTTCGCGCAGCTCGGCGTCGGTGGCGTCGGGGCGGGCCAGGAGGAGGTTGGCGCGGATGGTGGTGTGGAAGACGTGGGCGTCCTGGGTCATGCCGGTGATCGCGCGGCGGGCGTCGGTTCCCGCGCACTCACGGAGTTCGCGTCCGCCGACACGGATGCTCCCGGCCTCGTAGGGCACGAATCGCATGAGTGCGGCGACCAGCGTCGACTTGCCGGAGCCGCTGGCGCCCAGGAGCACCGTCAGGCAGCCCGGCGGCAGGCGCAGACTCACTCCGTCCAGGGCCGCGGGACCGTCGGGAAGGTGACGTACGCGCAGGTCGGTGATGTCCACGCCGACCGGTGCGCGGGTGGTGAGGAGGGGGGCGGCCGTAGCTGGGTCCGTGACAGGCGGCGGAGTGTCGAGGAGATCGGCCAACCTGCGTGCGCCGGCCCGCACTTCGGCGAGGTGGCGTGCGGCGGTGGGCAACGGCGTCAGAGCCTCGAAGGAGACCAGCGCGAGCACCGCGAGGACGGTGAGGTGCACGGCGGACAGGTTCCCCGCCGTGTGGGCGTGCAGCGCGAGCCAGGTCACGCCGATCGTCGCCGTGGCCTGGAGGAGCAGGACCGTGGTGGAGGCGATCGACGTGGCCCAGGCCGCCCGGCGCTCCAGCGCGGCGATCCGGTCACATGCGCGGCGGTTCCGCTCGTGGGCGCGGCCCAGGGCTCCGTACGCGGCGAGGTCTGCCGCGCCCCGGGTCAAGTCCAGGCTGAGTGAGGCGAGTTCGGAGCGTGCCGCCTTTTCCGAGCGGCTCGTCCTGCGGGACAGGGCGAGAACCAAGGCGGGAACGATGAGCCCCGCCACGGCCAGCAGCAGCCCAAGGAGCGCACCCGCCTGCGGCAGCAACACCGTGGCCAGGGAGGTGGCGGTGGCGGCGACCGTGCAGGCGGCTGCGGCAGGGATCAAGACGCGTAGCAGGAGGTTCTGCGCGGCGTCGACGTCGTCGACCAGGCGGGTGAGCAGATCGCCGCTGCGGAAAGCGGGGGTGCCCGCTGGAGCCAGGGGCACGAGGGCCTCGTACACCTGGGTGCGGAAGCCCGCGACGGCCCGCAGTACGCCGTCGTGCCCCAGTAGCCGGTCGACGTAGCGCAGCGCTCCGCGCCCCAGGGCGAGGGCCCTGACGGCGACGATCGCCAGGCTCACCGAGGCGAGCGGGGGCTGTTCGGCGGCTCGGGTGATCAGCCAGGCGGCGGTGGCCGTCAGCGCGGCGGCAGCCAGCTCGCTGCCGGCCGAGGCGAGAGTGGCGGGCAGCAGGCGGCGCCAGTGCGGCAGGAGGTGGCACAGAAGGCGGAGGGTGGGGTGCGGAGCGGGTGCCGGGGGGCGGGCGGCGGCGTGGAGGGTCATGGCGTCACCAAGCCTTCCGTGCGGGCGAGTCGGGGTGGACAGGGCTTGCGGGCGGAGTGAGGACGCCTGCTTCCACGGTGATGATCCGGTCGGCGTGAGGCAGCAGGCTCGTACGGTGAGCGACCACGATGGAGGTCTTGCCGCGCATGAGGCGCACCGTGGCGCGTGTGACAAAGGCCTCGCTGTCGGCGTCGAGATGGGCGGTCGGTTCGTCCAGGAGCAGTACGGGGGAGTTCTTGAGGAAGGCGCGGGCCAGGGCGATCCGCTGGCGCTGCCCCGCCGAAAGCCCGGTGCCGTGCTCGCCGAGGATCGTGTCGTAGGCCTGGGGCAGTTCCTCGATGAAGTGCCCGGCGTAGGCGGCGCGTGCCGCCCGGCGCACCTCTGCGTCGCTCGCGTCGGGGCGTGCCAGGCGGATGTTGTCCGCGATGGAAGCGGCGAACAGGTGGGGGCGTTGGGGCACCCAGGCCACCTGGGAGAGCCACGGGTCGGGGTCGAGGGCGGCGAGGTCGGTTTCGCCGACGGTGACACGGCCTGACGTGGGGCGCGTGAAGCCGAGGAGCAGCGCGAGGAGTGTGGACTTGCCCGCACCGCTCGGTCCGATCAGGGCGATGCGTTCGCCGGGCCGCAGGGAGAGGGAGACGTGGCGGAGGGCGGGGGTGGCACGGCCCGGGTAATGGACCGAGACGTCTTCCAGGCACAAGTCCGCCGCGCGGACGTCGGGCACCGGTCGGTGGTTAACGGCGGGTGCCGTGGGCGCGCCCCTGCCATGGTCATCGGAGTCGTCGTATCCGGCATGGCCGCAAGGGGCGTCGACGTCGGTATTGGTACCGCTCTCGGCATCGGCGTAGGCATCGGTGCCGGCGTTGGCGTTGGTGTCGACATCGTCGAGGATGGCGAAGATCCGCTCGGCCACAGCGATGCCCTCGGCGCTGTCGTGAAAGGCGGCCCCTGCCGCACGCAACGGCAGATAGGCCTCGGGGGCCAGGAACAGCACGACCAGAGCCGTACGCAGGTCCACCTCTCCGTCGAGCAGCCGTAGCCCGACCGGGACGGCCACCAGCGCCACGGAGGCAGTGGCCACCGTCTCCAGGACGAAGGACGAGAGGAACGCCACGCGCAGCGTGCGCATGGTGGCTCTCCGGTGGGCATCGGCCATCTCGTGCACCACACGCGCCTGGTGTTGCTCGCGCCCGAACGCGCGCAGCGTCGGCAGCCCCGCCACCACGTCGAGGAAGTGACCGCCGAGGCGGGACAGCAACTGCCATTGCCGGGCGGTCCTGCGGGCGGTGTGGGCGCCGACCAGCGCACCGAACACCGGGATCAGCGGCAGCGTCACGATGATGATCAGCGCGGAGGTCCAGTCCGTCCACGTCAGCCACGCGACGACCGCTAGGGGCACCACAGCGGTGGCAGCCATCGTGGGCAAGTAGCCGACGACGTACGCGTCCAGAGCGTCCAGGCCCCGGGTCAGCAGCGTGGCTGTCTCGCCGTGGCGACCGGCGGTGAGCCGCAGCGGGCTGGTGTGCCGCAGCCGATCGGTGATCCTCACGCGCAGTGTGCGTTTGGCGTCGGCCGCGGTGCGCTGCGCGAGCACTCCGCGGGCCCAGGCCAGCAGCGCGCGCAGCGCCATGACCCCGGCCAGCGCGGCCAGCGGCGCGACCGGGAACGGCTGCCCGGCGAAGCCGTCCGCGAGGATCGCCGCCAGCAGGACAGCCTGGGCGACGATGAGCCCGGCGGCAAGGACTGCGAGCGCCGAGGAGCGCGTCATATGGCGCCGCAACAACGGCAGTTCACGCATCAGCCGTCGTTCGACGGGCTTCATCTGGTCCTCATCCTGTGGTCCTCTTCGCTCTCGGCGCTTCCTTCTCGGCGCTGCGCTCTTGGCGCTTCCCGAGGATCAGAAGTAACTGGGGTGACGGTGGCCGGTCCGGCCTCGGAAGGCCCACCAGCTCCATGTCTGGTACGCGAGGATGGTCGGGACCACGAGGACCCCGAACGCGCTCAGGATCTTGAGCGTGGTGCCGTCCGTGACGGCGTGCCCGATGGTCAGCCCCTCGCCGGCCGAGGAGATCAGGAGGTACGGATAGTGGCCTGCCCCCAGGAGCAGTACGGGCAGCGCCGTCGCGCAACAGGTGGCCGCGAACGCCGAGATGTCGTTCCCGCGGGCGAAGTGCCACCACGCACCGGCGAGCGCCGCCCCGAACAGGGAGGCGATGACCGCCGAGGTGGCGCGGTTCGTCATCGAGGCACCCGCGCCGAAGAGCGTGAGGAGCAGCGCGAGGGCGCCCACGGCCGCGGCCCCACGGAGCAGTGAGGCGCCCAAGTGCCGCGCCCTGGAGGCGAGTTCCGGGCCCGAGCGCAGCGCGACGAAGGCGGACCCGTGCGCCGCGAAGAGCAGCGCGGTGGTGGCGCCGCACGCCAGCGTGAACGGTGTGAACACATCGCCGAAGCCGATGTGGAAGCTTCCGTCGGCCCGTCGGGGCACGCCGTGGAGCAGCAGGCCCACGACGAGCCCCCAGCAGACGGCCGGCAGCGTGCCGCCGAACACGATCAGGGCGTCCCACCAGCGGCGCCCGCGAACGCCGCGGGCGCGACGCCGCAGTTGGACGGCCGCGTTGCCGAGGACCAGGCCGACGAGGATCGCCACGATCAGGGGATACAGGCCGGGCAGGAGAGTGCCTTCGAGGTGCGGGAAGGCGCCGAACAGCACGCCGGCGAAGGCGACCAGCCAGACCTCGTTGCCCAGGAAGAAGGGCGCGATGGCGTCGAGGGCGGCGTTCTGGCCGGTGGGCTGGTGCGCACCCTCCCGACCGCCTCGGTCACCTCGGCCGCCGAGGAAGGGGTGCAGCATCTGTACGCCGTAGTCGTAGCCGCCGAGCACGAAGTACCCGGCGAGCAGCAGGCCGAGGAGGGCCAGCCAGGCGGTCTCCAGAGTCATTTCGATCAACTTTCCGTTACCGCAGGGGAGTACAGCAGGGAGGCATCGCGGAGGAGGGAGGGCAGCGGGGAGGTCATATCGGTCGTGTCGGCGGCGCCGGTCGGTTGTGTCAGAGGACCGGGACCGGCTGCTTGTGCTCGTCGGAGCCGCCCCCTTGCCCCTCAGGCACGTCGTCGGGGAGCGGTTCGGTGGTGCCGAGCTGGGTGGCGCCGGGGCCCCGAAGAGCGAAGCGGGTGATCAGTGTCCAGTTCGTCACCGCCAAGGCGACGAAGACGGCGATGAAGACAGTGCAGGAGACGGCCAGCGCGGCCGTACCGACGTGGGAGAGAGCGTCGTCCACCGACAGCTCGCCGTAGACGAGCCATGGTTGCCGACCGACCTCGCGGACGACCCAGCCGCCCACGGAGGCGATGAAGGGGAACGGGACCGTCGCGACCAGCAGCCACAGGGCGGGACGCCAGCGCGTCAGCCGGTTCTTCCACAGCAGGATGACGGCGATGAACGTAAGGGTGGACACGGTGTTGCCGATGATCGTCATCACGTCCATCGAGATCCGCATCGTGTCCTGCCAGGGAACGTAGTCGCCGGGCCCGTGCTCCTTGACGAGCTGCGCCTGCACCTCTGCGACGCCGCTGTTCTCCAGGACCGCGTCCTTCATGGGCTGGGTCCGCTCGATCACGGGCCGCTGCATCTCGCCGACGACGACGACGAAGAACGAGGCGACCATGGCCACCCATAGGCCCAGGCGCATGGAACCGCGGAAGAGTGCGACCTCCTTGGTGTGCCGGAGGAAGTGGTAGGCGCTGATCCCGGCGATGAAGACGCCGCCCGTCGTCAGCGCGGCAAGTGCGATGTGGAAGAGAGCGATCAGGGCGCTGGAGTTGGTCAGCAGGGCGCCGAAGTCGGTCAAGTAGGCTGCGCCGTCGCGTACTTCGTAGCCGACCGGGTTCTGCATGAAGCCATTGGCGACCATGATCCAGTACCCGGAGGCGTACGCGGTCAGGGCGACCAGCCAGATGAGCGTGACGTGCACGCCCCTGCGCAGGCGGCCCCAGCCGAAGATCCACATGCCGAGGAAGGTGGACTCGGCGAAGAAGGCGATGAGGGTCTCGAGGGCCAGTGGGGCTCCGAAGACGTTGCCCGCGAACTTGCTCAGGCCGCTCCAGCTGAGCCCGAACTGGAACTCCATGACCAGGCCGGTGACGATGCCGACCGCGTAGTTGATGACGTAGAGCTGTCCCCAGAAGCGGGTCATGCGTTCGCGGACGGCCTTCTTGGCGGGATCGCGGGTGTACGCGGCCCGGGTGTGCATGATCGCCACCAGGGGGACGAGCCCCATGGTGAGGATCACGAACAGCCAGTGGATGCCTGTCGTGGCCGCGAACTGGAGTCGCGCCAGATCCGCAGCGCTCATGGTGGGACCTTTCTCGGGGATGCCGGGACGGTGGCTCTGAGGAAGACCGTAGGGAGAATCGCTTATGCGATCCAAGACCTGTTTTGCCATGTGAAGATGGCTCGGAAGGCATAAGTGAAGGTGGATCATGGATCTTCTGCAGTTGCGCTACTTCCAGGCCGTCGCCCGTTTCGAGCACATCAGCCGCGCCGCGCAGGAACTGCGCGTCGCCCAGCCCTCGTTGAGCCGCACCATCGCGCGCCTGGAGTCCGAGCTCGGCTCCCCGCTCTTCGACCGGCAGGGGCGCCGCATCCGGCTCAATCCGTACGGCGCGATGTTCCTGCGGCATGTGGAGCGCGCCCTGAGCGAACTCGACGACGGCCGCAGAGCCGTGCGAGAGGCCCGTGACACCGGGCTCGGGCGGGTGAGCGTGGCCTCTGAGACTCTGCTGACGGTCACTCACCTGCTGGGCAGCTTCCGGGCCGATCATCCCCGTGCGGACGTACGGCTCTTCCAGTCGACCGCGCAGGAGATGGACCGCCGGCTGCGCACTAGAGAGGTCGACTTCTGCGTGGCCTCCCAGCCGCTGACCGGCACGAATCTCGAGTCGGTCGAACTCGCCCGCGAGGAGGTGCTGCTTGCGGTACCGCCCGGGCACTGGCTCGACGGCCGGGAGAGCGTGACGATCCCCGAGATCGCCGACGAGCCCTTTGTCACCACGCGCCCGGGACACTGGCAGCGCACCCTGCTCGACCGATTGTTCGCGGCCGAGGGGCTCACCCCGTTGCTGTCCTGCGAGGGCGATGAACCGGGCGCCAGTCAGGACATGATCAGTGCGGGGCTCGGCATCGGCCTCATCCCGGCGATGTCCCGCCGCGCCGGGACGGATGCCGTGGTCCCGGTCGCCTGGGTCCGTCTGGACGCGCCCGATTGCGAGCGGGTGCTCACTCTGGTGTGGAGCCGCGACGCCTACCTGTCCGAAGCCGCGCTGAAGTTCAGGGGGTTCATCGCAGGGAGGCCTTTCATGACCCATCGCATGCCCGCGGCGCGGGGTGAAGGCGTCCTCGATCCGTCCTGACGCGCCGACGAGCTACTCGCCGGGCGATTCGGCCCGCCAAAGCTGGGAACGCCGCACGAGAGGGCTCAAAGGCCCCTCCGGGCGCCGTCCCGAACAGGGGGAGTCCCGCACCCCTGGGTGCCTGTCGAGGGAGTGCGTCCCGCTGGGGAGTGAGGGGAGTTCGCCCGGGCGGGGCGCACGCTCCGGCTGTGGCCCCCTCGCGGCGACCACGGTCAGCCGGTTCCGCTGTCCTGCCGGAGTGCATTCTCGCCCCCACACCGCTCGTAACGCGGCGCGTGGGTTGCCGTTCTTTCTGGAGCCCTGGGTCCGCGGAAGTCCCCCGAAGGAGACGATCCGGCTCCGCCGGGCGGCTCTTTCCGGTGGCGGGGCGAGAGAAGCATGCATAGAACGGAGGACACGATCACGTGCGGGGCACGGACGTCCCGCTGAAATGGAGAAGCGAAAATGGCCGCTGAGTCATTCTCTGCCGCAGGGGACACTTCCGGGACCGGTGAGCCTCTGGTGTCGACGACGGTTCACTGGGGCACCGCGCAGCTCGGCGCTCCACCCTCCCACCAGCCCGCCGCGTGGCCGCAGGCACTCGAACAGGACACCGAGCACGTGCCGCAGGAGCAGGCCGCGTACGCCGACGACGACGGGCCCCCGCGAGAGGCGCCCGACACGGACGACGCACCCTCGGAGCAGGCGGGACCGGGCCCTCACGAGGACACGGTGGAAGAACTCATACGTGTCGCTGTGGTGTCCAGGCCGCTTGACGACGTCGTCGACCTCGTCACTCTCCTGGAGCAGTCGCCTGAGGGTGTGACAACCGCCGCATCGGTGCTCCGCCTGGCCGCCGTGGCCCGCTCCGTCGACGACGTCACCCGGCTGGTAGAACTGCTGGGCCCGCCCGAGCACCCCGCCGACCACATGGACGAGGCCATTCGGCACGCCGCCGAGGAACGACCCGTTCCGGAGGTGAGCCGTCTCGTTCACCTGCTGTCCCGCCCTCCGCACGATGCGCGCAGCAGCGCCGAGGCGGTGCACGCCGCCGGCACGACCAGATCGGTCGAGGATCTGATGCAGCTGATCGGCAGCCTCAAGGAACAAAAGGACGCCGACAACCCCGAGGTCAAGATCCCGGACGCGCCGCTCGCGCCGCCCACCGGCGCCGATGCGGGCTACCCCGCGGCCCCGGCCGCGCAGGCCATGCAGGCCATGGCAGCACAGGTCACCACGCCCTTGTTGTGGCTGCGGCGCGTGGCGGGCGTGCTACTTCTCCTCTGTGCCGCGGCCCATTTCCCGGTCAACTGGTCGGACGCGTCCACCGTCGGTCTCTTCGCCGCGCTCGGGGTCTCCGTCGTCTGTGCGCTCTCGGGTGTGGCGCTGTGTCTGAGCGGGTCGCCGATCGTCGCCGTGGTGAGCACGTTGGTCGCCGGCGCGGTGACCGTCGGCCACCTCGTGGACGATCGGGTCAACTCCACGACGCTCTCCTATGTGTTGCGGCCCGACGGGGTGACAGCGCCGATTCCGGCGCTGACGGCGGTGGCCGCTACGTTGGCCGCACTGCTGGTGGTCGCGCTCACGGTCTCCGGCGTCAGGTCCGCGGCCAACCGGAACGCCACCCCGCGTCTGTAGGCGTGGACGGAAGGTGCTCGCGTTTCCCGGCGAGGCCGGTGAGCGCGAGCACGGCGCCGCGCCGGGGGGACAGCCGTTCTTCCGGGACCGTGCTTCGGCTGAACACGGCCGTCTCCGGCATCGGCACCTGCATCATCGGCACCTGCATCATCGGCACCTACACCGCTCACCGCTCACGCCGTGAGCCCCATCGCCACCGTCACCACGCCGAGCAGCCCGACATAGGTCCAGGCGTGGAGACGGTCGGGTATCCGCGGCGGGCTGCGCCGCAGCACCGCGATGACCGGCAGAGCGCCCAGGAGCAGCGCCGAGGCGGCACGGACGTCCAGGAGGCCCACCAGGTGCACTGGTGCGCCCGCCGCTGAGGGCACCGCCGCCACCCCCAGGGACATCACGGTGGCCGGGAGCGCGATGGCCAGGGTGAGGGGGTTGGCCAGCGAGGTGGCCATCCGCATGGTGTGCCCGGCCCGCCGCATCGCGGGAACGGTCATGACGCTGCCACCCACGCCGAGGAAGGCGGCGACCGCACCGATCGGCGCGCCCAGAAGCATCGGCAGCGGACGTGTGGCATCGGATGCCGTCCCGCCCCCGGAGCGCGGGCGCAGGAATCCGGGGCGCAGCAGCAGGTCCGCGATGGTGACAGCGACGTACGCGATGAAGGCCCACCGGACCAGACCGGCCGGGGCGAGGCGTGTGGCCAGCGCGCCTGCCGCGGCTCCGGCCGCCAGCAGGAGCAGCAGCCCCCCGCTGCCGCGAAGCGCCAGGAGCACCCGTCGCGGCGTGACTGCCGTCGCGAACGCCGCGTTCACCACCATCACCAGGGCCGAGGTGGCCGTCGCCACCCGCATCGCGTCCGTGCCGAGAGCGGCGTCGGCCCACACCACGACCGGTACGGCGACGAATCCTCCGCCGAAGCCGAACAGCACGGTCGTCACCCCGGTGAGGAGCCCCACCCCGATCAACGTCACGAAGTCCATGAGTCCACCCCACCAGCCGTGACGAATTGCCCGCATGCGATGGTCGGCACAGTTTCATCGCGAGTCGGCCATTAGGGTGGGCGGGTGAAGAACGTCCCGCTGGCCGATGTCGACCACGTCGACCGGGCCGTCCTGCCGATCGGCACCGACTACCCTCCCGGCCACGTACTCGACTGGCACGAACACCGGCGGGCCCAGTTTCTCTACGGCGCCACCGGCGTCATGGTCGTCGACACCGCCGAGGGGACCTGGACCGTGCCGCCCGAGCGCGCCGTGCTGATCCCGCCCGTGACGCGGCACCGGGTCCGCATGGAGGGGGTCAGCACCCGGAGCCTGTACATCGAGCCGCATGCCGTCCCGTGGTGGCCCGCCACCTGCACGGTCGTGGACGTTCCACCGCTGCTGCGTGAACTGCTCCTGGCCGCCGTCGAGTTCACGTCCGACTACAGTCTGGCCGGGCGCGAGGGAAGCATCGCCGCACTCCTCCTGCACGAGATCGCCGAGCGCGCTCCGCTCCCGTTCCACGTCGGGATTCCCGCCTCCCCGGACCTCGCGCGCCTGTGCCGCGCGTACCTCGCCGCCCCGGACGCCGACGCCACCAACGCCGCATGGGCCGCCCAGGTGACCATGAGCGAACGCGCCTTCACCCGGCGGTTCCGCTCCGAGACCGGCGAAAGCCCCGCCGTCTGGCGCAGCCGCGCCCGACTGCTCGCGGCCGTCCCGCTCCTGCGCACCGCATCGGTCAGCGAGGTCGGCGGCCGCATCGGCTACGCCTCTCCCGCGGCGTTCACCGCCGCCTTCACCCGCGCCTTCGGCACGCCCCCGTCCCGCTTCGCCAAAAGCCCCCGGCGCGGCGGAGAAAAACCCTCCTGAGCTGCACGTTCGCTGACAATGCGCCCGGCGGCGGTGTCGAGTCGTGTCGTCACGGTGTCGAGTCGCGTTCGTCTGCCCCCGCGACGCCATTTCCACGCCCCGGGTTCCTGCCAAATACCGCTCGAGCTGTGAGCCCACCCATAGGAGCCACGTCACATGCTAAGGACGGTAGTAGCCCCCTGGCGTGCGCGCGGCGGGCCCGGAGTCGCCTGCGCGGTGTCCGACCAGGGCGACCTGCGTACCCGGGTAGTACGTCACATCATTGCGTCCAGCTCGGACCACCGCTAACCCTTGCTGAAGTTCCGGAGAGCCGGGATCGATCGGGCGAAATCGCCCGCCTCGACCGCGCCTCCCCAACCACTTCGCATGGGAGAGTTACCCCCGCATGGCCATTGCTCAGACGCAGACCAAGCCCGGCCGCATCACCCGACTGCGCAAGATCTCCGTCGCCGGTATCGCCACCGCAGGTGCCGCGGCCGCCGCCCTCACGCTGGTTCCCTCGCAGGCCCACGCCGCCGAGCCGGCCGCCGTGAGCAAGCAGGTCTCCCAGGCCGCCGCGGCCGACAAGAACTACGCTGACAACCTCGACGGCTGGATCAAGGAGTCCCTGGACATCATGAAGTCCAAGGGCATCCCCGGCTCCTACGAGGGTCTGCACCGCAACATCATGCGTGAGTCCGCCGGTGACCCGAACGCCCAGAACGGCTGGGACGTGAATGCCCAGAACGGCACCCCCTCCAAGGGCCTGCTCCAGGTCATTCAGCCCACCTTCGACGCCTACCACGTCAAGGGCACGCCGAATGACCTGACCGACCCGGTCGCCAACATCACCGCCGCCGCGAACTACGCCGCCGACAAGTACGGCTCGATCGACAACGTCGACTCCGCCTACTGAGCCACCGGTCGAGGAACCCACCGGGCCACCGGTCGAAGAGAAGGGGCAGCGCATGCCGCACGAGAGCAGCAACGAGCAGCAGGCGCGCATGGCCGACGGCCCCGCAGTGCCCGACTACGGGCCCCCGCGGGCGCGGCGCTCCCGGCGCAAGCCGAAGAAGAAGACCCTGCGGTACGCCACGTGGAGCGCACTGGGACTGGTCCTGATCGGCGGAGGAGGTGCCGCCTATGCCTGGCAGCACCTCAACGGCAACATCCAGGGCACGGACGTGAACGCCGCCCTCGGGAAAGACCGGCCCAGCGAGCAGAAGGACGGCTCGATGAACATCCTTCTGCTCGGGTCCGACTCCCGGGCGGGAACGCACGGCCGCTACGGCAGCGGCATCAGTGGAGCCCGCGCCGACACGGCGATGGTCCTGCACGTCGACAAGACCCACAAGAAGGCCTCGGTCGTCAGCATTCCGCGCGACACGATGGTCGAGCGGCCCCAGTGCGCCAAGCCGCACGGCGGCAGGGCGGCCGGCGCGCAGCAGGCCATGTTCAACTCGTCGTACCAGGTGGGCGGCCCTGCCTGCACCGTGAAGACGGTCGAGAAGATGTCGGGCGTTCGGATGAACCACTACCTGGAAGTCGACTTCAAGGGATTCCAGAAGCTCATCGACGAACTCGGCGGCGTGGACATCTCCACCCGCAAGGCGATACACGACCCCAACAGCGGGCTCGCCCTGAGCGCCGGCAAGCACACGCTCAAGGGCAAGGAGGCACTGGAGCTCGTTCGCACCCGGCACGGCGTGGGTGACGGGAGCGACCTGGGCCGCATCCAGCTCCAGCAGGCGTTCATCAAGGCGCTGATCCACCGTGCCGACACCGTCGACCCGCTGGGCAGCCCCGCCAAGTCCTACGACCTGGCGGACACCGCCACCAAGACCATCAGCGCGGACTCCGAGCTGGCGTCCGCGGACAAGCTCCTCGGTCTCGCCAAGGAGCTGAAGGGCATCAGCCCCGACCACACCAACATGGTCACGATGCCCGTCACCTACGACTCCCAGGACTCGGGGCGCGTCCTGCCGCTGAAGAAGGCCTCACACCGGGTGTGGGACGCCCTGCGCCACGACCGGCCCATCCCGAAGTCCGCGACGCGGGACTCGGTGGGTGACCGGAGCGACTCTCCGGTGACGGCGGGCACCTGACCCGACCGAGGACCCCGGGCGCGCGGCGCGACGGTCGCGCAGCCGCCCCGGAGCGAGCGGATCCCGCCGTCAGCGCGTCGCGCTGATCCTGATCCCGGCCACGACGCCTTCGCCTGCGAGGCTCAGCGCCCCGGCTCCTTCGTGACGTACGCAGTCGAGGCGGCCGAGCGCGGTCTCCCGCCCATCGGGTCCGCCGACGGTGATCCCCTCGGTGGCGGCCATGGCGAGCAGGGTCTCGCCCGCCGCGCACGCCACCTCCGCTAGCCGGTCGGCAGCCACGGTGATGATGCGCACCTGCGCCGTCGCGCGGCCCCTGCGCGTCATCACATTCATGTCGCGCACCGCTCCGGCCTTCAGCAGGCAGTCCGTCGTCGCGTCACCGGAGAAGGCGAAAGGACGCAACGGCTCCACCAGTTGAGGGGCACCGTCCACGGTCAACACCATCCCTTCGCCCTCGACCAGGGTGATCACGCGGTCGATCCCGGGAAAGGGAGAGAAGGGTCCGCCCGCGTCCACATCCGCGATACTCACCCGCCAGTCGAAGCCGTCCGAGAGCTCCGGTGAGGCCAAGGGCGCCCGTACGGCGCCCGACGCGACTTCCCGGGTCACACCGCCGCCGTTCTTCCACGGCATGCTGCGGTACTCGCTCCAGCGCAGAACATCCCCGCCCATACGGCGCCGCCTCCTTCTTCCGTCGTCCGGCCGGGCGCCAGCCTACGTGCTCATGCCATGCGGTTGCGGGGCGCACCGGAGTGTCAGAGGCGGGTGCCATGATCTTGGGATGGCCGCCGATTCCCTCACCTTGCAGCAGTTCACCACTCCGGGCGACGTCGCTCCTCGGCTCCGTCGCGCCCTCGCCGAGTGCTGGGCCGAGGTCACCAACGCGGGTGGCGCGGCCGGCTTTCCGTTCCCGCCGGTCGACGTCGCCACAGTGGCTCCGGCCCTCGATCGCATCATCGACGCACTTTCCCCGGACACCAGCCGCCTCCTCACGGCAACGACGGACGGCGAACTCGTGGGCTGGCTCCATGTCCGCCGCGATCGGTTCGAGCTGATCGCACACTGGGGCACCCTGCATCACGTCCAGACCCGCACCGCCGTACGCGGGCGCGGCATCGGACTTGCCCTGATGCGTGAAGTACGAAGGGTGGCCAGGGACGAGATGGGTCTGGAGCAGCTTCGCCTCGCGGCCCGGGGCGGGGTCGGTCTCGAAGACTTCTACGGACGCCTGGGCTGGCAGGAGGTCGGCCGGTGGCCGGCTTCCTTGCGGCTCGCCGAAGGTGACGATCGTGACGAGATCCTCATGCTTCTCGCTCCCCTTTGAGCTCAGGGACGGGGAGGAGCGCAGGGGGCGGATAGCTCACCCCGTACACACGGGCGAACCGGTTGGCGGGTGCGGCTGATCCGCCGAGCCGTTCGAGGAAGAACGCGCGTGCCATCGACCGCATCTGCTCTCCGGTCACATACACGACCCACCTGTTGGACGCGGCGTTGTAGCGGGCCGCCTCCACCGCTGACCGCAGACCCGACGCGGGCCCGTGGTGCAGGCGTCCGCGCAACTCGACAAACCGCCTCAGGGCGTCCAACTCCGCGCGGCGCAGGCCCACCTGTTGCAGTCCCGGCACGGGATCCTCGACGGCCGGGGGAGTGGCGCGTACCTGTGCGTAGAGGAGCGCGTCCCACCCGTCGGCGGTCAGCCGCAGCGCCCACAGAACCGGTCGGCCCGCCTTCGCGGAGAGCTCTACTTGCTCCTCGCCGGATGCCACCCGCGCCAGCCCGAGTCTCACCAGCGGGCCCGCGGTACGTTCATCGAGTCCGGGCCCTGCCGTGGCCCATCCATCGGTGGTGCGCTGCATGTCGGCCACCCGTTGCAGCAGCGCGAAATGCCCAGCCGAGCGCCGCATCCCTGCCCCTCCCGCCGAACAGTGCGTTGCCGCGACGCTAGCGCGCATCTGTGCCTCAAGGGGTGGTGTTGAGTTGGTCTCCTCCTAAAAGAGCCGCTGAAGAGCCGCTGAAGAGCCGCTGTTCTGGCCGTGAACGCCAGTGCGTCGGCTCGGGTACGGACTCAGGGCTCTCGGCGCGAGGTCGCAGCCAGTGAGCCGAGCAGGGCGAGCGCCTCGCTGCTGGGAGAGGCAGGCTCCGCGTGGTAGACGACGAGTTCCTGGCCGGGGGCCGAGCGGACGTCGAAGGTCTGCATGGTCAGCGTCAGCGGCCCGACCTCGCGATGCTGGAAGCGCTTGCGTTCCAATGCCTTGCCCCGGGCGTCGTGTCGGGCCCAGAGCTCGGCGAACTCAGGGCTCCGCTCCAGCAGTTCGCCCAGCACTTGCCGTACCCGCGGATCATCTGGAGCGACTCCGTGGCCGAGCCGGAAACCGGCCACGGAGTTGCGTGCGACCTCGTGCCAGTCGCGATAGAAGGCGCGGGCCGCGGGATCGGTGAACACGACATGCATGAGGTTGTGCGAGTGCGTCCAGCCGTGGAAGAGCGCGTCGGCGATCGTGTTGGAGGCGAGGACGTCATACGCGCGGTTGTAGACGACGGCCGGATTGTGCGGCCAGGCGTCCATGAGGGCCAGCAGACCGGGCTCGACGCGGTCTGTCACCGCGGCGGTCCTGACGCGTGGGCCGATCCCGGCGACCCGGAACAGGTGCAGCCGGCCGTCCTCGTCCAGCCGCAGTGCGGCGGCCAGGGCATCGAGCACCTGCGCGGAGGGCGAGCGCTCCCGCCCCTGCTCCAGGCGTACGTAATAGTCGGCGCTGACCCCGGCGAGCAGGGCCACCTCCTCGCGCCGCAACCCCGCCACCCTGCGGTGCCCCGTGACGGGGAGATTCACCTCGGCAGGGGTGACGAGGGCGCGCCGGGTGGTGAGATATGCGCTGAGCTCGGAGCGTGCCATGCGCCCATGCTAGGCCGGGGCCCGCCGCGCTTCCTGGGTGCGCCGCACCCAGGAGAACGGCACCTCTCCCGCCGAAGCTCCCGCCGGGCCAGCCTCGACGACATGACCACACGACAAACGGAATACGCCGCACCCACCGACCGCAAGGTCGTCCTCGTCACCGGCGCGAGCAGCGGCATCGGCGCGGCCATCGCCGCACGACTGGTGACCGAGGGACACACAGTGGTGGCCGGCGCGCGCCGCACCGACCGCTTGCGGGAACTGGAGAAGAGCACGGCCGAAGCGGCATCCCGCTCCGGCGGCGCGCTGGAGCCTGTGCTGCTGGACGTGACGGACCGCGCGGATGTCGCGGCCTTCGTCGAGGCCGCTCGTGACCGCCACGGCCGCGTCGACGTCCTCATCGGCAACGCAGGCGTCATGCCCCTCTCGCGACTCGACTCCCTCCTCGTCGACGAGTGGGACCGGATGATCGACGTGAACGTCCGCGGCCTGCTGTACGGGATCGCCGCGGCTCTGCCCGTGTTCACCGCGCAGGGCGGGGGGCACTTCGTCACGGTCGCGAGCATCGGTGCCCACGAGGTGGTTCCGACCGCTGCCGTCTACTGCGGCACCAAGTACGCGGCCTGGGCGATCACCGAGGGGCTGCGTCAGGAGGCGGACCCCTCGATCCGGGTCACGACCGTCTCGCCCGGCGTGGTCGACTCCGAGCTGGCCCACACCATCACCGAAGCCGGCGCCGCCGAGGCCATGCGCGCCTACCGGGCCAACGCGATCGCGCCCGACGCCATCGCGGGCGCGGTCTCCTACGCCTTGGCGCAACCGGCGGACATCGACGTCAACGAGATCGTCGTACGGCCCGTACGTCAGCGCTGAACTCACCGCGGGCCCGTTGTCAGGGGCGGTGCACGGCGACCCGGACCCGCTGCCCATCGTGGCCGTCGCGAACGAAATCCTGGCCCTCTGGGGCCGCCCCCAGATCATCAAGACCCGCCTCGAAGGCGACATCGGCCCCATGTCCCAGGGGCGAGCCCCGTCACCCGCTCTCCGCGCTCATCGCGCCGACGGGCATCGCACTGTTTGGGATCAATGCGGGTGGCTACCCGATCGCTGCGTAAGCACAGCGCTGTGCGACGTAGGCGCCGGTTGGTTGAGACATACAGCCACCGGCGCTGCCGCATGCACAGAACCGCAAACCATGGCCATAGGTGTCGAGAATCTGCGATGCTCGGCTCATCAACGGTTCTGCCGGCCCGACAGAGGCGGCCCGAGGAGACGATAGGCGGAGCGGGTGGCTTCCTCACCGGACCCTCTCAACACATCTGAACCGAACCCTCGTTGCGATCCCGGGCAGCAAGCCCCCGACGATGGGTGTGCGGAGGAGATCGCCGAGATCAAGGCGCTACGCACAGAGGTCAATCACCTGCATCGCGCCTTGGAGTCCCACCCGTCCATAGACCAGGCGCGGGGGATGCTGATGACGCTGGGGCCGTGTACCCCGGACGAGGCGTGGGAGATCCTGGTCGAGGTGTCGCAACACTCCAACACCAAACTGCGCGCGGTGGCGGAGGAGTTGATCGCGACAACAGAGGGCGAGCCGCTGCCGGGCCCGGTCCGCGCGGCGCTCGGCGAGGCACTGAGAAGGCGGCAATCGGCTACGGGGTGAGCGTCGATCAAGCCGTTCAGCCCCTCAGCTGCGCGAGGTCGGCCGCGTCGAGGCGTAGGCCTGCCGCGGCGAGGTTCTCGGTGAGGTGCGTGGGGGAGCCGGTGCCGGGGATGGCCAGCATGTTCGGTGAACTCGCGAGCAACCAGGCGAGTGCGACCTGCGTGGTCGTCGCCTCGTGCCGTTCGGCGATGTCTGCGAGACGGCCGTGCTCGATCGGGTCGAAGCCGCCGCCGAGCGGGAAGAACGGTACGTAGGCGATGCCGTGTTCCTCGCAGCGCGCGAGTACGGCGACGTCATCCGGGCGGTGCACGTGGTACTGGTTCTGCACCGCGACGACGGGCGCGACGCTCCGCGCCTCGTCGAGTTGCGTCACGTCGACGTTGCTGACTCCCAGGTGGCGGATCAGCCCTTCCTCGCGCAGCTCCGCCAGCGCCGCGAACCGCTCGGCCACGCTCTCGCCGCCGGGCTCACTCATGCCTCCGACGCGCAGGTAGACGAGGTCGAACCGGTCGAGCCCGAGGGCGCGCAGGTCATCGGCCACCAGCTCCCGCAGCTGCTCGGGGCCGGCCTGGCCGGTGGGCATGCCGTCCGCTCCGCGCAGCGGGCCCACCTTGGTGGCTATCAGCAGCGCTGCGGGGTAGGGGGCGAGCGCCTTGCGGATCAGGTCGTTGGCGCTTACGTCGCCCCGAGCGTAGAAGCCCGCCGTGTCGATGTGGTCGACTCCCGCCTCGACTGCCTGCCGCAGTACCGCGACACCGGTCCGCGTATCGCGTGCCGGCCCGGCGAAAGTGCCTGCCGCCAGCCGCATCGCGCCGAAGCCGAGCCGGTTGACGCGGAGGTCGCCACCGAGCATGAACTGGCCGCTCGCAGCGGCCGTGATCTGTGTGGTCATGTCCCCAGCCTCGACCCGCGACGGCCACCGACGGTCCGGATGGCAACCTGTTGCCACGATCGTGAGGAAGACTGGGAGGGTGACCGACCAAACGACGCTGACGCTGCACGGCGAGGAGGAATTGGTCGCGCGGACCGCCCAGTTGTTCGGCGAGACGACGCGGGAGTTCTTCTGCGCGGCCAACGACCTGCACACCTGGTCCCGGCCCGAGGCCAGAGCGGCGATCGCGCGCCGTCTTGGCCCGCGGACCGCTGACGGCATGGTCGTGCGCAAGCTCTACACCCCCGCCGTGCTGGCCGACGAGGAGCAGCGGTTGCACCTCTTCGCCGTTGCGGCCGCCGGCGGGCAGGTGCGGGTCCGCGCCGCGACGCTGCCGCACGAGACGATCATCATCGACCGCAGGGTGATGATCCTGGCCGGGCGCGGTGGCGCCCGCGGCCGTGAGTTCACGATCACCACCGCACCGGCTCTCGTCGGGGGCGTACACGCGCTGATGAGCGCCACGTGGGACGCCGGCACCCCTCTCGACGCCTATCTGCGACGCGAGATCGAGGGCCTGGACGCCGACTCGCTCGCCGTGCTGCAGGCACTCGCGGCCGGCCTCACCGACGCCGTGGGCGCGCGCCGCGTCGGCATGTCCGTACGGACCTATCGCAGACGGGTCGCCGAGTTGATGACGGCACTGGAAGCAGACTCGCGCTTCCAGGCCGGCGTCAACGCGAGCCGCCGCGGCCTCACCGGCAGCTGACCGGCCACCGGCGAGAACCGCGTGTCAGGCGCCACGGAACCGAGCACGGCTGTCATCGGCTACTGTCCCCGGTGAATGATCACGGGGATGAGGAAGCCATGATCGGACGGTGGTACACCGCATTCGGCGTCAACCTGCTGCTCGGCGTCCCTGCCGTCATCCCGCTCTGGATGCTCTACTACATCGGCGCGACCTGGGCGCACCCGGCGCCAGAGGAGAACGACGGCCTCGGCATCGTTCTCGTCGGCTTCGGAATCCCCATCGCCTGCTGCGGCTTCCTCTGGTGGGCCGTCAACCGCCCCTTCGCGCGCAGGACGCACCTCCCGCCACCCCAGTACTGGGCACTCAGCCTCCTCGGCACATTCGCCCCCGCCATCATGCTCGTCTGCGTCAATCCCTGAGCGGGAGATCCCGGTCAGCGTGGCCTCGTCAGTCATGAAGCAAGCCGAGAGCCCTCACCTCAGTCAGGTGACCCGCATCACACTCGCTTCCTGTCAGCAATCGTGGCGCCATCCCGTTCAAGGGGCACGTGCGAACGAGACAGGAGCAACGCCATGAAGCACCGCATCGTCGTCCTCGGCGCCGGCTACGCCGGAGCCTTCGCCGCCGGGAACCTGGCCCGCCGGCTTTCACCCGCCGACATCGAGATCACCGTCGTCAACGCCGAGCCCGTCTTCGTCGAGCGGATGCGGCTGCACCAGCTCGCGATCGGTCAGGATCTCGCGGTCCGCAAGCTCGCCGACGTCTTCGCGGGCACCGGGGTACGGCTGCGCCTGGCGCGTGTCACCGGCGTCGACCCCGAGCGCAGGACGGTCGCTGTGACCGGCGACGACGGAGACGGCGAACTCCCCTACGACACGCTTCTCTACGCGCTCGGCAGCTCCGTCGCCCACCATGGCGTCCCCGGCGTGGCCGAGTACGCCTTCGACGTGGCCGGCCGGTCCTCGGCGCTGCGACTGCGTGAGCGCATGGCGGGCCTGAGCGCGGGCGGCACCGTCCTTGTCGTCGGTGAGGGGCTGACCGGCATCGAGACGGCCACCGAGTTCGCCGAGTCGCGGCCCGACCTGTCCGTCGCCCTGGCCGCCCGCGGCGAGCTGGGCGCCTGGCTCTCGCCGAAGGCCCGTGGCCACCTGCGCCAGGCCTTCGACCGGCTCGGCGTCACCGTCCACGAGCACACCGGGATCGAAGCCGTCGAGCCGACACGGGCGATCGCCGCCGACGGTACGTCCATCCCGGCCGAAGTGACCGTGTGGACTGCCGGGTTCGCCGTCCACCCGATCGCGGCCGCCAGCGGCCTGGAGGTCGCCGACACCGGTCAGATCGTCGTCGACCGCACCATGCGGTCGGTCTCACACCCGGACGTCTACGCCGCCGGTGACTGCGCGTACGCGATAGGCGAGAACGGCCGGCCGCTGCCGATGTCCTGCGCCTCGGCCGGCTTCACCAACATGCAGGCGACAGGCGCGATCATCGCGCGCCTGACGGGCAAGGAAGTCCCGGCCACCGGGCTGAAGTATTACGGCAACCACATCAGCCTCGGACGGCGGGACGCGATCTTCCAGATGGTGGACGGGGACGCCCGGTCGAAGTCCTGGTACCTGGGCGGCAAGGCCGCGGCGCGGCTCAAGTCGGGCGTGCTCAAGGGGGCCGGTCTTGGCATCGCCCACCCGACCTTCGGCATGCCGAAGCGCAAGCGCAGGCTGTCCACCGCGCCTGACCGGGCAGCCGGTGTGAGGGCCACCGTCTAGGTTGTTCCGCATGGACAGCACAGCCCTCGATCAGTTCGAGGCCAGCCGGGGCCGGCTGGCCTCGCTCGCGTACCGTCTGCTCGGTTCGGCCGCCGACGCCGAGGACGCCGTGCAGGACACGTTCCTGCGCTGGCAGGCCGCGGACCGCGAACGCATCGGGGTGCCGGAAGCCTGGCTGACCAAGGTCGTCACCAACCTCTGTCTCGACCGGCTCCGCTCGGCTCGTGCGCGCCACGAGCGGGCGGCCGGTGCCTGGCTGCCGGAGCCGCTCCTGGAGGGCGACCCGATGCTCGGCCCGGCGGACACCTTCGAGCAGCGCGAATCGGTGACCCTGGCCGTACTGACCCTCATGGAGCGCCTTTCGCCGGTCGAGCGGGCCGCTTACGTCCTGCGTGAGGCCTTCTCGTACGCCCACGCCGAGATCGCCGGGATTCTCGACATCACCGAGTCCGCGAGCCAGCAGCACGTCCACCGGGCCCGGCGCCGGGTCGCCGCGCAGCGCCGCGGCGGCGGCGAGGTGGACACCGCGTCCGCGCGCCGGATCGTCGAGGAGTTCCTCGTCGCCGCGGCGTCGGGGCACACCGAACGGCTGGTGGCGCTGCTCACCGCCGACGTGACGGCGGTCTCGGACGGCGCCGGACTTGCCAGGCGGCTACTGCGGTACACGACGCGCGAGCGCGTCGCCTCTTTCGTGCGGGCGGGCTTCAAACCCACGGCGGCGAAGCGGCGGATGGCCGGCGGTTCCCCCGCGCTGCATGTCGCACTGGTCAACGGCTCCCCGGCTGTCGTCGCGGTGATCGAGGGCCGGGTCGTGGGCGCCGTGGCGTTCGAAGTCAGCGACGGCAAGGTCGCGTCCCTGTACGGGCTCGCCGCCGCGGGCCGACTGGCACGCCTCAACGAGGCCTGGCGGCAACACGCGCCCGACGCGCCGATCATCAGCGCGTGGTGACCGGTGACGACGCCCGAAGCGAACACCCCTACGCATCCCAGTAGTTGAGCGGCGCCGACCCCACGCTGTGGCCTCTGCGGTCAAGGACCCGCCCCACGTGCTTGACCGTACGCAACACCACGGCACGCTCCGTGATGCGCAGATCCAGGTGGGCCAGGCGGCTGTTGAGCAGCGCCTCGGTGGTGTGGACCTCGGACAGGGCCGGCAGCCATATGTCGAGCACCAGGTTGTGCGCGCCCGCCGTGATGCTGCACATGCGCAGGCCGGGCAGGGTCCGCAGGGCGCTCACCGTCTCGTCGAGATGCTGGGCGGGCACCGACCCGAAGTAGACGACCGAGACCGGAAAGCCGGTCAACGGCCTGGCCAGCGCGCAGCGCAGCGACAGGCGCCCGGTCCCGGTCAGTACCCGTAGTCGGCGCCGGACCGTCGCGGCCGAGGCACCGACGGTTTCGGCGAGATCCGTCAGAGGCATGCGGCCGTCGGTGCCGAGCGCCAGGGCGATCCGGCGGTCGAGGGACCGCAGCGGCTCGTCGGGGACCGTGGGCCGCACCACGGTCAGAGCACTTTGCTGCTGCCGGGTCAGGCTGCGCAGCCGCCAGGAGGCTCCCTCGAAGGGCGCCGCGGTGATGACATGGCTGCGTACGGCACGCACGCCCGGCAGTTGCGACACCCGGTCGCCGGAGAGCCGGGCGAGGCCGTCGAGGTCGGCGGCACCGACGATCGCGAGCAGGTCACGCCCGCCCGACGTCTGCTTGAGGCTCAGTACATGCGGGTCGCGGGCGAGTTGGCCGACGGTGTCCTCGCTCAGCCGCCCGTCCATGTCGATCTCGATCTGGGCGTAGACGCCCTCGTCGTGGCCGGGCGACAGGTAGCCGTCGACCCAGGCCACGCCCGCGCGCACCATGCGCTCCCAGCGGCGCGCCACCGTCACCGCGTCGACCTCCAGGACCTCGCCCATCCGCACCCAGGGGATCCGGGGCTGGATCTGGAGGGCATGCACGATGGCCAGGTCCAGTTCGTCCAGGGTGTGCGTTTGCTGCGCATCCATGCGGTGTGCCGAATCCTGCGTCGAAGGCGTCCTGATGAAGGATTCCGGCGATTTTACACAGCCGTGATCCCCGATACCGAGGATCATCGGCCATGAGCCACGCACTGTTCTCCTCCCTGCGCATCATCCGAGCCCGCCTCGTGGACGGCACCGGCACGGCGCCCGTCGCGGACGCCGTCATCGACATCGACGAGGACGGCACGATCGTGCACGCCGGACCTGCCGCCACGGCACCGGAGGCGCCCGCCCGGGCCCGCACCGTGGACGCGGCAGGACGCACGGTCCTGCCCGGCTTCATCGACACCCACGTCCACCTCGCCATCGAATCGCCCCGGCAGATGGTCCGCCGCCACGAGAGCGATCAGACCGTGGAGACCTTCCGGACGGCGGAGCGGCTGCGCATCACCCTTCAGGCGGGCATCACCACCGCCCGCGACCTGGGAGGTCTGCCTGCCGGCTACCGGGACGCGGTGGCCGCGGGCCTGACCACAGGGCCCCGGCTGCACACGGCGGTCCGCATCCTCAGCCACACCGGCGGCCACGCCGACTTCCGCTCGGAGTGCGGATTCGACCCCAGCGCCGGGGTGGGCGAGATCGCCGACACCCCGGACGAGGTACGGGTCGCGGTGCGCCGCCTGCTCCGCTCCGGCGCCGACGTGATCAAGGTCTGTGCGACCGGCGGCATGAGCAGCCCCTACGACCAGCCCGACGACGAGGGCCTGACCGTCGAGGAGATCCGTACGGTCGTCGACGAGGTGGCCCGGCACGGCGGCCGGCCCGTGGCGGCCCACGCCCAGGGCACCGCGGGCATCGTGAACGCGATCCGCGGCGGCGTGAGCAGCGTCGAGCACGGCTACGGCCTCACAGCGCAGGCGCGCGAACTGGCGGGCGAGCACGGCACGTTCGTCGTGCCGACCCTGTCGACGGTGTTCGACGGCATCGACCGTTCGACCATGGAGCCCTTCCACTACGAGAAGAAGGTCCGCTGGTCCGGCATCACCCGGGAGAACATCGCGGCGGCCATCTCCGACGGCGTACGGATCGCGATGGGCACCGACGCCGCGATGGTGCCGCACGGCCGCAACCTGCGTGAGCTCTCCCATCTCGTGTCGCTGGGCATGAGCCCGGAACAGGCCATCGAGGCGGGCACCCGCAGCGCCGCCGAACTCCTGGGCCTCTCCGCGGAGATCGGCACACTCGAACCGGGCAAACACGGCGACCTGGTGATGTGCGACGCGGATCCGCTCGCGGACGTCTCGGTGCTCGCCGACCCCGCCCGCATCGTGCTCGTCGCCCAGCGCGGCGCCGTACGCAAGGACACCCTCGGCCTGGCGCAGGCCGTCCCCGCGGCCGGTGGCGCACCATCGCAAGGAGCCGCCGGATGAGCACATCGACCACCCCCACGAAGACGCCGACCGGCCGGCCGCCGCAGCGATCCGTTCTCGACAAGGTCCTGAACGGCATCGAGCGCGCGGGCAACAAGCTGCCCCACCCGGTGCTGCTCTTCCTCGGCCTGTTCCTGATCATCGGTACGGTCTCGACGGTCCTCGCCGCCACCGACACCACCGTCACGGTGCCCGGTGAGGACAAGACCCTCGCGGTCAAAGGTCTGTTCAGCGGCGAGGGCGTGCGCTGGCTGCTGGAGAACTTCATCCCGAACTTCACCGGCTTCCCCTCGCTGGGCACCGTCCTGCTGATGATGGCCGCGGTCGGCGTGGCCGAGAAGACGGGCCTGCTCGAGACGGCCGTACGCGCCTCCATCGCGAGGGCACCCAGGCGGCTCCTGCCCTACCTGGTCGCCTTCGTGTCCTGCCAGGCGCACCTGATGAGCGACGTCGCGATCCTGGTGATCCCGCCGCTGGCCGCACTCGCCTTCAAGAACGCGGGCCGCAACCCGATCGCGGGCCTCATCGGCGGATTCGCCTGCGTCTGCGCGGGCTACGCGGCCGGCTTCTCCATCGGCGCGCTCGACGCGCTCTACACCGGCATCACGCAACAGGCCGCCGCGGTCGTCCCTGGCGGCGAGAGTGCCCCCACGCACATCCTCATCAACTACTTCTACACCTCCGCGGCCAGCTGCATCCTCGCCCTGATCGGCGGCTTCCTGATCTCGCGTGTCCTCGAACCCCGGCTGCCCCAGCCGGACCCGGCGGCTGAGGGCGGGCCACACGGCGAGGGCGAGGAGACGGCGGAGGGGAGCACCGCACACCCCGCCGTCACGGTCACCGTCACCGCCCGGCAGCGCACGGGCCTGTTGCGCTCCGGCCTCGCCGTCCTGCTCTACGCGGCGGTCGTGGTCACCTGCTGGCTGTTGCCGGGCTCCCCGCTGCGCGGCGAGGGCGGCGCGCTGGTCCCGTCGCCGGTCCTCAACGGCATCGTGCCGCTGCTGTTCGTCGCGTTCGTCCTGGCCGGTGTCGTCTACGGCCGCACCGTCGGCACGCTCAAGCGCGCCGACGACGCACCCCGCATGATGGCCGAGTCGATCACCGGAATGTCCGGCTACATCGTGCTGATCCTGGTGATCTCCCAGGTCATCGGCGTCTTCGACTGGTCCAATGTAGGCACTCTGCTCGCGGTGAACGGCGCGAACCTCCTGGAGTCCGCGGGCCTGACCGGCTTCACCGGCCTGGTCCTGTTCGTCCTCCTGGTCTGCGTCCTGAACCTGTTCGTCACCTCGGGCTCCGCCCTGTGGTCCCTGGTGGCACCGGTCTTCGTCCCGGCGTTCATGCTCATCGGCATGGAACCGGCCGTCACCCAGGCGGCGTTCCGCATCGGTGACTCCGCGACCCAGATGATCACGCCGCTCAATCCGTACGTCTTCCTGATGCTGACCATCCTGCGCCGCTACGAACCCGAGGCACAGCTCGGCACGGTCCTTTCCCGGCTTTCGGTGTTCGTGGTCCCGTTCCTGATCGCCTGGCTCGCGGTCCTCGGCCTCTTCTACGGACTCGGCCTGCCCCTGGGCCCCGGCGCGGACATCCACCGCTGACGGCGAGTCGCCTTGTGGACGGCCATGCGAACGCAAACCGCCCTGCTCGACCGGCTCGTCTACGACAACCCCGAGGTGCTGCTCGCGCCCCTGCGCGACACCGCTCTCCTCGCCAAGCAGGCCGCCACCCTGGACCAGATGTCCGGCGGCCGGCTGGTACTCGGCCTTGGCGTCGGCGGCCGTGACGACGACCATCAGGTCACCGGCATCGACATGCGCATCCGAGGCCGGCGCCTCGACGAGCAGATGGCGGTCATGCGCCGCCTGTGGTCCGGCGAACCGTACGGCGACGACATCGGTCCGATCGGCCCCGCGCCCGCCAGGCCGGGCGGTCCCGAGGTGCTCTTCGGCGGCTTCGAGCCCGCCGCGATCGAACGCGTCGGACGCTGGGGCGACGGCTTCCTCGCCGCCGCGCCGCCTGCCTGGGCAGGTGGTCTGTTCGGCACCGCCCGCACATGCTGGAAGGAGTACGGCCGCGACGGCGAACCGCGCAACGTCGCGCAGGTCAACGTCGCGCTCGGCCCGGACGAGGTGGTCCAGGACGCCCGGACGAACATGCACGCGTACTACGCCTTCACCGGCATGCCCGGCCGCATGGTCGCCGGACTGATCACCACCCCGGCCGAGATCCGCGACGCGATCGCCCGCTTCGCCGATCTGGGCGCCGATGAGGTCACGCTCTACTGCTACGGCCTCGACCCGCACCAGGTGGACCGGCTCGCCGACCTGGTGTGACGCCTCAGCGGGGGGCGGGGCTGCCACAGACCTCGTCCCCCTGCCCGACCCCCTCGACCCCACCGCGCTAGCCGTCGAAGCCCCCGGACCGCTTTGTCCGTCAGGCGGAGCCGACCGACACCTGCCCCCATGCCTGGGAGCGGAACGCGGCAGGGGTCGTACCCGTCCGCAGGCGGAAGAACTTCGTGAAGTCGCTCGCGTCCGTGAAACCCAGCCTCCCGGCGATCTCCTTCGCCGGGAGGCCGCTGTGCTGCAGGAGGCGTTTGGCCTCCAGAAGCACTCGTTCGTCGATGAACTTCTTGGCGCTCACACCGGTGACGGCCAGCGTCGCGCGGGACAGGGTGCGCGGGCTGTAGCCGAGCGCGCCCGCATAGTCCTCCACCCGCCGTGTCACCCTGTGGTCGCGTTCCACCGCGTCGTGAAAGCGCCGGAACACCTCGCTCACCGGGCCCTGCAGCGGTGCCCCGCCCCGTACGGCCGCCAGGCGCAGCACGAGGACCGAGACCAAGTGCCGCATCACCTCCACGTGCGAGTCCAGCGGAAGCGAGGCCATCGCCCCGTACTCGTACGTGAGATGGGCCAGGGCTTGCCGCAGCGCCTGCGCCTGCTCGCCCTCGGGCAGCAGCGGACGCTGCTCGTAGGGAGGGTTCATGTGCGCCGCCGCCACGGTCGCGGGCGGCAGAAAGCCCGGCTGGAACAGGACGATCACCCCGTCCGCGGTGACCAGATCCCGGCCGAACCGCTGCACCTGGCCCGGCCTGATCCACAGCCAGGAGCCGGACGGCAGATCGTGCTCGACGAAATCCACCGCCATCCGCAGCGGTCGCCCGCGGACCACGATCAGCTGATGAAAGGCGGGGCGCAAGGCCGCGTACGGATCGTTGCCGTGCCGCCGCGAGCGCTCGTAGAGACCGCCGAGCTCGACCACCTCGACACCGGTGGGTGCTCCCACGCCCGCCGTGTAGTCCAAGTCCCTGACATCAGGGTGTCCGCTTTTCCCCATCGCGAGTCCCGAGCGTACCGCTCGCCCGCCGCATCTGCCTCCTAGCGTGGAACCAACGAGGCGCGGGAGTGAAAGCGCAGGTCATCTGGGTGCGAGGAGCAGACGAGTGCGATTGATCGTGGGCATGACCGGGGCTACGGGAGCGGCCATCGGTGTGCGGCTTCTGGAGAATCTGGCCCAGCTGCCGGACGTCGAGACCCATCTCGTCCTGTCGCGCTGGGCCCGCGCCACCATCGAGCTGGAGACCGGTCTCCCGGTCGCCGAGGTGAGCGCACTCGCCGATGTCACGCACCACCCCGAGGACCAGGGCGCCACCATCTCCTCCGGTTCGTTCCGCACCGACGGGATGGTGATCGTGCCCTGCTCGATGAAGACACTGGCCGGAATCCGCGCCGGGTACGCGGAAGGCCTGGTGGCCCGCGCCGCCGATGTCGTCCTCAAGGAGCGGCGCCGACTCGTCCTCGTACCCCGCGAGACGCCGTTGAGCGAGATCCACCTGGAGAACATGCTCGCCCTGACCCGGCAGGGGGTGCGGATGGTGCCGCCGATGCCCGCCTTCTACAACCACCCGAAGACCGTCGACGACATCGTCGACCACATCACTGCCCGCGTCCTCGACCAGTTCGACCTGCCCGCGCCCGCCGCCAGGCGTTGGGAAGGCATGCGCGCCGCGCGCGCCGCAGCACTGCGGCCCGCCTCCTGACGTTTCCGACGCCCGCCTCCCGGAGTTTCCGGCCGGGCCCTTCGAAGCCCCCTTCCCTCTGATGGAGTTACCCATGGCCCACGACGACCTGCGCAGTTTCCTCGCCACCCTGGAGGAGGAAGGGCAACTGCTGCACCTGACCGAAGAGGTCCTGCCCGAGCCCGACCTGGCCGCCGCCGCCAATGCCACGGGCCGCATCGGGGAGAACGCCCCCGCCCTGTACTTCGACAACGTCAAGGGCTTCACCGACGCCCGCATCGCCATGAACGTGCACGGCTCCTGGGCCAACCACGCGCTCGCCCTCGGCCTGCCCAGAAACACTCCGGTCAAGGAGCAGGTGGAGGCCTTCGCCGCCCGCTGGGACGCCTTCCCCGTCGCCCCCGAACGCCGCGAGGACGCGCCCTGGCGCCAGAACACCCAGGAGGGAGCGGACGTCGATCTCTTCTCCGTCCTGCCCCTGTTCCGCCTCAACGACGGCGACGGCGGGTTCTACCTCGACAAGGCCGCCGTCGTCTCCCGAGATCCCGAGGACCCGGAGAACTTCGGCAAGCAGAACGTCGGCACGTACCGCATCGAGGTCATCGGCACCGACCGTCTCGCCTTCCAGCCCGTGCCCATGCACGACATCGCACAACACCTGCGCAAGGCCGAGGAGACTGGCCAGGACCTGCCCGTCGCCATCACCCTCGGCAACGACCCGGTGATGACCATCGTGGCCGGCATGCCGATGGCGTACGACCAGAGCGAGTACGAGATGGCCGGCGCCCTGCGTGGGGCGCCCGCCCCCATCGCCACCGCGCCGCTGACCGGGTTCGACGTGCCCTGGGGCAGCGAGGTCGTCATCGAAGGTGTCATCGAGTCCCGCAAGCGCCAGATCGAGGGCCCCTTCGGCGAGTTCACCGGCCACTACTCCGGCGGCCGCCGCATGCCCGTCATCCGTGTCGACCGCGTCTCCTACCGCACGAACCCCGTCTTCGAGTCCCTCTACCTGGGCATGCCGTGGACCGAGGTCGACTACCTCGTGGGCCCCAACACCTGCGTCCCGCTGCTCAAGCAACTGCGCGCCGAATACCCCGAGGTGCAGGCCGTCAACGCCATGTACACGCACGGCCTGATGGTCATCATCTCGACGGCCAAGCGCTACGGCGGCTTCGCCAAGGCCGTCGGCATGCGCGCGATGACCACGCCGCACGGCCTGGGTTATGTCGCGCAGGTGATCCTGGTCGACGAGGACGTCGACCCCTTCAACCTGCCGCAGGTCATGTGGGCCATGTCCGCGAAGGTCAACCCCGCGGACGACGTCGTCGTCATCCCCAACCTGTCCGTCCTGGAGCTCGCCCCAGCCGCCCAGCCCGCGGGCATCACCAGCAAGATGATCATTGACGCGACGACTCCGGTGGCTCCCGACGTACGCGGCAACTTCTCCACCCCGGCCAAGGATCTGCCCGAGACGCGGGAGTGGGCGACGAAGCTGCAGCAGCTCATCGCGGCGCGCCGCTGAACCCCGCGGCCCTTGACGGATCGACGAACCCGCACGGAAGGAAACCGACCGGCCATGACCGACCACCCCACCATCTGCCCGCGTTGCGCCCACGAGACCATCGACCAGCTCGCCACCTCGCCGGTGCCCGGCGTCTGGGACGTCCTGCAGTGCCGCCAGTGCCTCTACACCTGGCGCACCACCGAGCCCGACCGCCGCACGCGACGCGCGGCCTACCCCGAGCAATTCAAGATGACGGTCGCGGACATCGAGAACGCCATCGAGGTCCCGGCCGTACCGCCGCTGCGCTGAGTCGAGTTTTCGATTGCCGGTCACGGTGCCGTGCAGCAGGATGCGGGGATGCGTTTCTCGGTGAACATTCCGAACTTCGGTTACTTCGCGGATCCCAGAACCGTGGCAAAGCTGGCTGCGGCGAGTGAACAAGCAGGGTGGGACGGGCTGTTCGTCTGGGATCACGTGCTGCATCGCAAACATGCGGGCAGGCCCTTCGGGGACCCCTGGATGCTGCTGACCGCCGCGGCGCTCGCGACATCCAGGATCAGGCTGGGCACACTGGTCACCCCGGTCGCCCGGCGGCGCCCGCAGCAGTTGGCCCGTCAGGTGGCGACCCTGGACGTTCTGAGCGGCGGCCGGGTCACCTTCGGCGCGGGTCTTGGCGGACCCGTCGAGGACGAGTACGCGAGCTTCGGCGACACCGCCGACCCGAAGGTGCTGGCCGAGCGGCTCGACGAGGGCCTCGACCTGCTGCGGCGCTACTGGTCGGGCGAGCGGGTGAACCACGACGGACGGCACTACCAGGCACACGACGTGACGTTGCTGCCGGCCACGGCGCAACGACCTCGGCCGCCGATCTGGATCGCGGGCTTCTGGCCGAACCGCCCGCCCATGCGCCGGGCCGCCCGCTGGGACGGAGCGGTCCCGCTGTTCACGGACGCCAAACACGGGCACGTGCCGCCGATCGGCCAGGTCCACGACCTGGTGGCCTACGTCACCAAGCAGCGCGAGGACCGGTCCGACACCCCCTTCGACATCGTCCTCGGCGGTGCGTCACCGGGCGAAGACCCGGCCAAGGCCCGTGACCTGATCGGCCCGTTGGCTGACGCGGGGGTCACCTGGTGGGACGAACGGCAGATCCAGACCAGCGAAGGGCTCGACCAGCTCGACGCGGTGCTGCGCCGCGTGGAGCAAGGGCCGCCGGTCTTGTAGAGGTGGCCCGTGAGAGCCGCCGGAGGCCGGCCCGTGGGAGCCGGCCAGAGGTTGGCCCGTGAGAGTCCGCCCGAGGTGCCGGTGAGAGGCCGCCCTGAGGTCTGCGTGCTGAGTCCTCAGGCGGCTAGGCGGCTGCCCTCAGCATGGCGGCTCCCGGCCCGTCCAGCTCGTCCAGCGCTTCCCTCCGCCCGGAGACGGCCAGCAGCAGCGCGAGCGCGCTACCACGCACGTGCGGGCCCTCTCCGATCGACAAATCGGCGTCGGTCGCCGTCAGTTGAAGCCCGTCCACCTTCTCCTTGGCCCCACCGAAGGACGCCGACGTCCGGGCCTGCAAGCGGAGCGACCTGATGACCGCCTCCGGCAGGTAGGCGTGGGAGAGTCCCAGGGGACGACGAATGTCCTCGCCGTGAACGACCTCCTCGACGAGCCGGGTGTCGAGGGGCGCCGGAGGGGCCGACCTGCGCGAAGCCACCTGACGCAGGCGCTCCCATGTCTCCTGCGGCGACGCACCACGCTCGCGCCGCACCCCGCGAGCGTTTTGACGGTCGAAGTCGAAGCGGGCCCGGACCATGGCGCCCACGAAGCCGAGGCGCGTGGTGCGAGCCGTGTCGACCAGATGGGCGACCACGTCCTGCACGGTCCACCCCTCGCACAGGGAGGGGTGCTCCCACTGCTTGTCGTCGAGGTGCGTGAGATCCTCGATCAGCGCCGCACGCTCCGCGTGGACCAGCGACCAGACATCATCGTTCACGGCTGTTCCTTCATTCGACTCCAGTGTCTGGCAAGGGAGACTCATGGCGCGGTGGGAACTCATCGACAGGGGCGGCGCCATGACCGGAACAGGTCTTCACGCACTACAGCGCGATCCAGATGGACGGACGGTTACCGGGGGGCTGGAGTGAGTTTCAGGCTGGCGGCGTACGCAGTGTGTGTTGATGACGGACGGGTGCTGCTCGGCCGTCACGTATCGCCCTGTGGTGAGTCCACTTGGACGCTTCCGGGCGGCCGAGTCGAGCACGGCGAGGACCCGTTCGACGCGGTCATCCGGGAGATCGCTGAGGAGACCGGCTGCGACGCGGTGGTGGAGCGACTGCTGGGTGTGGATTCAAGGATCATCCCGGCAGCCGAACGCACGGCCCCCGGCGGGCCGGAACACCAGAACGTAGGCATCTTCTACCAGGCGAGCATCACCGGGGGGCAACTGCGACCCGAGCCGAACGGCGAGATCGCCGAGTCGGTCTGGACCTCGATCCCCGACGTCGCCCGCCTGCGCCGGTCATCCCTGGTCGACATCGGTCTCGCCTTGGCGCAGACCCGTCCGGCGACCGGCCACGTCGCTCCTGTCCCGGTCGGCGGCCTGATCCAGCACTGAATCACGTGCGCTGTGCCGCGCGTGGATCACCGCCGGGCCCTGCCGACTCCAGTGGGCGCCGGGTCCGCCGGTGAGCGTGAGCGGCGTGCGGGTGCGCCCAGGGAATGGGCGCGACCGCCGCCGTGATCAGTCCTCCATGAACGGCACTGTTCACATGTCTCCGTGTTGCCGGCCGGTTCAGCCGGTGACGCCCTCCGGCTCCGGTGCGGTTGTCGAGTCCGCCGGGGTGGCCGCGGTGTAGAAGACGGAGGAACCCTGCTTGGTGCGCAGGGCCCGGCCCTTGGCGACCAGACCCTCCACCGTGGTGCGTACGACCGTGGTCTTGATGGTGCGGTCCGGGAGTTCCTGGGCGAGTGCGCTGGTGATCTCGGCGGCGGAGCGCGGCTCCGTCTGCCGGCTGAGGTGGTTGCCGATCAACTCGACCAGCGTCGGCCCGGCCGTCGGCTCGGCAGACTTCTTCGCGGAGGCCTTGGGCGCACTCTTGGCTGCCTTGTCCGTCTCCTTGGCCTTGTTGGCCTTGTCCGTGCTCTTGGCCTTGGTTGTCGCGGACTTCTTCGTTCGGGCCGCACCGGAATTGTTCGCACTTGGCCGCGGGGCGGGTACTGACTTCTTGCCGGTTGACGCGCGGCCCGCTGTCGCCTTGGCGGTGGCCGTCGGCGTTCCGGTGGAACCGAGCGCCTGCTGCATGCTCAGCAACACCGCGTGGTCGTCCTCCAGCGCCTGCAACTGCTCCTGCAGTGCGGCCAGCTCAGCCCCGACGCGTTCCTGTTCCTTGCGGTTGGTCTCCAGATCCGCGGCCACACGCGTGGCGTATTGGGCCTGTACTCCAGCGGATTCTGACTGAACGTCTGACATGACAGTGACCTTTTCGTGAGCGCACGCGGTCGTGCGGATGGCGGATCGTGCTCACGACTGAGCACTCCTGAGAGGGGCGCAAGCGATGGACCCCTGGGTGTTGGCTGCCCAACTTGCAACAGCAGTAACTCATGTGTTGGGCAGTGAAGGCTACGTCCTGACGTCTGTAGGCGAATACCTGAAAGGAAAACTGACCCTCGCCAGCACATCAAGTCGAGCTTGCGTTCGAAATTGAGGGAGGAGGCGACTCGGAAGGTATGCACCTATGCCCCTATGCGTCTTTGACTTTTCGCCCATGTACCTGTGTGTCATACGGGAGTGTCTGTCATACGGGAGTGTCTGACATACCGGAGTGGGCGCCCCATAGCTTGCTCTGAGGCTCGCCTCAGGTGACCACCGAGCCCATCCGTCGGACTGCCTCGGTGAGCACCTCTTGCGAGGCGGCCAGGTTGAGACGGACGAAGCCCTCGCCGCCGGTTCCAAAAGTGGTGCCGGAGCTCAGGGCGACGCGTCCGCGCTGCAGGAACGCCTTGGCCGGGTCGTCGCCGAGGCCCAGTTTCCGACAGTCGAGCCAGGCCAGGAAGGTGCCCTGCGCGGGGGTGTAGCCAATGGAGGGCAGGTGCTCTGCCAGCAGAGCGGCCAGCAGTCGGCGGTTGTCGTCGAGGCCGGAGAGCAGGGCGTCGAGCCAGTCACCTCCATCGCGCAGGGCCGCCGTGTGGGCGATGACACCCAGGTGGCTGGGTCCGTGGCTGACCTCTTCGGGGATGCGGGCGAGGTCGGCGGCGGCCTCCGGTCCCGCGATGGCGAGGGCGGCCTTGAGCCCGGCCAGGTTCCAGGCCTTCGACGCCGACATCAAAGACAGCCCGTTCTCTGCTCCGGGCACGCTCAGGAAGGGCACGAACGATGCGCCCGCCGCCACGATCGGGGCATGGATCTCATCCACCACGACGCGTACGCCGTGCTCCCGCGCCAGGTGCGCGATCCGCGTCAACTCGGCCGCGGTGTGCACGGTCCCGGTCGGATTGTGCGGGCTGCACAGCAGATACACCGGCCGGGCAGCACCTTGGGCCGTACGCCGGAACACGTCCTCCAGTACGGCGAAGTCGATCCGCAGGTCCGGCCCGAGCGGCGCCTCGACCACGGGTCGGTCGAGGTTGCCGACGAACTGGTAGAAGGGCGGGTAGACGGGGGAGTTGACGATGACTGGATCGCCGGGCGCGGAGACCAGTTTGAGCATCTCGACGACGCCGAGCATCACATCGGGCACGATTGCCGTGCGTTCGACCGCAAGGCCGTCCCAGGCCCATCGCTTGAGGGCGAACTCGGCGAGCGCCTCGGCGTAGGCCGTCCCGGCGGGATAGCCGGTGTCACCGTGCCGCACGGCATCGGTGATCGCCTCGGCGACCGGCTCCGCCAACGGGACGTCCATCTCGGCCACCCACAGCGGCAGCACGTCGGCAGGGTAGGTCCGCCACTTCATGCTCGTACGCCGCCGCAGTTGCTCCAGTGACAGCCGACCGAGCGGATTCGCGCCGTCCGGCGCTATGACATCACGCGACACATTCTCCATATGTCAAAAGTAGGCAGGCCCGAGCACATTCATGCCTGCTTCGACGCGACCAGGTGTCGGCTGAGGGCGGGCGTGATGAGCGCGTCGTCCACGGCAGGTCACCTCCGCGCCGTTCAGCAGGGCACACGTCGGGGGCACCTTCAACAGCGGAATTCCCCTCCAGTAAGGTCAGCCTTACTAGCTGGATCATCCGCCCGCCCGCCCGCCCGTCCGTTCGCCCGCCCGTCGACATTCGAGGAACCCCGTGCCCGACGTCGCGACACCCGCAACCGTTCCGCCCCTGAGCGGTAGCGCCACGGCGCCGTACACCTGGCAGGAGCTTCGCTCGGAAGACGAGCTGACCGAGCTGCTCGGTGAGCCGCATCCGATCGTCATCGACAAAGTGCACGACGAACTGACCGCGGACGACCTGGGCATCTTGACCCGCTCCCCGTTCTGCCTCGTCTCCACTTCGGACGCGGAAGGAAACTGCGACACGTCCCCGCGAGGCGGCGCACCCGGTTTTGTCCACGTCCTCGACGCGAGCACCGTCGTGCTCCCCGACCGCCCAGGCAACCGTCGCGGTGACAGCTTCCGCAACATCCTCGAAAACCCGCATGTGGGCCTGCTGCACCTGGTGCCGGGCAGCGCCGACATCCTGCGCGTCAACGGCCGCGCCCGGATCCTGACAGACGCCCCGTTCTTCGACTCCATGACCGTCAAAGGCCAGCGGCCCCGACTGGCGATCGTCGTCGAGATAGACGAGATATACCTGCACTGCTCGCAGTCGCTGCGACGCGCGGGCCTCTGGCAGCCGGAGTCATGGGAACAGAAAACCCCACGTTCCTGAGAGCGGCCGTCCGAAAGACCCCGAGCAGGAGGTCGAGTGTCGCCGTGGGTACTCCGCACCGCGGGCGCGTGCCCTTCGGCGCGTGTGGAAAACGCGACTTTCATGTGTTTGTGGAGCACATCTGAGAGCACCTGATGGGCTGGAGGTTGATAAAGATGGTTCCCCTGATTCTGGTGCTGCTTCTGGCTCTGCTTCTCTTCGGTGCGGGCTTCGCATTGAAGGCCCTGTGGTGGATCGCGGTCATCGTGCTGGTGGTGTGGCTGCTCGGCTTCGTGGTCAAGCCCGCCGCACGCGGTGGTCGCAAGGGCCGCTGGTACCGATGGTGACGCGCGCCTGATTGCGGCGACATGGCGGCGCGACGCCACAGGCAGTGGCATACGTGCCTCGCCAGAGGGTGGGCCCGACCTGGACGGTCGGGCCCACCCTCTTTGCTGTCGCCTTCAGGAGTCCGGTCGATCGTCAGGCGCGGCAGCGCAGCATCTCCAGCGGAGGGTTCTCGTGGAAATCCGCCCAGTAGTCCGTGCCGAACTCGCGCACGCCGGCTTCCGACACCGTCAGCGGCACCCAGGTCAGATCACTGAACCCCGCCGCCGGAAGGCACTTCTCGTAGACCTCTCGGCGCGGCAAGTTGGCGACGAACGAGACCGGCTCCGGGTCGAGCAGCGCCGTGGTCCTCACCTGTCGCCCCGTCTCCACTTCCTCCCCGGTGAGTTCGCTGCGGAAGCCGTACTTGTCCGGGCCCGGCCCGTCGAAGCGGAAGTCAGGCGACTGATTGAGCAGAAACAGCTCGCCGCCCGGCTTCATGCTCCGGTGGATGTTGCGGCACATGCGTTCCGTCGTGGCGATGTCCGAGGCGTAGTTGAGCAACTGGACGGCCAGTGCGATGTCGAAGCGGCGCCCGGCCGGCCGTAGCTCGGCCACGTCACCGACCTCGTAACGCACCCCCAGCGGATCGCCCTCCTCCAACTGCCGGGCCACGGAGACCATTTCTCCTGAAATGTCGATGCCAAGGACGTCGGTCGCGCCGCGCCGCTTGAATTCCCTGCTGTAGAAGCCGGTGCCGGAAGCCAGGTCGAGCACCGACCTGCCCCGCACGTCCCCGACCATCGCCAGGAAGCTGGGCACTACGGCGTACTGCTCAAGCGGCAGGGCCTTGAAGCCCTCGTACGCCTCACCGATCTCGTCGTACTGCTGCTGTGCGCTCATGGTGCTGTCCTCCGTAGGTAGGCCCTCGGACGCGGGCCCCCGTTGCCGGGGCATGCCGCGGCTCTTGACTGGCAGTCTCTACGGGGCCCGGTGGACCTCCGTACTGGCAGAAGCCACGAAGATCCGGACACGGTCCCGGCTCTGAGCACAAGGCCACGGAGCGAAGCAGCGAGCAAGCAGCGAAGGAAGCAGTAGAGCCCTGCGTGACGCCCAGGCGGTCCTCCCCGCGTGTGTCACTGCGGAAGCGTAAAATTGGCTCTCGGTTACCCGGCCGTGAGCGCTCCGCCCGGGGCCGTGTCGTCGCGCCGTCTGCGGGTACTTGCTCTGGCCAGGAGTTGAAGGGTCAAGGAGGAGACACAGTGAGCGATCGGATTCCGGCTTCCCCCGGCGAGGACGGCACCACCCCGGTTCCCCGGGACCTCCCCGACCAGCAGGCGACGGATGAGCCGGACGCCTGGGACCTGGACGTGAGCAAGGCTGCCGAAGACGCCGATGCCGAACGCGGCGACGGCCACGGCGACAAGGCGGCCGAGGTCCCCGACACGAATGAGGGAGGCACCGCAAGGCGCGATGACTCCCAGGCCCGGGAAGACCACGCGGAGAAACCGGTGCCGGACGAGCCCTCTGGGTGAGGCAAGGGGGCTGTGAGCCTCTGACGGGGGTCTCCGGCGACAGGTTCGTCCTCCCCAAGAGAAACCAGGTAACCGGAAAACAAGAGGCCTGGAACCCGGAAACCCGGAAACCAGAAGCCCCGGAGGCCGTGGATCTCGTGGTTGCCGCTCAGCGATGGATGGCGTGCACCCGGTCCAGTGCCGATTGGCTTTCCTCGTCCGCGGCGCGATAGATCACCAACTGCTGGTCCGCGTCCTGAAGCGGCAGCAGCGTCTCGAAATGTACAGCGATCTCACCGACGTCAGGGTGCCGCATCACCTTGCGTCCGCGGCCGTTCACTTTGACCTCTCGCTCAGCCCACAAACGCGCGAATTCCTCATCGCGTGCGGTGCATTCGGCGATGAGGTCGGACAACGCCTGGTCCTCCGGATGCGCGGCCCACGCAGTGCGCAGGTGGGCGATGCCCTCTCGCACGATGCGTTCGCGGTCGACGTAGAACTCACGCATCTGCGGACGCATGAGGCACAGCCACATCGCATTGCGCCGCGACGGCGGCAGGGCGTCGAAATCCAGCAGCAGCCTGGCCATTTCGCCGTTCCAGGCCAGGATGTCGTAACGGTGATTCATCAGCATGGCCGGCAGCGGTGACAGATCAGCCACCAGCCGGGCCAGCGGCGGCGCCGCGGCGGCGGCGGGCTTGTCGGTGTCACGGCGGCGCTGCTGGGCCAGGTCGAAGAGGTAGCCGCGTTCGTCGGGAGCCAGACGCAGCGCCCGGGAAAGCGCCTCCACCACGTCCGCTGAGGGCCGCAGGCCGCGGCCCTGTTCCAGCCGCACCACGTAGTCGACGCTGACCCCGGCCAGTTCGGCGACCTCCTCGCGGCGCAGACCCGGCGTCCGGCGGGCCTGCCGACGCGAGGGCAGACCGAAAGCGTCCGGGTCCAGGCGTTCGCGGCGGGTCCGCAGGAATGCGGCCAGCTCCTGTGTCGCGTCCACTGTGCGCGTCGTCATGTTCGGCCCAACAGCCAAGGTAGGACCGGTGTTCCCAGGAACTTCCTTCCCTTACGCCTGGCTCCCGGCGCACACAGGCTTGTTTCCGACTGCGGATCACAACCACAGGCCGCGGATCACAAGCACAGACGGCGGATCACAAGCACAGGAGGACACGATGTCGCTCACCCTCGACACCTACCGGCTCCTTGGACGCTCCGGATTGCGGGTCTCACCGCTGGCGCTCGGCGCGGCAACCTTCGGCACCGAGTGGGGCTGGGGCGCCGAGCCGGATGAGGCGCGCAAACTGTTCGACCTCTACGTCGAGCGCGGCGGCAACTTCATCGACACCGCCAGCACCTACACCAACGGCAGCTCCGAACGCCTGCTGGGGGAATTCACCCGCGACAACCGCGAAAGCCTGGTTCTGGCAACGAAATACTCGACGTCGCGCCGTCCCGGCGATCCCAATTCCGGGGGCAGCCACCGCAAGAACCTGTTCGCGTCGGTGGAGTCCAGTCTGCGACGACTGAATACCGATTACATCGACGTGCTCTACCTTCACTTGTGGGACGTCACGACACCGATCGAGGAGATCCTGCGCGGCATGGACGATCTGGTCCGGCAGGGAAAGGTCTTGTACGTGGCCATCTCCAACACCCCGGCCTGGCAGGTGTCGCGCATGCAGGCGATCGCCGACCTGCGCGCGTGGTCACCGCTGGTCGCGCTGCAGATCGAGTACAACCTGACCGAGCGCACCGTGGAACGCGACCTGATCCCCATGGCACGCGAGCTGGGGTTGGGGGTGATCCCGTGGTCGCCGCTGGCGGGCGGGGTGCTCACCGGCAAGTACAGCCGCGGCGATCTCACCGCGACGAACGCCGCGTCCGACGCAACCGGCGACGGCACCCGCAAGAGCCGCACCATCGCAGGTGGCACGCTCACCGAACGTAACCACGCCATCGTGGACGTCGTGAAGGAGGTCGCCACCGAGCTGGGCCGCACCCCCGCCCAAGTCGGCCTTGCCTGGACACTGCAGAACCCGGCCGTGACGGCACCGGTCATCGGTGCCCGTACGCCCGCGCAACTGGAGGACAACCTGGGCGCCCTGGAGGTCGACTTCACCGCCGCGCAGCTGGCCCGCCTCGACGAGGTCAGCGCGATCGAACTCGGTTTCCCGCACGAGATGCTCGCCGGTGCGGTGGCCCGCACGCTGATTCGCGGCGACCAGAAGCTGGAAAGCCGCCGTTGACACGCCCAGGGGCGGGGCAGATGACGACGACGCCCACGAAGACGACACCCATGACGCAGCGGGGCAGCGAGACAGGGTGAGACAGCCAGTCAGACGACAGGCCCGCCGACCGGGCGCCCGGTCGTCCCTTCAGGTTGCCGACCGCAATCGCGTGAGCGAGCTTGGTGAAAGCAGAGAGGGCTCTGCTTGGAGAGAGCGGAGAGGGCTCTCGAGGGTGTGCCCGATCCCAGCCGTTCGATTCTCAGGAGGAACGATGACCAACCCCGAGCAGGATCCTAACCAGAACGAGGGTCCCGCCGACGGCGGTGCGGCGGGCACGCCGGGCGTCCACGACGGAGGCGCCGACGGCGGAGCCGAGGGCCCCGCGGACGGTGGCGCCGCGGGCACGCCGGGCGTCCACGACGGAGGCGCCGACGGCGGAGCCGAGGGCCCCGCGGACGGCGGTGCGGCGGGCACGCCGGGCGTTCATGACGGAGGCGCCGACGGTGGGGCCGAAGGGCCTGCGGACGGTGGCGCGGCGGGTACGCCGGGCGTTCATGACGGAGGTGCCGACGGCGGAGCCGGCAGCTCTTGAGCATCCCCACGACCGAGCTCCAGGACGCTGAGGCCACCGCAGGTGTCGGCGTCCTGGAGACACGGCTGACCGGCCTCAGCCGGGACGAGTTCGCCCGCGACGTCTGGGCGCGCACAGCGCTGCTCACGCGACGCGCGAGCGACTTCTCCGATCTGTTCTCCGCCGACGCCGTAGACGAACTGATCTCGCGTCGCGGGCTCCGTACGCCTTTCCTGCGCGTCGCCAAGGACGGCTCCACGCTCCCTGAGTCGTCGTTCACCTCGGCCGCCGGTGTGGGCGCCACCGTCGGCGACCAACTGGACGACACCGCTCTGTGGCGCATGTTCGCCGACGGCGCCACCCTGGTGCTGCAAGCTCTGCAGCGCACGTGGGTGCCGGTCGCGGACTTCGGCGCCCGGCTCAGCACGGAGCTGGGCCATCCGGTGCAGGCCAACGCCTACGTCACTCCGCCGCAGAGTCGCGGGTTCGACGACCACTACGACGTACACGACGTCTTCGTCCTGCAGATCGAGGGCGCAAAGCGCTGGCTGGTCCACGAGCCCGTCCATCCCGACCCGCTGCGTGATCAGCCGTGGACCGAACATCGCCGCGCCGTCGCCGAGGCGGCGAAGGGCGAGCCTTGCATCGACACCGTGCTCGAACCCGGTGACGTCCTCTATCTGCCGCGAGGCTGGCTGCACGCGGCTCAGGCGCAGGGCGAGGTCTCGATCCACCTGACGCTGGGGGTTCACAGTTGGACGCGCTACGCCCTGGCCGAACAGCTCGCCCAGTCCGCACTCGCGCTGCTGCGCGACGATCCCCAGATGCGCGGCACCTTGCCCCTGGGCGTGCACGGGCCGGACGGCGCGATCGACATCGTCCGCGAACGCCTGGTAGCCGCCATCAACAAGGCTGATTCCGCGCCGCTGTTCCACCGGGCCCGTCGAGGCCACGGACGACCCGCGGCACTGGGACCGCTGGCCCAGCTCAAGGCCGTCGACGGTCTTGGCCCCCGCTCCCGGGTGCGGCTTCGCGGGGAGCTGGAAGCGCGGCTTGAGGGGCGGCGTCTGGCCACGCGCGTGGGCTGGCTGGACTTCGCGGAGACCGATCTGCAGTCGGTGACCCGCATGCTCGACGGTGAGGTCCGCACCGCCGGCGATCTCGGCGTCGGACTCGTCGAGAGACTGCTGCGCGCGGGCGTACTGGTGCCCGCAGAACCGTGAAGTGGCCCCGGTGACAGCGGCAGAACGCTTCTTCTGCGCTGACGCCGCCCGAACACGCGCCGACTCACTCGCGGGCACAGCCCCCTACGGCTCTGTATGGGTACTCATCGAACACCGGGGCGGCTGGCCCCCCAACGGTTTCGACGGCCTCGACCTCGACCCTTCCACCAAAGGGCTCGTGTTCTCCGCCGCCCAGTCGGTGCGGGCGCGCGTACTGCTCATCAGGCGGCCCGGACGCCGCGGCCCCGCAGGCCCAAGACGCTGGGCGGTGCTGCGCCATGAGACCCCCGGGGCCTACCGTCAGCAATGGGGCACATGGAGCCACGATCAGGACCTGACGGAGATTGTCGATGCCCTCGGTGCCCCCGGCGAGCTCGGCTGCCCGCCCGTCTTCCTCGTCTGCGCCCACGGCCAGCACGACACCTGCTGCGCCGTGCGCGGGCGCCCCGTGGGACGTGCTCTCAGCGAGCGATGGCCGAACCTGGTGTGGGAATGCTCCCACGTCGGCGGCGACAGGTTCGCCGCCAACGTCGTCGTCGCCCCCGACGGCGTCTACTACGGCAATCTCGACGCCACCTCGTCGGTGGCAGTGCTCGAAGCGCACCTGGCCGACCGCATCAACGCGAAGCATCTGCGCGGATACACGGATCTCTTCCCTCCGCAGCAGGCTGCTCTCTCCGCCGTGCTCGAACGCTTCGGCCCGGCGGGCCGGCATGACTACGAGGTGGTCGACACCTCCCGCGAAGACAACCGCTGGCGAATCCGCTTCACCGGCCGCCCACCTCACCCCACGGCCATCGAAGTGGTAGTGCACTCCCACCGCACCCCACCGTGTCAGCTCACGTGCCGCGGACTGTCCATGAGTTCCGCCGCGGTCTACGAGGTCACCTCGATTGGCGCCGACTGAGCTGGTCCGTTCCGCGGGCCAGACGGCAGCAAGTACACAAGCGAGCGTGCCACCGAAATGGAAGGCCTGTGGCACGCTCGCTCAGACCGGGTGGAGCCGGCAGGCTTCCCCGGATAGCGACCCCGGCTGAGGACCGGCCGAGTCAGTTCTCGGTGGCCGGGCGGAGGACGACGGGCAGTTCCCGGTGCCCGTTGGAGATGAATGACTCTCCGGGGCGCAGAGTGGACGCGGGGCCGGCGAGGGCGAGGTCCGGGTAGCGGGTGAACAGCGCCCGCAGTGCGGTCTCGGCCTCCATCCGCGCCAGGGCGGCGCCGAGGCAGACGTGGACGCCGTGGCCGAAGGCGAGATGGTTCTTGCTGACTCGGGTCACGTCGAAGGTGCCGGCGCTCGGGCCGTGCAGGTCGGGGTGGCGGCCCGCTGCCGCGTAGGAGGCGAGGATCGCCTCGCCCTGACGGATCGTGAGCCCCTGCGCCAGTGAGATGTCCTCGACGGCGAACCGCATGGGAAGGTGCGCGACGGGTGCCTCGTAGCGCAGCGTCTCTTCGACGACGTCTGTCCACGTGTGCTTGCCCTCGCGGACCAGGGCGAGCTGTTCGGGGTGGGTGAGCAGCGCGGCGATGGCCTGGTCCAGCAGGTTGACGGTGGTCTCGTAGCCCGCGCTGATCACGAGGAGGAGAGTGTCGAGGAGTTCCTGCTCGGTCAGCGCGGAGCCGTCGCCGTCCTCCGCGTCGTCCCGGGTGGCGATGAGTACGGAGGTCATGTCCTCGCCGGGCTCGGCGCGTTTGGCCGCGACCAGGTCGGCCAGGATCGCGTACAGCTCCTTGGTGTTGTCGGCGGCTTGATCCGGGCTGAGCGTGGTGTCGAAGACGCCGTCGACGGTGCGGCGGAAGTCTGCCTGGGAGTGGTCGGGAAGCCCCATGAGCTCGCTGATGACGCGGATCGGCAGCGGATAGGCGAAGCGGTCACGCAGGTCGGTGGGCTCTCCGGCGGGGACCGTGTCGAACTCGTCGAGCAGCGCCTGGGATATCTCCTCGATGCGGGGCTGCATGGCGGCGATGCGGCGTGCGGTGAAGGCCGGGCTGACCAGACGCCGCAGGCGTCGGTGGTCGCCTCCGAAGGCGGTGAACATGTTGTCGACGGCCACCCACAGCGCGAGAGGCCAGGTGCCGACGACCTCGTCGGGGAACAGCGGCCAGTGCCGCCGGGGGTCTTTGGAGACCCGCGGGTCGGTGAGGAGCTGCTTGAGCAGGGCCGGGTCGGTCACGGCCCACGCCTCGACCCCCAGGACGTCGACGCGGGTGGCCGGTCCACGCGAGCGCAACTCGGCATCTTCCGCGTGCCGGTCGCTGCCGGTGGCGTCCAGGACGAGGATCTGGGGCTGGTCCATGCGGGAACTCCTCAGGGGTGGGGGATACAGAAGGTGTGTGGCGGTCGGCAGGGGGATCGGGCGGCGCCATCTCAGCTGCCGGGTCGCGGAGTTGCTCAACGAGTGGCGGCCTGAAGGATCAGCCGATCGGTGGTCTGGGCCGGGCAGGAGACACAGTAGTTGTCCATCTGAGGGCCGGTGAAGGCCACTTCGGGGCGGGTCGTTCGGGTGGTGAGGTAAGAGATCGAATCGTTGCGGCGCGTTGACCGTCGAGGGGACGCGGCGCCGGTAGATCATCGGAAGGTACGGCGCATGATCGAGCACTCCGGCGGCCGGGAGGCGCTGCTGGAAGAGCGCCACGAGAGGGAACGGGAAGAGAGCTGCGGACGCGCCGAGCGCGATCGTCGCCGCGCGGAGGAAAGAGAAGGAAATGACCGACGCCATCGTCCTGCTCGGAGTGGTCATCGGTTTGTCCGTGCAGATCCAAGCGGCGTGGGACTTGAGCCGTGCCCCTCGGGAAGGGGAGGACGCGGACGCCGTGCAGGCTCAGGCGATTCTCCTGGCGACGGCGGGAGCGCTGTGTGCCGTCGTGGCCCTGGGCGTGGCGCTTTTCGTCCCCTCGTAGGACACGGCCTTCTCTTCCTGCTCGCGAGCCGGGCAGTCGCGTACAGAGCGCACCCAACTATTACCCACGGGTAACTTGACGTAGGGTGCTGCAGGCCTGCCGCAGTCGGCCCGCCGACTGTACGAAAGGCAGCTACCGCACGGCAGTCGGGCTGTCGCACCACGCAGCCCGGGAACAGAAAGGACCCGCCCACATGGCCGCATCACGTCGGCTTCGCGCCGCAGTGCTCCCGCTGGCCCTGGTCGTCTCCGCGGCCGCCTTGAGCACCGGAGCCGCCATGGCCGCACCGGGGGGCGAGGCCTCACGGACCGCGTCGAACGCCGCCGAGCAACGCCCCACCTGGGCCATCGCCCACCGAGTGCTGACCACGGGCGGGGTCACCAGGGCGCTCTCCAACGGGGCCAACGCGCTGGAGATCGACGCCACGGCCTGGCGCAAGGGCTGGTGGGCGGACCACGATGGCACCCCCACCAGCTCCGGCGACACCATGTCGGACATGTTCGACCAGGTGGCCGAGGAACACGAGGGCGGGCGTCACGTCTCCTTCGTCTGGCTCGACATGAAGAACCCCGACTGGTGCGACGGCGGCGACCCCGAGTGGCGCCACTGCTCCGTGGCCGCGCTGCGGGACATGGCGCGCGAGAAGCTGGAGAGCAAGGGAATCCGGGTCCTCTACGGCTTCTACGGCACAGAGGGCGGCAGCGGTTGGAAGAGCCTCCTCGGTGACCTGAAGCCCAAGGAAGCAGTCAGCTTCAGTGGTGGCTACGCGCAGGTCCGGGACGGGTTCGCCGAGCACGGGCCGAATGTCCCCGGCGATCAGCGCGTGATGGACAACGGACTGTTCAACATGGCGCTGAAGTTCGGTGGCATCAAGAAGGAGCTCGAGGCCGCCAGGGTTGCCCGGGACGCTGGAGACCTCGCACAGACCGTCGGATGGACGGTGGGGAAGGGAGACGGTGAGCGCGCCGCCACGCTGCTCGACTCCGCCGACGGAAGTGCCGCCGTGGACAGCCTGATCTACGGCAACCGCATGTCCTGCTACCCCGACGGCGTCAACGGCCCAAAGGGCTGCGGCACCGATGACAGCGCGGTGCGGGAGTCGCTCTCGTACATCACGGACTACGTGAAGGCCCATCCGGACGCCCGCCGTATGGCCACCCCCGAGGACATTCCCTTCGGCAGCTGACGCTGAAGAGGGACGTTTTGCTTGCCCCTGTCGAGACGTGTCTCTATTTTTAGAGGACTCTCTAAAAATTGAGCGGTGGGGTGGGCATGATGCCGGGGAACACGATGCCGGGGAACGACGGGGGACTGCGTGAGCGGCGGAAGGCGCACCGACGCTCACGGATCGTGGAGGCGGTACGTGAACTCCTGCGGGAGGGACCGGAGTCGGGGGTCAGCGTCGAGCGGATCGCCGAACGTGCGGAGGTGGCTCCGGCGACCGTGTACAACCTGATCGGGCCGCGCGAGAGGATCTGGGAGGCGCTCGCGGCCGGGTTCATGGAGGAGCTGGAGCGCCGCCTGGCGGGGCTGGAGGCCGGTGATCCGCATGTGGTCGTCCGTACGACAGTGCGGCTCTTCGTGGCCGATCCGGTGGTGTCGCGTCGCATGGTGCGCGCGTGGGAGCAGAGCGGTCTCGTGCTCGACCGCAGTCCGCTCGCCCGGCTCCGTGCGGCGATGGAGGAGGCACGGGCCCGGGGCCTGTTGCGTGCGGACGTCGACATCGACGCGCTGACCGCGGTCGTCGGCGCCGCGTGTGTGGGCGCGCTGCATCAGTGGGTGGCCGCCCTCATCGATGACGACCGGTTTCTCGCGCGTGCACTGTTCGCTCTGGACGTCGCGCTGGCCGCGGCGGCCGCGGACCCCTGCCGCGAGGAACTGCTGGCGCCGCTGCGACGCCGGGGGATGGCGTGACGACGGGGCCGGGGTCGGGACCACGCAGCTTCGTGGGCGACGGCGGAGTCGTGCTGGCGGCGGACGTGTGGGGTGAGGCATCCAGGCCGCCTCTGGTCCTGCTGCACGGTGGTGGTCAGACCCGGCACGCCTGGGGCCGGACCGGTCCTCGACTGGCCGCGCTGGGGTGGCGGGTCGTCGCCCCGGATCTGCGTGGGCACGGGGACAGCGGATGGTCGGCCGACGGTGACTACGATCTCGGCCTGTTCGCGCGGGACGTACGGGCTCTGGTCGCCGAACTAGGCAGCCCGCCGGTGGTCGTCGGTGCTTCGCTGGGCGGCCTGAGCGCGCTGCTGGCCGCAGGGGAAGCACCCAGGGCGGCGGTGCGAGCCTTGGTGCTCGTCGACGTCGCCCACCGGCCCGATCCCCGCGGTTTTCGCCGGATCGTGGAGTTCATGCGCCGCGCGCCGGAGGGATTCTCCAGCGTGGAGGAGGCGGCCGCGGCGACCCGCGCTTATCTGCCGCATCGGCCGCCTCCGGAGGTCAGCGCCGGCCTGGAGAACAACTTGCGACGCCGGGGCGAGCGGTGGGTCTGGCACTGGGATCCGAAGATGCTGGACAGCTTCGAGGGCCGGATGGATCCGCCGGGCATGGCGGAACGTCTCCTGTCGGCCGGACGTCGCGCCGGTGTGCCGCTCCTGCTCGTCCGGGGTCAGGTCAGCGACGTAGTACGTGAAGACATCGCCGAGCAGTTCTGCGCCCACGTCCCCCGTGCCCGGCGCGTGGAGGTGCCAGGCGCGGGACACATGGTGGCCGGTGACCAGAACGAGCACTTCCTGGACGCGATCGTCCCGTTCCTGGAAGGGATGAGGTGAGCGGGCGCGCCGCCCCGTCCGCAGGGCCATGCCTGGTGCCGACTGCGTGGCATGGGCAGAACCCGTCTCACGGACCTTGGTTGCGTTTTCGGCCGTGTCCGCCGAAGCGAGCCGCGACCGCCTGCTCCAGGGACAGGCCGCTTGCCTCGTCCCGCGGTTCGAGGAAGGCGTGGATCACGGCGAGGGTGAGGGTGCCGGTCAGGGAGCGGCGGTGGGCGTCGTCGACGACACCGGACGCGGGGTCGCCGAGGGCTCGCAGGGTCACGCCGTCGTTGGCCGCGGAGAGCGCGTCGGCCAGGTCGTCCAGCGTCAGGCCGGCGCGCAGGCGCAGACCTCGCTCCCGCAGGACGGCGGCGTACAGCTCCTTCCATGAGCCCAGGTAGTCGGCGTAGATGCCGGAGGTGATCCGTGCGATCTCCTCGTCGGCGTCGGCCACTGTCATGAGGGCGAGGCCGAGCCGTACGGAGGGCATGTCCATGCCCTCCGTGGTGTGCCGGTGGGCGATGTCGTGGACGGCGCGCACGAAGTCGCGGCCGTCGCGCCCGTGCACCAGCCGCCGTGTGTTCGCGGCGCGCCGGCTGCGGAACTCCGGCCGGTAATTCTTCTTCCACACAGCGAAGTTGATCAGATCGACGATGAAATTCGAGTACGGCGTCCAACGGTCGCGCAGCAGCCCCGCCCCGTCACCGTGGCGGTCGAAGGGCTCCGGGTTGCGCCCGAACGCCTCGCCCACGCACCTCTGCGACAAGGGGCCCAGAAGCAGGCTCTTGCTTGTGACCGGCCGCTCGGCGCAAGGCCCGAAGTGCTGGTCGAGCAGCCGCATTCCGGCAGCCAGAAGCGAGGCCGTCACACGGTGGTTGGCGAGCCGGGCCCGACCCCAGGCGGTACGCCGGTTGAGGCGCGGCAGGATCTCTGACAGGTCCTGGTCGTAGGGGAAGGGCAGGTCCCGCTTCCTGCGGTGCGCGCGCGGCTCGCGCTTGTCGTGCAGGTCATCGCCGTCGTCCCAGTCCCAGTTCTCCATGCGCGCATGATCTCCACGGCGGCTGGGGCCAACAACCCCTCAGGCACGTGGAGATGACCGGAGCAGGGGCCGCGCCCAGCGCCCCGGCCCCTGAACTCCACGCTCCTGCGGGGCATCGAACCGAGGGCCGGTGGCGGTAGACCAGGCAGCTCCTCTTCCTCGTAGACGGGCGGTCGAAGATGCTCAACTCCAGTACCTGCCTCGCCTTTTGGCTCCTGGCCTGCACCGCCGCGAGCCGTGCCCTGCTCCGGATACTCCTAGGGCTGCTCGCCGCACACGCCACCCGCAAGGCCCTCAGTCAGTCGGACACCCCCCGCGACGAGCCAGAGGCGGCGGAGCGGCTCCGCGCCCACCGCCTCGCGGTCCTGCTCACCCTCCTGAACGGACTCAAGGCCCTCGGACCCACGCGCCGGAGTCGCCGCTGAGAGCAAGGGGTGGCAGCGACGCGGGCCGCGTCCTCGCTCATGCACCGAGCGCGTGACCGGGGCGGCCGGATCATGTGGCGCCCGGCGGAAGCACGGGAGGCTTTGCCGTGGCGGCAGTTGCCTCAGGCTCTAATGCAGCGGGAGCCCCGCGCTCGCCGTCGTGACCAACCTCGTCGTCTGGCTCGTGGCCTGTCTCAAGGCCAGAGGATTCAGACGGCTCGAACAGATAACGAACGGCAGTCAGGTCGAACAGCCGGTCGACCGCGGGGCTGCTTGCGGCCACCGTCACGGTCTTGCCGTATCGCAGCGCCAGTCGGCGCAGCTCGAGCATGAGGTTGATCCCCGAGCAGTCGCAGAACGCCACTTCGCTCAGCTGCAGGTCGATGCCGTCGGCCGACCCGCTCAACGCGCGGAGCAGGTCGGGCAGGAGCCGTTCGCCGGAATCGAGGTCGAGTTCTCCGCGCACGATCACGGTCACCCGAGGACCGTCCGGCACGGTGTCGACCGTGGCCGTTGGCGGAAGTCGGCGCAGCAGGGGCCGGGAGTCCCCTGTGAGCTCGGTGTCCTCCCTGCTCGGGGGCTGCTCTGAGTGTCCAGGCTCCGGCATGGCCTCTTCCTCTCGTGTTGCCCAGCGCCGCCCCTAAGGCTGCACGTCACCACCCAAGCACGTCAACTAATACCTGAAAACGAGTACGTGTTTTTGAAAACGTGTACGCCTGGTCGCTAAAGTTGGCGCATGGATGAAGTGCCCGAGCCCCACACCGGATGGACGTTTCTCACCAACCACGCGCGGGTCCTTGCGGCGATCGCCGACAATCACAACGCCCGCATCCGTGACATCGCCGCACGCTGCCGACTCACCGAGCGTGCCGTTCACAAGATCATCTGCGACCTTGAGCAGGAGGGATACCTCTCACACGTCAGGCAGGGGCGCAGCAACACCTACCGGATCGCGCCCAGCGAGGCACTGCGCCACCCGGCCGAGTCCGGCCTGGCCGTGGCCTCGCTCCTGTCCCTGCTCGCGCGGAACGAAGCCGACCGCGCCACATCTTCGGAAGACGGCGGCCGACATCACGCCGACGCGTGAGAGGGATCCGATGTCGCGTCGTGGCCGGGCGGCGCATCATGGTGCCAGGGGGACGACGTCGCCCTGTGGGCGCGCCGTTGTCGGCGCGGTGGGGGAGGAGGAACGGTGGACGTGTATCGGTGGGAGGCGACGGCCGCCGGGGTACGGGAGGCCGTCCGTGAGCTGCTGCGCGTACTGGAACCGGAACAGGTGCGTGTGCTGCGCGCCGGGCCTGCTCGCCTCGACGCGCCCGAGCTGCGGGAGTGGACGTATCTGCCGGGTGCGCGCCCCGGACTGTCCACCGAGGGCCTGGACAGTCACCAGCGCGAGGCCGTCGACGCCGTGCTGGCCGCGGCGCACAGCGCGGCGGGGGCTCAGCTGGCTCGCGGGGCGGTCGAAGTGGAGCGGCACCGCCGCGCCATGGTCGGCGGCGCGGGCGCCGACCGCTACTGGGTGCGCTTGTTGGGCGACCCGGAGGGCGGTGGTCCCTGGGCCTGGCGGATGAACGGCCACCATCTCGCCGTACACGTTCTGATCACGGCGGCCGGCCTGCGGGTGACGCCGCACTTCATCGGCTCGGAACCCGCGCGCATCGCGGACGGCCCCCACGCCGGCCGCCGGTTGCTGGGACCGGAGGAGGACCTGGCCCGGCAGCTGGTCACGGACCTGGACGACGGTCGGCGGGGCAAGGCGGTCTTCGCCGCCGCTCCACCGGACGACATCTTGACCCGCGACGATCCCTTCGCCGACCCCGACCGGCTGCCGACCGGCCTGACCTACGGCGACATGACGCCCGGTCAACAGGAGACGCTCCAGTGCCTGGTACGCCGCTACCTGGACCGGGCCCCCGCCGCGTATGCGCGGGAGTGCTGGTCCGACACCGTGGCACATGGACTGGACGCTCTCTCGTTCGCCTGGGCCGGTGGCCGCGAGCCCGGGGAACGGCACTACTACTGCGTGCGGGCCCCGGACTTCCTCATCGAGTACGACAACACCCAGGACAACGGCAACCACGCCCACTCCGTCTGGCGGCACATCCGCCACGACTGGGGCGCCGACCTGCTCCGCGCGCACTACACGGAGCAGCACGGGCGCTGACCGGGGTCGTGTTCTGTACCTCGTTACATACGGCGCTGATGTCGCGGTCCGTGTCAGGATGCCGCGTATGTCAGGTCGCGCACTGAGCTTCGGATCGGTGGCGGACGCGTACGAACGGTTTCGGCCGGGGTATCCCGTGGAGCTCGTCGACATGGTGATGCAGTACGCCGGTCAGCCGGTTCGGACCGCCCTTGAGATCGGTGCCGGGACAGGCAAGGCAACGCGCTTGTTCGCACGGCCGGGCGTCTCGGTCACCGCGAGCGAACCTGACGGGGTGATGCTCGCCGAGCTGCGCAAGCACGTCCCGGCGAGTGTCCGGACGGTGCAAGCCGCGTTCGAGGGCTTGCGGCCGGGCGAGAAGTACGGGTTGGTGTATGCGGCGGCAGCCCTGCACTGGACGGAAGCGGAGGGTCGCTGGTCACGCATGGCCGCGCTGCTTGAGCCGGGTGGCGTGTTCGCCTCCTTCGGCGGGCCGATCCAGCTGGCCGACCCAGCCGTGAAGGAAGCCGTTCGGGTGGCGCGAGCGCCGTTCCTTGAGAGCGACGAGATTCCGTCCCCGGACGGGACGCCTCCCGAGCACGACATGCAGTGGCCGGGTACGGAGCTCCGACGCTCCGGGTTGTTCACCGATGTCCGACAGTCCATGATCCGCAGGCGCTTGACCATGAGCGGTCGCGACTACGTCGGCCAGCTCTCCACCATCTCGGCCTATCTGGTGCTGCCGCCCTTGGAGCGGGAGCAGGTCCTGAGGCAGATCGCCCGGGTCCTGCCCGAGACGGTCGAGGTCGCCGCCGACCTCACTGTTCATCTCGCCCGTCGGTGCTCCGAGCAACTGGATCGTCGCTGGCCTTCTGGGCAGGGCCTTGAAGGCCTTCAGAAGCCGATTCCCTAGATCTTTTGTGCTCCGGAGTGATCGACTGCGCCATGACGCAGGCCGTTCTGAGGGTCCCGATCACCGGCCTCAGCAGGCGATATGCCCTTCGCCGGAGCCACTTCGGGGTTGTCGCGGTTACTGTGGTCGGCGGCGCGGTGCCCTGCGCACCTATGGCCGTATTACTGACGGGTCAGTACGGTGCTGGCCAACCCCCCTTTGCCCGCAGGAGAGTTGGGAGAGCCGCATGATGTCAGCCCTACGCAGACGACCGGTGGCCGCGAGCGCCGTTCTGGCGGTGGCGGTGCTCGGGCTGCCCGGGTCCGCCGCGGCGGAGAGCAGCAACGCGCCGGTAGGCGCCCCGGACGCCACCCCCTCGGCCCACTCCGCGGCGCAGGCCGCCGGGAAGGCGCCCAGTGCCGTGAAGCACGGTCAGGACAAGCACCACGGCAAGGGCAGGAAACACCCCGGCAAAAAGAAGACCCCCGGCAAGATTCTGAGCTCGAAACCGTCCTCGTTCCAGTACACGCCGGGCGCTCCCACCCCCACCAAGGCCTGGAAGATCACCTACCGGTCGACCACCGCCGACGGGCGGCCCAACACGGTCTCCGGCACCGTGATCGTTCCCGACGACGGCAAGGCCGGCCCACGCCCGCTGATCACCTACGCCGTCGGCACGGTCGGCCTCGGCGACAAGTGCGCGCCGTCCGCCGGATTCCCCAACGGCACGACGGCCGAGGCGCCGCTCGTCAACGCCGCGCTGGTACGGGGCTATGCCGTCGTCGTCACCGACTACGAAGGCCTCGGCACCCCCGGGGACCACACCTACATGGTCGCCAAGGCGCAGGGCAGCGCCGTCCTCGACGCGGCGCGCGCGGCCCAGCGGCACCCGGAGGCGGCGAAGTACGGCGTCTCCGCGGACGCTCCGGTGGGGATCATGGGCTACTCGCAGGGCGGCGGCGCCAGCGCGAAGGCCGCCGAGATGGCCGCGACGTACGCTCCCGAGCTGAAGGTCAAGGGAACGGCGAGCGGCGGCGTCCCCGCCGACCTCGCCAAGGTCGCAGACTCGCTGGAAGGCGGGGACAGCGCCGGCTATATGCTGATGTCCGCCGTCGGGCAGAACGCCGCTCAGCCTTCCCTGGGACTCGACAAGTACCTCACCAAAGAGGGCCGCAAGCTCGCCAAGGTGGTGCGCAACGAGTGCGTCGGTACGGTCCTGGAGGCAGGACGCGGCAAGACGATCGAAGACGTCACCACGTCCAACCCGCTGGACCGGCCGGAGTGGCAGAAGGCCATCGCCAGGCAACTGATCGGTACCAAGCGCCCGTCCGCGCCGACGTTCCTGTACCACGGGGACGCGGACGAGACGATTCCCTACGCGGTCGGACAGAAGCTGCGGGCCGACTGGTGCGCGAAGGGGAACGCCGTGGAGTGGAAGCCCTTTGCCGGGGAGTCCCATGTGGGAACGGCAATTCAGGGCAACGGCCCGGCACTTGAATGGCTCGGCCGGCGCTTCGCCGACGAGCCGACATCGGGCAACTGCGGCACTTGAGTCGACGACTCACCCCCGCCGCCCCTCTGCCGCTGTCCAAGGACGGCCGGCGAGGGGCGGCGATGTCTGTCGCTGGGCGTGGGTACCGCACGGTTTCGCTACGACCTTGCTGACCTGGTAATGATTCAGAGACCTGCCGATTCGGCATCTCCTTGTGTCGGAGCCCGTCGGTAGGTGTCGGATCCATTGATGTCAACGGCTGATGTCAGCAGCTGCGTCGACATCAACCTCTGGGCTCGGGGGACCTAGGGGCTGACTCCGGTCAGACGTGCGCCGCCAAGGGCGAGGCATCTCTGGCCGGCATGCAATCTCTGCACACTTCCCACGCCAGCTGCACGACGCAACGTGGCATGGTTGATCGACTGATGGGCCGGATACTCCGCGTCCGCGTCGGGGGGACTTTGATGCGTACTCGTACTGCTGCAGCTTCGGCCGTTCTGATCCTGTGCACTGTGATGGGCTCGGCGGCCTGCTCGACGCCCCCGGACGGCAACCCGTCTTCGGGTACCTCGACCTCGGACGAACAGGGGAAGAGCCAGCGCCAGGCGAACAGGGTCGCCCCCGATGCCGATCCCTCTGCCTGCGCGACTTCCAGCGAGAAGATCCCGGAAGGCTGCGCGGTCGACATGGATGTAGCCGAGATGGACGAGGCAACTCCGGCCACGGAGCCGCCGGCGACGAATGCGTGGGTACCCCCGACGAAGTGACTGTGCCCATGACGGGCGGCCTGGCTCGACGGGGGAGCGTCGGAGTCGGCAGGGCTGACAGTGTCGTCGGCGAGCCTGCGGTGCCCGCGCGATCGAGGCTGCTCTGAGCCCCGATCCGGCCCGGAGATCCATCGCAGACGAACCCCCGGTCGATCCTGACGGCACGGACCGATGACGGGACTGAACGAGCGGGCACGTGGCTCGTCGAACTGTGCTGCGCCGATCAACGCCGACCGCTCGATGCCGCGGCCATCCAGGAGATCCGCCACCCACCCCGGCCGCAGGCGGTCAGAGATCCGCAACAATGCGTCTACCGCCGGGAGTTGGGCCGTTTCCTGCGGAACATCGTTTCGTTGGCCTGGTGTGCCGCCGAGCAACAACCAGTGCGTCCTGCGGGTCGTTCGGCCGCCCTGGAGCAGAGCTGCCCGAGCGGTGGAGCCGCAGGAACGGCACGTGTACCCGGCTGCGGTGCCGGGGTTCGACCCCACGTGAACCCCCGTCCCTTCCCAAGGGGTTACGCCTGTCCCGCCGTCCTGGCGGGAGACGCACCCCCGCCCACCTCAGATGCAGAGATCCCCATGATGAATTCCTGGACCACGCCCGACCGCCCCGGTGAACCTCTCGCCGACCGCTATGCCCACCGAAGCAGTACGCTCCGTGGGGCTGTCCGCCACCGGCTCGTCGACCGCGCCTTGGCCGAGCATCTGCCGACCGCGCGGCCGCAGCAGGTACTCGACGTCGGCGGCGGCACCGGCGTCCAGGCCAGGATGCTGGCCGGGCGCGGCCACCACGTCACCGTGCTCGATCCCGACGAAGCCATGCTGGCCAGAGCCCGCACGTCCTGGCCGGCGCACGCCCACGACGCACCGGGCAGCGTCACCTTCTGCCGCGGCTTCGGCGAGCAAGCCCCACAGCTGGTCGGCACCGGATGGGACGTGGTGCTGTGCCACGGCGTCCTGATGTACCTCGAAGACCCGGCTCCGCTGTTGCGCGTACTGGCGCAGTGCCTGCGGCCCGGCGGCATCATCTCCGTCCTGGCCTATCAGGCCGACGCGTTGGCCATACGGCGAGGGCTGACGCGTGACTGGGGCGGCGCGCTGCAAGCGCTGCACAGTCCAGTCGAAGACAACAGCATCGGCACGGTCAGTCGCGGCGTGGACCGGGCGATGGTTCTGCGGATCTTCGCCGAACACCACCTCGATCTTCTGCAGTGGTACGGGGTACGGGTCTTCACCGACCACCTCGAGGACGAGTGCGCCGGTGATGATTTCGACCAGGTGGTGCAGGCGGAGTGGGAAGTCGGCCGGATCGACCCTTATCGGGGCATCGCCCGTCACTTCCACCTCATCGCGTGCCTGCGGTCGTAGCCCGCCATGACCTCTGGCAGTCGGTGGTCCTGGTAGGAGAGCGGGTGGTATCCGGGCTGCCCCGAGGCCGGCGTTCGGATGGCCCACACGGTGAAGAAGTCGGGCTCCAGCAGGCGTTGTCACATACGCCGGGCGTGAGACGCGTCGAGTACGGCCGGACACCGGCAGGGAGACCTCACAAAACGCGGCGCCATGTCGTCAGACAGGTGTGCAGGAAAGGCAAGGACAAGTAGCCGAGAGAATTGGGGATTTCGATGCACGACACCTCTTCCGAGGGTACGCACTCCCGTGCAGGGGCGGGTGCGTGGGTCATGACGGCCCGGGTGGTGTCGGGACGTGGCGCGGTCACACTGCTGCGTGTCGTGGCGGTCCTTGCCTGCCTTGACACCCTGGTGCAGGGCCTGCTGGCCGGGATGTTGCTGAACGGCGACGTGGATTCGATCGACCCGCACGGTTTCAACGCCTACGTCTTCGAACTCCTGGTGTTCCTTCAGGTCGTGGCGGCTGCCCTGTTGTGGCGCCGCAACCGCGGGCTGACATGGCCGCTGAAGGCGACCATCGGCATCCTGCTGGCCACCTTCACCCAGACCGCGCTGGGCCTGGAAGGCTCGCTCGCCGCACACGTCACCCTCGGCGTCGCTCTGTGCGCGATGGAAACGGTGCTCGTACTGCGGGCTTTCACGCTCCGCGCGGACACGTGCCCGGATGTTCGGTGACGGGCCGTCGGTAATGGGCTGGCGGTGTGAGTCTGACTGCGGAAGGGTGGGCATCAGCACCGTTGTCGGTCGTCCACCCTAAGGCAGGAGAGCCTTGCTGTGAGTACCTTCGTGTTGATACACGGCGCCGGTGACGTCGGCTGGTCCTGGCATCTGGTCGAGGCGGAGCTTCGGGCGCGCGGGCATGACGTGGTGGCTCCGGATCTTCCGGGCGATGATGACGCGCTGACGCTCGACGACTACGCGGACGCCGTGGTCGAGGCAGTCGGCGACCGCCGCGACCTCGTGGTCGTGGGCCACTCGTACGGCGCGTTCACCGCGCCACTGGTCGCCGCCCGCCGTCAGGCCGAGGCGTTGATCCTGGTCGCCGGGATGGTCCCCGCGCCGGGCGAAACACCGGACGAGTGGTGGAGCAACACCGGTTACTCCGAGGCCGCGCGGCGCCAGGCCGCCCGGGACGGCGGCCTGACCGGCAGCAATGACCCGCACGTCGCGTTCTTCCACGACGTGCCGCGCGCCCTCGCTGAGGAAGCGATGAGCAAGGAACGGGCACACCCGTCATCGGCCGCGTCAGCCCAGCCGTGGCCGCTCGATGCCTGGCCGGCCGTGCCGACCAGGTTCGTGCTGTGCACCGAGGACCGTTTCCTCCCGCCGGAATTCCAGCGCAGGCTCGCCCTGGAACGCCTCGGCGTCCTGCCCGACGAAATCGCCGGGAGCCACTGTGTCGCCCTCAGCCGCCCCACGGAGCTGGCCGACATCCTGACCGCGGTCGCGAAGGACTGACGTCGTCCCCAGACCGCCAGGGCAGCCCCACACCTGCTCGCTCGCGGACCGCGCTGATCTGAGGTGGGAGCCGGTGACGCGGAGATCCGGCCGGAGGCGGAGGAGGATGCCGAGGCCGCCCTCGCCGCAGGCACGTCCCGGAGCCAGGCTTCACTACCGGTTACGCACTCGTCCGGGCCTGAACGGTTAAATCGGAGGCGCCCGATCGGCCCGTCCGGCCGTCGAGCAAAGTACTCCGTATGACGACACCCGCAGAGCTGCTCCGCTCCTTCGCCCGTACGCGGGCCTCACTCGACGGTGAGGAGGTCACCTACTGGTGGTCCGGGGACGTGTACTCCTGGGGCCCTGACGAGCCCTACCAGCGTCTCTTCGGCTTCGAGGGCCTCAACGTCGCCCGCCTCGTCCCGGACGACGAAGCCGGCCCGGACGCCTACCAACTGCTCACCCGCGAGGCCGCCTTCTACCTGGACCCGATCTCCCGCGAGATCTTGGAGACCTGGCAGGACCTGCCGGTGACGCACGTATGGAACGACCCGGCGAACCAGAAATGGCGCCCCTTCCCGATACCTTCGACCGACCTCGGCGAGCAGGTCTGCTTCAGCCTGGAGATCCCGCTCGCCTACCCCTCCCCGCTGCCGGTGGCCCAGTACCCCCTCAACTCGGCCGACGACACGTACAGGGCCCTGGAGCTCTTCCAGTTCTTCGCCGACCGCGCCGACCTGGCAGGTCCGGCACACAGCGTCCCGGCCACCATGTCGTGGACCCGGATGTCGCAGTGGCTCCCGTGGATGGCCCGCGGCCAGCGTCCCGGCGGCCTCACATATCACTGCCGGGGCCGCAAACTCGGCTCGTACGCGGAGGTCCCCGAACGCACGCGCGCCTACATCGCCGATCACCACCCGCGGTTCGCCCGGGCCCCGGGTGAGTGGAGTGAGCCGAACGAGACAAGCTGGACGTACTTCCGCAAGCTCAACCCACCGAAGTGAGCAGCGATCAGCGGTCGTTGAAAGCCTCTGTCGGGGAGTTGCCCTGCTCCGTGTTTCTCCGCTCACCCCACCAGATCAGGCGAGCGCAGCATCCGCGGCGGGATGCCCCAGGCATCGACGAGGTCGGTCGCGAGTGGCCGGATCTTGCGGCACAGGTCGTTCACCTCGCGGCGGATCGCCTTGGACCGCTGTGACGTCAGGCGGCCGTGCTCCATGAACCAGGCGCGGTCCGCCTCGATGGTGGAGAGGGCGAAGAGGTCGCACAGCAGCGCCAGAGCGACCTTGTTGTCGCTTTCGGGCAGCCGGCGCAGCTTGTCGACGAATGCTTCGAGCACCAGGCGCTCGACATGGGCGTGGGCCACCGCGATGACGTGGTCCTGCACCTGCGAGAAGACGACGCCGGGGTGGGTCTTCTGGTCCATCCCACGCTTGAGCCGACGCGCCACACCGGCGAGCATGTGCTCCTCGCGGAAGCGCAGCATGGCCAGCTGATACTCGGAGTCGAACAGACCTGCTTCCTGATCCCACTCGTCGCCGCCGGGCAGCAGGTCGCGTACCCGTTCCAGCAGTTTGTGGGCCGACGTCTTCTCGATGACCGTTTCGACGGCGAGGTTGGTGACGTAGCGGACCATGCCGAGCTGGTCGAGGTTCTCGAACTCGCTGGCGTAGTGAGTGAGCAAGCCCTTCGCCACCAGCTGGAGCAGCACGTGGTTGTCGCCCTCGAACGTGGCGAAGACGTCGCTGTCGGCCTTCAGGGCGGCGAACCGGTTGACGGCAAGATACCCGGCGCCCCCGCACGCCTCGCGGCACTCCTGGATCGTGCGGGTGGCATGCCACGTGCCCAGCGCCTTGGTACCCGCTGCCCGTGCCTCCAGCTCACGTCGTGCGAGGTCGTCGTCATCACCCCCCGAGAAGACGTCGTGCAGCTGCGTGCGTACGACGTCCTGGGCGAAATGCAGTGCGTACGTGCGTGCTACCAGTGGGAGCAGGCGCCGCTGGTGCATGCCGTAGTCGAGGAGCACCTGTTCCTCGGTGTCCGAGGCCGCCTGGAACTGCCGTCGGCGCACGGCGTACTTGATGGCGATCGCCAGGGCGACCTTTCCGGCGTTGATGGCGCCGCCGCCGACGCTGACCCGGCCCTGCACCAGCGTGCCGAGCATGGTGAAGAAGCGGCGGTCGGGATTGTCGATCGGGCTCTCGTAGACGCCTTCAGGAGTGACGTCGGCGAACTGGTTGAGCAGTGCCTCCCGCGGCACGCGTACGCCGTCGAACCAGATGCGGCCGTTGTCCACGCCGTTGAGGCCCATCTTGCGGCCGTCGTCCTCGATCCGGACGCCGGGGGCTACCTCACCGTCGACGCGGATCGGTACGACGAACGCGTGCACGCCCTCGCGTTTCCCGTCCACCTCCAACTGGGCGAAGACGACCGCCAGCTCGGCGTGCCGGGCCGCGTTGCCGATGTAGTCCTTGCGCGCCTCGTCTCCGCCGGTGGTGATGACGAACTCCTGGCCCGCGGCGTCATACCGGGCCACGGTGCCGAGCGCCTGGACATTGGAGCCATGTCCGGTCTCGGTCATCGCGAAGCAACCCATCAGCTCCCCGGTGATCAGGCGCGGCAGATAGGCGTCGTGGTGACGCTCCGTGCCCAGGTGCAAGATCGCCCCACCGAAGAGCCCGAACTGCACGCCGACCTTCACAAGGACCGACAGATCGCCGAAGGCGAGCGTCTCGAACGCGGCGATCGACGCGCCGATGTCGCCACCCCCGCCGTACTCCTTCGGGAAGCCCATGCCGGTCTGGCCTGACGCCGCCATCTCGACGACGATCTCACGCACCCGCTCGCGGAACTCGTCGAAGCCGAGCTGCTCCGCTTCGTCCAGTACGTCCGCGTACGTCGTCAGGTTGGTGCGGACCAGGTTGCGGACCTCGGCGTACTCGCCGTCGAGCAGCTCGGCGAGGGCCCGGACATCGATGGTGGGTTGCACGTAGCCGCTTGTGGATGCGGAGCTGTCGGTGACCATGTCGCCCTGTTACCCGCGCGTAAGAGGATCAAATCGGTCGCTTGACCCATCCAGCGGCGGGGCACCGGGCCCGTACTCGGGGACTCGCCTCTTCCTGCCGCCCAGGCGAGGACCGGCGCCCGGCACTCGGCGCGAATGCAGCGTGCGTGAAGTACCTGAACCCCCGCCCCTCTTGCGTCGGACGAGGCTCGTGTAGTCCGCTGACCCGCATGGGGAAGAGGAGCATTGCCGCAACGACCGCCGCCCTTGTCGCGGGGTCCCTTCTGACGGGCGTACCGCAGGCCGGTGCGCAGACCGGCGGGCAGATCGGTACGCAGGCCGCTGAGCGTTCCATCGCCAGTTCGCCGCCGCCGACCGGGTCGTCTCACGTACCCGGCGTCGACCTGGACACCGTGACGATTCCGGAGTTGCAGGAGCGCATGGGGGACGGGTCGCTGACTTCCTCGGCGCTGACCCGGGCCTACCTGCGACGCATCGACAAGATCGATCCCAGGATTCACTCGGTACTGCGCACCAGCCCGACGGCCCTGCGCCAGGCGGCCGCCAGCGACGTACGGCACCGACGTGGCAAGACCCTTGGGTCGCTGGACGGCATCCCCGTTCTGCTCAAGGACAATGTGAACACCCGTGACATGCCGACGACAGCCGGATCGCTCGCGCTTGCCGGGAGCCCACCGGACACCGATGCAGCACTGGTGACCCGGCTGAGGAAGGCCGGGGCGGTGATTCTCGGCAAGACCAACCTGTCCGAATGGGCCAACTTCCGTAGCGCGAAGCCGACATCGGGATGGTCGGCGGTGGGCGGGCAGACCAACAATCCCTATGTCCTCGACCGGAATCCGTGCGGATCCTCGTCCGGCTCCGCGGCCGCGCTCGCCGCGTCGTTGTCGCAAGTGGCGATCGGCACCGAGACGGACGGCTCCATCGTGTGCCCGGCCGGGATGAACGGCGTCGTCGGCCACAAGCCCAGCCTCGGCCTGGTCAGCCAGTCAGGCGTGGTGCCGATCTCCGCCGAGCAGGACACGGCCGGGCCCATGGCGCGCAACGTGATCGACACCGCGCTCACGCTTTCCGTGCTGAGCGGTGGCGAAGACCCGCGTGGTGGCCGGGCCCGCTCCGGCGCCCTCCAGGGACTCCCGAGCTTCCCCGGCCTTCACGGTCGCCCCGGCCTCTCGGGCCTCGCGACCAACGACGCCTCGGTGGACCAGGGCGCCACTGGCCTGCGCGGCAAGCGGATCGGCCTGTGGCGCCTGCCCTCGCTCGGATCCGACGTGGACGCGGTGATGACGCGTACGGCGAAGAAGCTGCGCAAGGCAGGAGCCGTCGTCGTCGAGGTGACACCCCCGTACCAGGCACGGCTCGCCGAACTCGAATTCCCGGCGCTGCTCAGCGAGTTCCACCGGGACATCGACGCCTACCTCGGTACCCGTAACGGGCCCCGCAATCTCGCCGAGCTGATCGAGTTCAACCGTACCCACCCCGAGGAACAGACCTGCTTCGCCGGCCAGGAGTTGTTCGAACAGGCCCTCGCCGCACCGCCCACCACCGACCCCGAGTACCGGGCGATGCGCGCCGAGTTGCAGGACCTCTCCCGGCGCTCCATCGACGAGACCATGTCCGCCCACCGCCTGGACGCCATCGCCGCGCCCACGAATCCGCCCGCCTGGACAACCGACTGCGCGCGCGGCGACAACGACGTCATCCCCTCCTCCACCCCAGCAGCCGTAGCCGGATACCCGTCCCTCTCGGTGCCCGCCGGGTCCGTGGACGAGCTGCCGATCGGCCTGCTCCTGATGGCCGGCGACCACCAGGACGCCCAGCTCCTGTCCCTGGGGGCCGCGGTGGAGCACCGTCTTCAGGCCTGGCGAGCACCGCGCTACCTGCCGACGGTCGGATCCGGCGCGCCACGGTGACCCGGGGCGGGGGAGAGGGACGCCGACGAAGCACCCCTAAGGTCACCGCGATGTACTGCAACCCGACGATGCCGAAGCCCGTCCCCGCAGCGATGAACAGCATCGCTGGAATCATCGCCAGACCCCCGGCGTCGAGGTACGAGACCAGAGCGATGGCTGCCATCGCCAGCACGGTGAAGCCGATCCCCGCCAGGACGCAGGCCCGGGCGCCCCCACCGTTCGAGCGGCCGTGGAACCAGCATCGAGGCCGCGATCAGGAACACCGCCAACGGCAGCATCGTCAGCCCGGCTCGGAGCGGGGCGGCGTCCAACCGGTCCTGCAGGTAGTAGGTGAACAGCAGGAAGATCCATCGCCAGCCCAACAGCTCGATGATGATCCCGGTGCCGATGTCACGAGTGGTGGACGCCCTGACGCCCGTCCGAATCGTCGGCCAGCCCGAGGGTCGCGGTAATGCGCTTGCCTGACGGTTCCCGGTGGACCTGGACGTTCTGGCACACGGCTTTGACGACCTCCAGGCCGTGCTGTCCGAGGCGGCTCGGGTCCGGCGCCGGCACCGCGGGGAGGACGGAGTTGCTGTCCCGTACGGTGACTTCGATGTTGGTGCCCTGCACCGCGAGGGCCAGCAGACACGGACCTGGCGCGTACTTACGGGCGTTGGTCACCAGCTCGCTGACCACCAGTTCCACGGTGCCCATGGCCTGCACGGACACGGGGAGTCCGTACACGGATCGCAGGTCTGCCAAGAAGTCCCGGGCCAGATGCCGCGCCTGCGCGATCCCCTCGCTGCCCTCGAAGAGCTGGGAAACCGACACGGACGACCCAGGGGTTGCCGACGGCTGTCGGTCATCGTCCGCTGTCTGGTCCATGCAGCCCGCCTTGCCTCCCGGTCAGCCCGGCCTCACGCGGGCCGACTACCCCCACAGCTCCGCTTAATCCTGCCCGGCGTCCAGCGGTGTCGGGGCGGTCTTCCACGAATGGGCGCTCTGCGCCCATCAGCGGGCGGGGCGTCGGCTCATCGGGCTTCTGCCGCCCGACGCAGAGCCGCGAGGAGTTCCCGATTGCTCGTACCTTTGAGTACGTACTCGGCGACGCCCACGTTCTTCATCTGCTCGATGGAACCCTTGTCGTCATACGCGGAGAATGCCACGATCCGGCTGGCCGGTGAACACTCTGCGATGCCCTTGGCGACGAAGTGGCCACCACCGGGAAAGCGGACATCCAGCACGACGAGGTCAGGTCGATGATGAGCGGCGAGTCGTAGTGCCTGCTCGCCGTCGCTCGCGGTGCCCACCACCTCCAGGTCGGGCTGTGCCCGCACGACCTCGCTCAGGGTCTCCAGTATCAGCGCGTTGTCATCACACAGGAGGACGCTGAGCGGTGAACGAGGGCAGTCGTCCATGGCAGTCGCCACCCTCACGCCGCGTCGTCCGTCGGCGCCGACGGCGGAATCGGAAGTGGGTTCGGCAGCCAGAACTCGACGGTCGTGCCCGTGCCCGGGCGGCTGTGCACGGACCACCATCCGCCGGCTGTTTCGGCTCTCTCCCGCATTTCCATGATTCCGAAATGATCCCGGGCGCCGTCCTGAGAGATCGGCGCTCCCGTGCCGTCGTCCGCGACACGCGTCACGATGCCCCCGTCGGCCGACGCGACACGGACGTCGACTCTGCTCCCGCGCGCATGCTTGTGCACGTTGAGCAGTGCTTCCTGGACGATTCGGAAGATGGTGACGGCTGTCTCGGGTGTGGGTTCACGGTCCAGGTGGTGTTCGAAGGAGTAGGGCATGCCCCACGAGGAGCCCACGACGTCGTCCAAGTGGCTGGAGAGTGCTTCGACCAGGCCATGCTTGTCGATCCCTGGCGGATGCAGCCGGAAGGTAAGAGTGCGCAGACGGCCGATCGCCTCGCGCACCGATGCGTCCAGGCGTTGCAGTTCCGCGGCGTAGGTCTCCGGCACCCGTTCGGCCAGCAGTTCCAGCCGCATCCCTACCGCGACCATGGCCTGGATGGAGTCGTCGTGGACATCCCACGCGATGCGTCGTCGTTCCGTTTCCTGCGCCTGGACCAGGTGGTCGAACAAGCGGCGTCGCTCGCTGAGGGCGTGCTGTGCTGCCCGCCGCTCCGACATGTCGCGAGTGACCTTGCCGAATCCCCTTAGTACGCCTTTCTCGTCCCACAGGGCGGTGATGACCACGTTCGCCCAGAAGCGGGAGCCGTCCTTGCGGACGCGCCAGCCCTCGTCCTCCAGTCTGCCGTCGGCCACGGCGGTCTCCAGCTCCCACTGGGGTTTGCCGGCGGTCTGGTCCTCAGGCGGGTAGAAGACGGAGAAGTGCTGCCCGACGATGTCTTCGGCCCGGTAGCCCTTGATCCGCTCCGCTCCCGCGTTCCAGCTGATGATGTGGCCCTGCGGGTCGAGCATGAAGATGCCGTAGTCCAGCACGCCCTGAACCAGCAGGGTGAACGCGGCTTCCGTCATCGGAGCCGCCTGCTTTCTTGCGCGGTCCTTTCCTTGCGGCTCCTGCGTCACGTGAGGAGCCCTTCGCGTCGCGCGATCGCCACGGCTTCCAGCTGGGAACGGGCTCCCAGTTTCTGCAGCACCCGTTGGACGTGGTTGCGCCCGGTGTTGAGAGCGACCCCCAGCTGATCGCTGATCTCGGTGGTGGTACGCCCTTGCCCCAGCAGCTGAAGAGCCTCCCGCTCGCGCGGAGTCAGGTTCGCGCCGAGGTTCGGTGTTCTGCCGGCCAGCCGTCCCAGCACGTCGCCCAGCAGGTCCTGGCTGAACACCACCTCACCCGCTGCCACCCGGCGAACGGCGTCCTCCAGTTCGCTCAGACCACGGGCCTTCAAGATCAGGCCTGCTCCGCCGGTCTCGGCGACGCGCGCGGCCACCGACGCGCTCCCTTCGCCTGTCAGGACCAGTACGCGCAGGTCCGGCATGAGCGCCAGCAGATCCGCGATGGCGGTGACCCCGTCACCGTCCGGCAGACGGCGGTCCATCAGGACGACATCCGGCTCACATCGCCTCGCGTCGGCCAACGCCGAGGCCACCGATGTCACGTGGCCCACGATCTGCAGATCGGGCGAACGCTCCAGGGCGAGGCAAATAGCCTCGGCCACCATGTCGTGGTCCTCCACCAACAGGATTCTGATCGGACGGCCGTACGGGGGAGACGAAGGCATTGGTGCGTCCTTGCAGGTGGTGGAGTGCACGATCATGCCAGGAGGTCCCGGAGCGGCGACTCGTCGGCGGCCACCGCTGTATCGCGGCGGCCTGTGGCCGTATCCGAAGCGAGGCGAGCCGAATCCCCGTCCGTAGGCGTGTTCCCCTCGGTGAAGACGTCGTCGGCCCCGATCAGGGAGAGGAGCCGCGCCAACTGGGCTCCGACCCCTTCGGCATGAAGATCGACGCCTGCTTGAAGAGCGGACATTCTCGCCGTCAGCAAGGAGTTCAGACCGGCGCAGTCACAGAAGGAAATGTCGGTCAGATCGAGACAGAGACTCGTCGGCTGCTTGGCCAGGCAGGCCGCGACCGCCTCCAGGACGCAGGGGGCGGTGTCGAAGTCGAGTTCACCCGCGAGGGCTACTCGGGCGCGGCCGGAATGAACGACGGCATGCGACGTGAACGCGTAGAAGGTCACAGCGTTCCGCGCCCCTCCGTGCTCACGTGCGGCGCGTACCGGCGGAGCGCGACCCCGCGATCCCTTCCGGCTGAGGGGGCCCCTGTTGCCAGTTGCGGCATCACAACCTCATCACCTCATAGTGCGAGGGCATCAGTTGCCTTCTAGTGAATCTGCACTAGGTACGGAAGTCAACACGCCCCTACGGAGGTTGACGGCGCCGGGCGGCTTGTGAGGCGTGACGCGGTGCGTTCCGAAGGGGGGCTTGCGGTCTGCCTTGAGCGCCGCGTAGAGGACGGTCTGTCGCCCTCAGCTGCGCCCGGAAAGATCCTGGTGAGCGGCCAGCCGCTCCATCAGGGTCGCGCTGCGCGCGAGCAACTCCCGCTCCTCTCCGGTGAGTTCGGCCTCAATGGCCAGGGTCAGCCACCCGGCCCTGCGGCCGCGCTCCGCTTCCAGCGCGGCGCGGCCGGCGTCCGACAGGTCGAGCAGGGACTTGCGGCCGTCCGTGGGGTGGGCCCTGCGGGTGAGCAAGCCCTGTTCGAGGAGGAGGCCGACCGCGCGGGCCATCGACTGCGGGCGTACGCGCTGATCGGTCGCGAGATCGCTGGTGGTCATGGCGCCGTCGCGGTCCAGAACGCCGAGCACGGCCACCTGCCCGTGCGGGATCCGGTCCTCGTGCTTCACGCGTCGGCTGAGCTTGCCCATCGCGGTACGCAGTTCGGCGGCGACGGTGGCGGCTTGCGGGGTGGGCATAGGGCACTTTAACCCGGAACCGCCGTTGCGCAGCGGAACTGAACAGCAAAGCTGAACAGCGAAACTGAACAGCAATGCTGTATTGTTCCGTCGTGTCGGGCCGAGCGCCAGCGTCGTCGCAGCCACGGCCCGACAGGAGACAACGGGAGGAACTTCCATGCCCGCACATACAGTTGAGCCGACGCCGACCGCCGTCCGCGCTGTCACCGCCCGCGCGGTCCTCGACAGTCGCGGTAACCCCACCGTCGAGGTCGACGTCGTCCTCGCCGACGGATCTCCGGGTCGCGCCGCCGTCCCCTCCGGCGCCTCCACCGGCGCCCGCGAAGCGGTGGAGCTGCGCGACGGCGACGCGCGGCGGTGGCACGGCAAGGGTGTCGACCGGGCAGTGGCCCACGTGAACGGCGAGATCGCCGCGGCCGTCACCGGGCGCGACGCCGACGACCAGGCCGGCCTCGATGCCGCGCTCGTCGCGCTCGACGGCACGCCCACGAAGGCACGGCTCGGCGCCAACGCCCTGCTCGGTGTCTCCCTCGCCACCGCGAAGGCAGCCGCCCTCTCGCACCGGCAGCCGCTGTACCGCTACCTCGGCGGGGCCGACGCCCGCGTGCTTCCGGTGCCGATGATGAACATAGTCAACGGCGGCGCCCACGCCGACAATCCGCTGGACTTCCAGGAGTTCATGATCGCTCCGGTGGGTGCGGGGACCTTCGCGGAGGCCGTCCGGATGGGCTCCGAGGTGTTCCACACGCTCCGCCGCGACCTGCTTGCCGCGGGCCACTCCACTGCCGTCGGCGACGAGGGCGGCTTCGCGCCCGCGCTGCGTACGGCCGAGGAGGCGCTCGACTTCGTCATGGCCGCGATCGAGCGGGCGGGGTACCGGCCCGGCGCGGACATCGGCCTCGTCATGGACCCCGCGTCGTCGGAGTTCTACCGGGACGGCGTGTACGCGTACGTGGGGGAGGGGGTCCGGCGTACGCCCGCCGAACAGGTCGACTACTTCGCCAAGTTGATCGACGCGTACCCGATCGTCTCGGTGGAGGACCCGATGGCCGAGGACGACCACGACGGCTGGCGTGAACTGACGGCGCGGGTCGGGGACAGGTGCCAGTTGACCGGTGATGACGTCTTCTGCACCAACGAGGCGCTGGTGCGCGAGGGCATTCGTACGGGGGTGGGCAACGCGGTCCTGATCAAGGTCAACCAGATCGGGACACTGACCGAGGCGCTCGGAACGGTGGGAGCCGCACGGCGGGCCGGATGGGCGGCGGTCATGTCTCACCGTTCCGGTGAGACGGAGGACACGACCATCGCGGATCTGGCCGTGGCCACGGGGTGCGGGCAGATCAAGACCGGTTCGTTGTCCCGGTCGGACCGCACCGCCAAGTACAACCAACTCATCCGCATCGAGGAGGAGCTGGGGGAGTCGGCGATGTACGGGTACGCCGCCGCGTAAGGCGCACCGACGGGCGCGGCACCGTCGGCCTCCTGGTCGCGCCCGCCCGAGGGTGAGCCCTAGGAAGAGGGCCCGTACGACTGCGACGAGTACCCCATGGCCTCGACCTACGAGGGCGCCGGACGGCACCTGTTCCCCGACGACCCCTATGGCGGCGCCTTGGCCGCTGGTACGACGTCGACCGGCTGCTCGACCAGGACGCGTTCTACATTCCCGTCCGCTGACGGGTTGAACGACGAAGCCGGATGACTGGGGTCCACCCGACGGGGTGGGCCCCACACGTCATGCCTGTCTCCCTGATGCCTGTCTGCCTGTCTGCCTGTCTCAGTCCACGTCCGGCCAGAACTGGACCAGGGCCCAGCCTCCGGGCTCTGCGAAACCGCCGTCCGGGGCAGGGTCGTTCTCTCGCCATCCCACCCGTGCCCGCCACTTGCCGGCGTGCGGAAGCCGGAAGACGTCCGACTTGCCCCCGGCCGCGGTCTCGTCCACCAGGAACCGACCCGAGGGGAGGTCCAGCGACAGGACCTTCGTCGAGGGCCATGTGTCCGGCTCGGCCGTCGCCGGGCCGTCCCAGGCCTCCAGCAGCAACTGCGCGTTCAGGATGTCCTCCTCCGACCCGATGTAGAGCATGGTGGCGTTGGAGCTGACGAAACTGCCCATCGACCGCGGTGTCGCCGGCCGTTCCCCTTCCTGACCCTCCTCGTCGACCAGACCGAACAGCCTGTGGTCCACGACCACTTTCAGCTCTCGAGACGCCATGAGTCGGGGCATACGACACCTCCTGGGACGGCTGTCAAAGGTGTCACTCTGCCGCAGACCGGGGCCCGGTGCGCCACGGCCACAAAGGCCACATTGCGTGCCTGCATGGATCGGCCGGATCCTCTGGACTGTCCCGATGTTTCGCAGAGCAGGCAGCCGCACTCGCAGCAGCCGGGCGCGTGTTCCTCACATCCGGGATCTCAGCACGTCGACCTCGCAGCCCGGCGCGAACGGGTCGAAGCCGTGCTCGACCAGCCAGCGAACCCCCAGCAGACTTCGCAACGACCACCACCCGCGGATCACGTCGAGGTCGACGTCGGTGCCATAGCCGGCGATGACTTCGCCGAGGTGCTCCTCATGTCCGAGCGTGAAGGTGGCGAGGTCGTACAGGGCGTCACCTTGGCCCGCCTCGGACCAGTCGATGATGCCCGTGATCTTGTCACCGTCGGCGAACACGTGGGCGATCTGCAGGTCGCCGTGCGTGAACGCCGGAGTCCACGGCCGGAGCGCGGCCTCGGCGACCTGGCGGTTGCGGGTGACCAGGTCGGCGGGCAGGACGCCGTTCGCCACGAGCAACTCACACTCGCCGTCGAGTTCCGCCGCCAACTCTGTGAGGCGCCGGCCGGCCCGGCCGGGTCGGGGCGGCAACGGCGCGTCGTGCAACTGCCGGATGGCGGCACCGGCCGAGGTCCACGCCGCAGGCGATGCGGTCGACGGCTCGCCGAGGCGGCCGAGCACTGTCCCCGGGACCGCGGCGAGCGCGAGCACGGGCGGCTTGCGCCACAGGACCTCCGGGGTGGGGACCGGCGCCAGGGCCATCGCCTCGACCTCGATGTCGATGCGCGCCTGATCGGCGTCCACCTTCAGGAACACGTCACCGACGCGCAGGGTCACGCGTTCGGAGTGGGCGACGACGACCTTGACCTCATCCATGGCGACGAGTATCCCGGGTGACGGTGGAGACCGGCCACCGACCGGGTCCAGCGTGCGCCTGGGCCTATGCCTGTGCCAGCGCGTGCGCTTCGATGACGGACAGCAGCTGCAGCTTTTCGTAGCTCTCGCTGCCGGGAACGGCGGTGTGGACGAGCAGGAGATGCGACTGATGCGGATCGAGCAGTGTCTGGCAGGTCAGCTCCAACGGGCCGAGCTCGGGGTGGATGAAGTGCTTCACCTCGACGCCGCATCACCGTTGTGATCAAGCTGGACCGGTGAGGATCGTGGTCACGTTGATCGGGTGGCGGCTGCGGTCGGGTCACGCATGTGCCTCGTCGGGCTCTGTGCGGGAATCCGCCATCGGTGTCCCCTGCTGGGTCCGGGTCCGTGTGCCCCAGCGTTCAAGCGGGGGGCCGGCAGCTCCGACTGCCGCGAAGAACACGGCGAGGAGCAGCCAGCCAGTAGTACCGAGACCCAGCACAAGGGTGGTGAGGATGGCCGGAGCCAGCGCCTGTCCCGCGCTGAAGCCAAGGCCGAGGAGTCCTTGGTACTGACCTTGGGCGTGCTCTGGCGCGAGGCCGAATCCGAGGGCGAATCCAGCCGAGGATTCCCATATTTCTCCGAGGCTGTGGATGCAGATCGCCGCGATCACGAGGCCGGCGGCCACCCAGACGGGAGCGTGCGCGGTCAGAGCCATCAGCGGACAGCTGATCAGGAAGAGGAGCCCCGCGGTGCGAAACGCCCGGCCGCCGTCGCGAGGGGTTTCGATACGGGAACCAATTCTGGTCTGCAGGAGGACACAGACGCCGGCGTTCATCGCGGATACCGCGGCCACGGTCCAGCGTGGTGCGTCCGTGTGTTCCGAGATCCAGATCGGCAGCAGCAGCGACACGACTGGGTACTGCAGGCCCATGGCCCCGAAGAGGGCTGTGAACGCCACGAAGGGACGGTCGGTGAGCGCCATCCAGCGGCGCTGCTGCGGCGGAGGCGCCAGCGCTCGGTAGTTGGGAAGCAGGAACAGGAGCAGGGCACAGAGCGCGAAACTGGCCGCATTGCCAAGGATCAGCACTACATAGGCGGTGCGGCTATTCGCTGCCACCGCGAGGCCGGCGCCGACGGTGCCGAGAACGACGCCCAAATTGACATACGTACGCAATTTGGCCCGGAAGAGCGCCGGTTGGTCGGGTCCGACCCGGACAACGAGGGCTCCCCACGCCGCTCCTCCCGCGGAGGCGGCCAGTTGGTCGATCGTGGCGATGGCCGCGAGAGCGGTCCAGCTCTCGACGAATACGAGGGCAGACATTGCCACCGCTTGCACGGCAAGAGCCAGCATCATGACCGCGCGAGGACCTCGCCGATCAGCGAGGTGGCCTCCCGGAATCCCGGCGAGCAGGCCGATCAGACCGGCGACGGTGAGGGCGACGCCCACCTGCGCCGCCGGGAGTTGCACGACCAGGGTGAAGTACAGCGCTGCGGCCGTGTTGAAAAGGCCGTTGCCGACTCGGTTCACGAAGCTGGCCAGGATCAGCACTCGTTCCGACCGGTTGTCTCCCGCCATGCGAGCTATTCGTCCGGCTGATCTCCCCTTGATCATGAGTGCAGGCTACAGCGGCCGTACGAGGCCATGCGTCGCCATACGAGGCATGCGTGCAAGCGGTCCCCGAAGGGTCCGGTCGGCGAACGCTGGGATGCGAACCTTCACGAGATCCGGCCGCTGTCATTGCATCATGTAGACATGATCACCATTCATCTGAAGTACGAGATCGACGCCGACAAGATCGAGGACTTCGAGGAGTACGGCCGCCGCTGGGTTGGGCTCGTCAATCGTTTCGGCGGGACGCACCACGGCTACTTTCTGCCGAGTGAGGGCGACAGCGACATCGCGTACGCCCTTTTCTCGTTTCCCAGTCTCGCTGCGTACGAGCAGTACCGTACGGACAGCATCTCTGATCCGGAGTGCCAGGAGGCGTTCGAACTGGCTCGCCGGACGCACTGCATCAAGCGGTATGAACGCCGCTTCCTCCGGCCTCTGGGCGGCGTTTCCTAAGCCCCGGGGGGTGCGGGGTGTGACCGTCATGAGCGGCTGCGCGCAACGATGCTCTCTTGTGGTTACCGATGAACCATAAGAGAGTGAGAGCCGAACTGGAAGAACGCACTCTTAAGGTGGCTGGGGAACTCAATGGCGACCAAGCAGCAGCTCAAAGGCCTGCCCGAGGATGCCGACCTGAGGCGTGCGGACTCCCTGGCGCGGGAGATCTTCTCGGACGTCGCCAACAAATGGGCGCTTCTGATCATCGAGGCGCTCGGTGAACGCACCCTGCGCTTCAGCGAGTTGCGCAACGAGGTCGAGGGTGTCAGCCACAAGATGCTCACCCAGAACCTGCGCATGCTGGAACGCAACGGATTGGTGAGCCGCACGGTGTACCCGACCGTGCCGCCGCGGGTCGAGTACACCCTTACCGAGCCGGGTAGGGCCCTGCGCGCCGCGGTCGACGCCCTCTGCGGCTGGACTCACCAGTACCTCGGTCACATCGAGGACGCGCGCCATCGCTTCGGCACCTGACTGGGCGCCCCGGTTCGGCCCCCCGGTTCGGGGTGCCGCTCGGGCTGCTGTGTCACGGGCCGGGGCGTCGCTGACGTCGACCGTCTTTGACGCTCACCCCTCCTGCTGGGCGTCGATCTCGGCGATCAAGGCCTCGATGCGCGTCTTGATCTCGTCGCGGATCGGGCGTACGGCCTCTATGCCCTGGCCCGCGGGATCTTCCAGCGCCCAGTCGAGGTACTTCTTGCCGGGGAAGACGGGGCAGGCGTCGCCGCAGCCCATGGTGATGACGTAGTCGGACGCCTGGACGGCCTCGGTGGTGAGGATCTTCGGCTTCTGGGCGGAGATGTCGACGCCGACTTCCTGCATGGCCTCGACCGCTGCCGGGTTGACCTGGTCGCCGGGGACCGACCCGGCGGAGCGGACCTCGATCCGGTTGCCCGCGAGGTGGTTGAGGAACCCGGCGGCCATCTGCGAACGCCCCGCGTTGTGGACGCAGACGAAGAGCACGGAGGCGACGGGAGAGGTGGTCATGGGCTCTCTTCTTTCGTGGTGATGAGTTGTCAGCAGAGTCAGCAAAGTGATGGGCGGCGGACGGTCCTACCGGTCGGTCCTACGGGTTTCACGGGTCCTGTCGGTCCCATGGGTCCTACCGCTCCCACGGGTCCCACCGGGTCCTGTGGTCCAGCCCGGACTGGTATCAGCTCCCAATGATGTGACAGTATCAGCCCATGCTGACTTCAGTGGATGCTGATGTGATCCGGGTGCTCGGCGACCCGCTCCGTCTGAAAATCGTGACCCTGCTCGCCCAGGAGACGCTCTGCACGACGCACCTGGTGGAGGAGACCGGCGCCAAGCAGACCAACCTCTCCAACCACATGAAGGTGCTGCGCGAGGCGGGCCTGGTGGAGACCGAGCCGTGCGGCCGCTTCACCTACTACAAGCTGCGCCCCGAGGTTCTGGCCTCGGTCTCCGCTCAGTTCGCCGAGCTCGCCGCTTCCGCCCGCGGCGCCGCCGCCAACAAGAGGGCCTGCTGATGAGCCGCACCGACACCACCCCGCAGACGGATCAGGGCGCCGCGTCCGGCGAGGGCATCGTCGCCAAGCTCTCCACACTCGACCGCTACCTGGCCGTGTGGATCCTGCTGGCCATGGCCGTCGGCCTGGGGCTCGGCCGGCTGATCCCGGGCATGAACGACGCGCTGGCGAAGATCGAGGTAGGCGGGATCTCGCTGCCGATCGCGCTCGGCCTGCTGGTGATGATGTACCCGGTCCTTGCGAAGGTGCGCTACGACAAGCTCGACACGGTCACCGGCGACCGCAAGCTCATGGCCTCGTCCCTGGTCATCAACTGGATCGTCGGTCCGGCCGTCATGTTCGCGCTGGCCTGGATCTTCCTTCCCGACCTGCCCGAGTACCGCACCGGCCTGATCATCGTCGGTCTGGCCCGCTGCATCGCGATGGTCATCATCTGGAACGACCTGGCCTGCGGCGACCGCGAAGCCGCCGCCGTCCTGGTCGCGCTCAACTCCGTCTTCCAGGTCATCGCCTTCGGCCTGCTGGGCTGGCTCTACCTCGACCTGCTGCCGGGCTGGCTCGGCCTCGGCGACGGCGAGCACCTCGACATCTCCATGTGGAAGATCGCGCTGAACGTCGTCATCTTCCTCGGAGTCCCGCTCCTTGCCGGATTCCTCACCCGCCGCATCGGAGAGAAGAAGCTGACCCGCGAGACGTACGAGTCCGACTTCCTTCCCAAGATCGGCCCATGGGCGCTGTACGGGCTGCTGTTCACGATCGTCATCCTCTTCGCCCTCCAGGGAAAGACGATCACCTCGCAGCCGCTGGACGTCGTACGGATCGCGCTGCCGCTCCTGGTCTACTTCGCCGTCATGTTCTTCGGAACGTTCCTGCTGGGCAAGGGCCTTGGCCTCGCCTACGACCGCACCGCGACCCTCGCCTTCACCGCCGCGGGCAACAACTTCGAGCTGGCCATCGCCGTTGCCATCGCCACCTTCGGCGTCACCTCCGGCCAGGCCCTGTCCGGCGTCGTCGGCCCGCTCATCGAAGTGCCGGTGCTCATCGGCCTGGTGTACGTCGCCCTGGCCTGGCGCAGGAAATTCAGCGCCCAATCGCTGACGACGGCCCCGTGACACACACAACGGACGTGGTGGTGATCGGCGGCGGGCAGGCAGGGCTCGCCGCCGGATACCACCTGCGCCGCGAGAAGCTCGACTTCGTCATCCTCGACGCCCAGAACGACCCGGGCGGGGCCTGGCGACACACCTGGGATTCCCTGCACCTCTTCTCCCCGGCGGCGTTCTCCTCGCTGCCGGGACGGCTCATGCCCGCCCAGAGCGGTGAGGAGTACCCGGACGCTGGACACGTCGTGGACTACCTGGCCGACTACGAGCAGCGCTACGGCCTGCCCGTGCTGCGCCCGGTCCGCGTTGACGCCGTACGTCCGGAGGGCGGGCGGCTGCGGGTGGAGGCGGACGCGGGCGTCTGGTCGGCGCGGGCGGTCATCTCGGCGACCGGCACCTGGTGGCGCCCGTTCTGGCCGGCTGTCGCGGGCCGTGAGGTGTTCACCGGGCGTCAGCTGCACACCACCGGCTACCGGCGGCCGGCCGACTTCGCCGGTCAGCGTGTCATCGTGGTCGGCGGAGGGAACTCCGGCGCGCAGATCGCCGCCGATCTCGCCCTGGCCGACGCCGAGTTGACCTGGGTCACCCAGCGCCCGGCGCGTTTCCTGGCCGACGACATCGACGGGCGCGCCCTGTTCGACGCCGCGACCGCCCGTCGCCGTGCCCTTGACGCGGGCGCAGCCGATACGGGCGGGGTCGCCTCACTCGGTGACATCGTCGCCGTCTCCCCGGTGCGCGCCGCTCGCGACGCCGGACTCCTCAAAGCCCAGCCGATGTTCCAGCGCCTCACCAGCGGCGGAGTCGAATGGGCCGACGGGACAACCGCGCTCGCGGACACGGTGATCTGGTGCACCGGCTTCAGGCCCGCCCTGTCCCACCTGGCACCGCTGGGCCTGCGAGGCGCTCGCGGGCACATCGTCACCGAGGGCACTCGCGCAGTGGGAGAGCCCCGCGTACACCTGCTCGGATACGGAGACTGGATCGGCCCCGCCTCCGCCACCCTGATCGGAGTCGGTCGCACGGCCCGGGAGATGGCCCGTGACGTCGCACTGCTTCTGACGCGCTGAACACCCGCCGCGATATTGGCGATCCAGGATTCCCTGAATTCAGGATCTCATGTACTGTCGAGGCGTGCTGATGCCCGTTGCCTCCGACATCGACGTGCTGGCTCGTTTCGGCCGCGCGCTCGCCGACCCGATCCGTTGCCGGGTCCTGCTTACGCTACGCAAGGCCCCGGCCTATCCCGCGGATCTTGCCGATGAGCTCGGAATCTCCCGAACCAGGTTGTCCAATCACCTGGCCTGCCTGCGCGACTGCGGTCTCGTCGTCACCGTCGCGGACGGGCGCCGCATCCGCTACGAGCTTGCTGATGAGCGCTTCGGCCACGCCCTGGAGCATCTCCTCGCCGCGGTGGTGGCGGTCGAGTCGGACGGGACCTGCCCGGACACCGCCGAGAAGGAGTGCTGCTGATGACCGCGATATCCCTCGGCCCCACCCCGTCCCGCCGCGACGCGCTCACCCGACGGATACGCCTGCTGGTCGCTGCCACGATCGCGTACAACGTCATCGAGGCTGTCGTCGCGATCACCGCCGGGACGATCGCTTCCTCCACCGCGCTGGTCGGCTTCGGCCTGGACTCCGTCGTCGAGGTCTCCTCCGCCGCTGCGGTCGCCTGGCAGTTCTCCGCGCGCGACCACGCGCTGCGTGAGGCTCGGGAGAAGACCACTCTGCGGATCATCGCCGTCTCCTTCTTCGCCCTCGCCGCCTACGTCACCGTCGACGCCGTACGCGCACTGGCGGGCACCGGCGAAGCCGAACACTCCGTGGTCGGTATCGCGCTCGCTGCCCTGTCCCTGGCGATCATGCCGTTCTTGTCCGCCGCTCAGCGCAAGGCCGGGCGCGAACTGGGCTCCGCGTCCGCCGTCGCCGACTCCAAGCAGACTCTGCTGTGCACCTACCTGTCGGGCGTCCTGCTCATGGGCCTGCTCGCGAACTGGCTGTTCGACTGGTCCTGGGCCGACCCGATCGCGGCCCTGATCATCGCCGCCGTCGCGGTCAAGGAAGGCCGAGAAGCCTGGAGAGGCGAGGGCTGCTGCGCCGTACCGCTCCCCGCCGAAGCCGAGCAGGCGCACGATGCATGCGGTTGCCGCCCCGGGTGCGAGTGCTGCGCCTGACCGGAGTCGCCACTGAATCAAACTGATCGACCGGAGCGAGGGCAAGGCCGCGAAGAACCGACTCCACCTGAGGACGAGGTGACCAGACCGAAACTGGGTGGTCGGAACTAGGGCCTGTTGCGAAAGTGCTGGTCACAGCCACTCGTTGACGGTTGCAACCAGCACGCTCGCGTGATGGCGGACCGTGAGCCGCCCCATAATGCCGTGCAGTCGTGCCGGACAACGGGAGACACTGGCGCGGTGAATCAGCTTCAGGAGATCGCGGGATTGGCCGGTGGTGTGCTGGGCGGGGATCTCATCGGCGCCTACCTTCACGGATCTTCCGTGCTCGGAGGCCTCAGACCAGCCAGCGACCTGGACGTACTGCTCATTTCCCGGAGGTCGATGAACGAGCGGGAACGACGGGCGCTTCTCGGTGGCCTGCTCGGGATCTCTGGCTCCGGGAACAAGACCCGCCCGGTCGAGCTCACCGTGGTAGTCCAGTCCGGGGTCCAGCCATGGCGATACCCTCCGACCTGCGACTTCCTGTACGGCGAGTGGCTGCGCGCCGAGTACGAGGCCGGGAAGGTCCCCCGGCCGGAGCCGATGCCCGACCTGGCCGTGCTGATCACGATGGCACTGACCGGCGACTACCCCCTCGCCGGCCCACGGCCGACACAGATCCTCGGCCCCGTCCCGCACTCCGACCTGGTCCGGGCAAGCGTGGCGGGCATCCCCGACCTGCTCGACAACCTGGACGCCGACACCCGCAACGTCCTGCTGACCTTCGCACGCATCTGGTCCACGCTCACCACCGGCCAGATCAGGCCGAAGGATGCTGCCGCAGACTGGGCCCTCGCCCAGCTCCCTCCCGAACACCGCCCCGCTCTCGAGCACGCCAGGCAGCTCTATCTCAACTGCCGCTACTCCGATGAAAGCTGGAGCGAGACGTTGACGGCACAGGTCCGTCCGCTTGTGGACCACGTGCTCGCCGAGATCGACCGGTTGAGCACCCGGAGCCAGCGGACATAAGAACCGCTCCTGAGGTCCTGATCGCCGAGAGTGTTCCGACTGCGCTGGTCACAGCCACTCGTTGATGGCCGCGACCAGCACAGTCGCCTCATAGCGGACGGCGAGCTTGTCGTACCTCGTAGCCACGGCTCGGTGGCGCTTGAGGCGATTGATCCCGCACTCCACCGCGTGGCGCTCCTTGTAGTCGTCCTTGTCGAACTTGGGCGGGCGCCCGCCACGGGAGCCGAGCGTCCTGCGGTTGCGGACCTGGTCCGCCTTCTCCGGGATCGTGCAGCCGATCCCGCGTCTGCGCAGGTAGGCCCGGTTCGCGCGGGAGCCATACGCCTTATCCGCACGGACCCTGTCCGGCTTGGTGCGCGGCCGGCCCGGACCCGTGCGGGGCACCCGGATGCGCTCCAAGACCGGCTGGAACTGCGGGCTGTCATGGCGCTGGCCAGCAGTGACAAGCAGCGACAGTGGCCTTTGTCCCTGCTCCACGGCCAAGTGCAGCTTGGTGGTCAGCCCGCCGCGCGAACGCCCGAGACCGTGATCCTCCGGTTCGGTGAAGACGCCGCCCGGAGGCTCTTTCTGAAGAGCCCTTTTTTACGCGCGCCAGCGGCGTGCTGATGAGCGCGGGCGATCGTGGAGTCCACGCTCACATCCCACGTGATCAGGCCTTTTGCGTCAGCCTTGGCCTGCAGCTGCTCGAAGATCTGTTTCCAGGTGCCGTCACGCTGCCACCGACGGAACAGGTCGTAGGCCCGGCCCCAAGGCCCGTAGCGTTCGGGGAGGTCACGCCACGGCGCACCGGTCCGGGTCCGCCACCGTATGCCGTCGATCAGCTGCCGATGGGCCCAGGTCCGAGGGCGGCCCGGCTTCTTGCCCACCGGCAGCAACGGCTCCAGCCGCTCCCACTGGCCGTTCGTCAGATCGCCACGTCCCACGGACCGTGAACATCTATGACCTTGATCCACTTTCGCAACAGGCCCTAGGCCACGGGCGAGCGCCCACTTTGGGCGCCTACGCGATGCCACCGTTGCTCATCAGCAGCTGACCGTTGATCCACCCGCCCTCCCTGGAGCACAGGAAGTCCACAAGGTGCGCGGTGTCCTGCGGAGTGCCGAGCCGGCCGAGCGGGGTGCTGCGGACGCAGTGCTCCCGCACTTCCTCGGGCATCCAGCCGGTGTCGACCGGCCCGGGGTTGATCGCGTTGGCGCTCACGCCGAGGTGGGCGAGTTCGTGTGCGGCTGCCAGGGTGATGCGGTCCAGGGCACCCTTGCTGGCCCCGTAGGGCAGGTTGCCGACGGTGTGATCACTGGTGAGGCTGACGATCCGGCCCGTTCCCCGTTCTGCGGCGAAGCGGCGTCCGAACTCGCGAATGAGCAGCCAGGTGGCGCGCGCATTGACGGCGAAGTGCCGGTCGAAACTCTCGACGGTGGTGTCAAGCAGCCCAGAGTCGACGGACTCGCAGTGACTCATCACCAGCGCGGTGACACTGCCCATCTGCCGTTCGACCTCGTCGAAGACGCGTGCCGGGGTATCCGGGTCGGCGAGATCCGCCTCGATCGCGGTGGTGGACGCACCGAGTTCGGCCAGGGACCGGCTGATCACGTCGGTCGCGCCGGGCTCGCTGCCCCAGCTCATACGGTCGTCGTAAGGGGTCCAGTAGGTGAAGGCGATGTCCCAGCCTGATGCGGCCAGCCGGCGGGCGATACCCGCGCCGATACCGACGGTGCGGCCCACCCCGGTGATCAGGGCCAGCGGGCGTTCGGCCGATGAGCCTTCTTGGTGGGCAGGCTGGTCATGAGCGGTGTTCGTCGTCACGGGCCGGATGCTTCACGAACAACACCACAGCGTCAATCGCTTTCGTGGGGGAGGGCAAGCAGGTCTTCTGGCGCGCCGGTGGCGGGGTATGGCCAAGTGCCTCGACGCGCTGAAGGATTCCCCGGCGTGCTGCCGCTGACCGGCGCCCGCCGTCAGCCGCGCAGGTCGAGCATCGCCGACATCGCAGCGACCACGGAGGGCGCCACCTTGTAGTACACCCAGGTCCCGCGGCGCTCGGAGGTCAGCAGGCCCGCGTCTTTCAGCTTCTTCAAGTGGTGGGAGACGGTCGGCTGGGAGACGCCGACGTCGGAGATGTCGCAGACGCACGCCTCGCCGCCCGGGTGCGAGGCGACCTTGGAGAACAGGCGCAGCCGCACCGGGTCGGACAGCGCCTTGAACATGCCGGCCATCCGCTCGGCGTCCTCGAGCGACAGCTCTCCGGCGGTGATGGGCGGGCAGCACGGCACCACGGCGTCGGCGTCCAGCACCGGCAGTTCCACAACCTTCGACTTCGACATATGTCTATGTTGACACTCATCGATACCAGTGGCAAGCTCCACCCAGCGGAAGGCATCGACAGACATCGAAATAGGAAGTCCGGCGTCGCCCGAGCGGCGAAGACGCGCCGGCACACGCAGTCGGCGGCCTCACCCGCGCCCGCTCACCCACTTCGCCCCGCCCTGAGGAGACCGAGCATCATGAGCACCCAGCAGCTTCCCGTCGTCGTCATCGGAGCCGGCCCCATCGGCCTGGCCGCGGCCGCCCACCTCGTCGAGCGCGGCATCGAACCCCTCGTCCTGGAAGCGGGGGACAGGGCCGGAGCGGCCGTACGCGAGTGGAGCCACGTGCGCCTGTTCTCCACCTGGGGCGAGGTCGTCGACCCCGCGGCCGAGAAGCTCCTGGCCCCGACGGGATGGGTCAAGCCGGACGCGGCGACCTATCCGACCGGCGGCGACTGGGCGCTGAAGTACCTGCAGCCCCTGGCCGACGTCCTGGGCGACAAGGTCCGCTTCGGCTCCACGGTGACCGGCGTCTCCCGCCAGGGCCGGGACCGCGTCGTGGACGCCGACCGCGACCAGCAGCCCTTCACCGTGCACATCCAGAGGGCCGACGGCAGCGAGCAGCGGCTCACCGCCCGCGCGGTCATCGACGCCTCCGGCACCTGGTCCACGCCCAGCCCGATCGGCGGCGACGGCCTGCCCGCCCTCGGCGAGCGCACCGCCGGTGCGCGTGTCTCCTACCGCGTACCCGACCTCATGGATCCGGTCGTACGGGCGCGCTACGCGGGCAAGCGCACCGCCGTGATCGGCTCCGGCGCCTCCGCGTTCACCGCTCTCGCCTACCTGGCCGACCTCGCCAAGGGCGCCCCGCACACCCACGCGGTCTGGGTGCTGCGGCGCGGCATCAGCGGCTCGACCTTCGGCGGCGGCGAGGCGGACCAGCTGCCTGCCCGCGGGGCGCTCGGCCTGGCGGCCAAGGCGGCGGTGGACGACGGTCACGCCGACGCCGTCACCGGATTCCGCACCGATGCCGTCGAGGAGAGCGGCAAGCAGCTGGTGCTCCTGGCCGAGGACGGCCGCCGCCTCGACCCGGTCGACGAGGTCATCGTCCTCACCGGCTTCCGCCCCGACCTCTCCTTCCTGGAGGAGCTGCGCCTGGGCCTGGACGAGCGGCTCCAGGCCCCGGTCGAACTGGCCCCGCTGATCGACCCCAACCAGCACTCCTGCGGCACCGTCTACCCGCACGGCGTGGGAGAGCTCTCCCACCCGGAGAGGGACGTCTACCTGGTCGGCATGAAGAGCTACGGCCGCGCCCCCACCTTCCTCGCCATGACCGGCTACGAGCAGGTCCGCTCCATCGCCGCATCCCTCGCCGGAGACCAGGAAGCCGCGGAGCGCGTCGAGCTGACCCTGCCCGAGACCGGGGTCTGCGGCGGCGCGGGCCTGTTCGACGAACCGGCCGGCGCCGAAGAGTCGGGCGGCGGCTGTTGCGCGACGCCGTCCACCCTGCAGATCGGCGTGGGCGCCCAGGCCGCCACATCGGGCGGCTGCTGACCAGGTGCCCGCCGCCGACGCGAGCGCGGCCGCGGCCAAGACGACACTCGCACCTGGCGACTCAAGGCCAGAGAAGCCTCAGTCATCTGCTGCCACAACAACCAAGGAACGAGCCGCGGTTCGAACCGGCTGAACCCAACGCGACCGGCCATACGCGGCGGGCCCGCCACCGTGGAGGTGGCGGGCCCGCCCAAGTACCGTGAAGGGGAGGTGGTCAGGAAGCGAGAGCCCAAGCCACGGACTGTCCCGGCATGTCACCCGTCGTGGTTCGATCCGCACACTGCCCACAGCCGACGTGCTGCGCGCAGGTCTGCGGTTGCGCCTGCTCGCCTTGGGCCTTGCGTACGGCCAACCAGACCGCGATGTAGGCAGGCCCGGTCGTAATCAGGGCTACAGCTATCTCGGTGAAAGCCATCGGTCTCACCCCCAGGCACGCTGTCGTATCCACCTCACCTTACGGTCCGAGGTGTCGGTCGGCAGCAACTTGCCGGATCGGGCCCTGAACATGGCTGGATGTGGGCGCCGGGGCACGCCGCTCGGGTGCACACTGATCGCTTTGCCCGCTCCGTCGTGCGCCTGGTCGCGCGGCCCGGCATTGACTCCCGGTTGCCGCGCGACCTGGGGCAGTCTTAGTACTGCTGGGTCTCGACGAACCCGGCGTCCGCGTCGTCTGCGGCGCCGAGGGAGTCCACGGCGGCGACGGGGTCGAACCCGGGCGGGCTGTCCCTGAGCGCGAGGCCCATGCCGTGCAGCTTCGCCTTGATCTCGTCGATCGACTTCGCGCCGAAGTTGCGGATGTCGAGCAGGTCCGCCTCGGAACGGGCCACGAGCTCGCCCACGGAGTGGATGCCCTCGCGCTTGAGGCAGTTGTACGACCGAACGGTGAGGTCCAGGTCCTCGATCGGCAGTACCAGGTCGGCGGCGAGTGCGGCGTCGGTGGGCGAGGGGCCCATGTCGATGCCCTCGGCCTCGACGTTGAGCTCGCGGGCCAGACCGAACAGCTCGACCAGGGTCTTACCGGCGGACGCCATGGCGTCGCGCGGGCGCATGGCCTGCTTGGTCTCGACGT